>NZ_CP108494.1:0-304583 GCF_041435435.1 Streptomyces sp. NBC_01241 | reverse complement strand
ATGAACTGGCGCGCCCGCCCGCTGACCAGCTACGAAGTCGCTCTCAACCTGATCGCCTCCACCACGACCACGACCGGCCTGCGTGTCAGCGCCCGCCTGGACGAGGGCGCCTATCCCACCGGTATCGAGATTGACGCCCAGCACCTTGCGGCGCTGCGTATCGACCCCGACGACTTCCACGGCGAGTGGAACTACACCATTCCGCCGCAGCCCGGCGTCCCGGCCGTGCCGCTGCAGCCGCAAGGGCGCCGAGCCCATCCCCGCCAGGCCCACACCTTCGACGCGGCGCTGGCCACCCACCCGGTGCTGACCGGTCTCACCCGGCACGCCCTCGACCAACTCGTCAGCAGAGTTCGTGAGTTGATCGACCAACTCGCACCGGGCCAGCGACCCCGCCACCGCAAACTCGCGGTCGAAAACATCATCTGGGCCTCCGTCCTGGACCAGCGCGGGCTGCCCGCCTCGCTGATCGCCCACCTCTTCCGCGTCGGCGAGAACCAGATGCGCACCCTCCTCCAGCAGACCCGCCCCCTGCTACAGCGACACGGCCACCACAGCGACCCGCTCCCGGTCCGCCTTATCGACCCCAGCGAACTCGCCCGCTATGTCATACACGCAACGACAACAGACGATTGACCCGACACGCACCAGTAATTTCTCGACGGCCCCCGCCGCCGAGGTGTCAGAGGGTGGTTCGTAATACATTGAGTGGTTCTGTCGTCGCCTGATGGTGTGGGTGCGGGCGGAATCCGCTGGTCCGCAGGCGGTGGCCTGTTGGGGTGGCGGGGTGAGTGAACGCACGCCGTACCCAAGCGACTTATCGGACGATCAGTGGGCTCTGACCGAGCCGGTGGGCGGCGTCCTGGCCACCAAGATCCACATGAAACTACCGCCGTGGCCACAACGGAGGGCTATGCCTCGCGTCCTGGCGGGGCTCAGGCCGAGCTGTTGGCCGAGGTCAACAAGCACGAGAGCGAGCACAACCTCCAGCTGGTCCTGGAAGAGTTCCGAAACTACCAGCAGGGCGTTCTGCCCGCCGGTCCCGGTGCCCGCAGCCTCACGGAGTTCTCCGTCGGCATCGACGCCCAGCTCGATGCAGCCTCGGCCGCGGCCCCAAAAGTCCAGCGCAACGACCGTGACATCCTCAACCTGCTGACCAAGCGCGCCAAGGTCTTGCACCTCGGACCGGCGAACTGCTGCTGGTTCACCGACCCCTCCAGGGCGCTCTGCCTCAAACTCGCGGGCACCCCCACCGCGGATCGGCCGCTGATCGGGATGTGTGACCCGGCTCGCTGCCCGCAGACCACCCACGACCCCTGCCACCGCCCTGTCTGGGCCGAGCACGCCGAACGCACCGAGACGTTCATCGGGCAGCTCGGCGCGACACGCAAGACAGAACGAACCCGGCTCCAAGCCGACCACGACCGGGCCCTGCGCGTCGTCGCCGAAATCGACGCCGCCAGCACGATGAACGAGGCATCCGCATGAGAATCTCCGCAGCCCAGCGGACCGAGAACGAGAACCGCATCCGAGCCGCCATGGACCGACTCCTCCGAGGCGAGATCCCACCCGGCGGAAAGTGCGACATCAAGACCCTCGCCCACGAAGCCTCCGTCGACCGCACCGCCTTCTACGGCCCCCGCCCCTACGCTCACCTCCGCGTCGAGTTCGAACGACGCCTACAGGCCATGCGAGAGGCCGGCAAGATTCCCGACCCGCGGGAAGCCCGGATCGTCCGCCTCAAGGCGGTGAACGCCAAGCTCAAGGAACGGCTCGCCCAGTCGGAGAGCACTGTCGATGAACTCTCCGACTTCCGCACCCAGGTCCTCGCCTGGCTGGCCGCGCAGCACGAAGAGATCGTCCATCTCCGCGGAACAGCCGCTGCGGCCAACCGCGCGACCCGCCTCCCAGCAGCCCGAACAACCACAATCGGATCCTGCAGCTGACATGCCCAGCCCACAGCGGCTGAGCCGGTCTTCACATGTGTCGGAGGGTGTATTCCGCGCTGGCATACTCGCCGCCCTGCGGGTCGTTCTCGGCCGGGTCTCCGCCTTTCGGAAGAAGCGAAGCGAAGGCTTCGGCATCGTCCACGGGCACGTATCCCAAATCCGCCCCGGCATCGGTATCCCAGAAACGGCGGGTGTTGGCGGAGACCGCATAGACGGTCTCGAAGCGCACGTCCGGAGCGGTGAGAGCCGTCCGGACGAAGCCGATGCCGTCGCGGGGGCTCAACCACGTGGACAGATGCCGTCGCTCGCTCGGTGCGTCCTCGAAGCTCCCGATCCGCAGGCACACCACCGACAGGCCGAACTTGTCCGCATACAGGCGCCCGAGCGCTTCCACTGCAACCTTGCTGACCCCATAAAGGCCGTCCGGACGCGCGGGCATCTCGGGTGTCACGGTCTCCGCGACAGGATAGAAGCCGCTCACACGATTACTGCTGGCCAGCACGACCCGCCGCACCCCCTGCCGACGCGCGCCCTCCAGCACGTTGTGCGTCCCTCGGACATTCCCGTCCAGCAGATCCGGCAATGGCGCCTCATCAGGGACCCCACCCAGATGCACCACCGCGTCCACGTCCTTCAGGGCTGCTGTCACCGCTTCAGCATCACGCAGATCCAGCTGGTGAACGTCCTCCGTCGGCGCCTGCGCTGTGAGCCCAACACGATCGATGAGCACCAACCGCGCTACCTCATCACGCAAGCCGACCCGCACCACCGATCCGATCCGCCCGGCGGCACCCGTGATCGCCACAGTCTCAAGTTTCGTTCCCATGGCGACCATCCTGCCGCACACCACCGACATCGGGATCTCCGCAGGCCTTCCGCGGGCGACTGGAAGTGGCGACGGCTTGTGATCTGCCTCACGGCGGCTGTTCGGGAATCACAACACCGCCTGCCACCATCGAAGCAAAACCGGCCGCCGTAACCGTCCCGCTCAATGGCCACACGGATCTATCCGCGCACGGCCTCTGCGGACACAAGGCACACATACGGCACGCACAACATCGAGGACGGGGTCGACCCGAAGTCTATCCAGGTTCTCTTGAGTCCTCAGCAGTGTGTCCATGACGCGCAGCACGAGCCTGGGGCGGGCGGAGATCTGTGTGGCGGAGGTAATTATCTACCGCCGTCCATCACGCAGTTCTCCAGGAGGTTTGATGCTGGTGCAACGGGCGCTGATGCCCGACTCGCCGCTTGAGTCGTGGACGGTCCTCGGCGATGAGGGCGGCATAGTCGAGCCGATCGAGCGGTACCTGTCCTACCTGACGGCGGTCGAGCGGTCACCGAACACGATCAGGGCATACGCCCACGATCTGAAGGACTGGTTCGTCTTCCTCCGCCGACGCGGCCTGGACTGGCGCGAGGTCCGGCTGGAGGACCTGGGCGAGTTCGTCGCCTGGCTCCGGCTGCCTCCCACGGGCCGCGACGGCGGTGTCACATTGCTGCCCTCAGCGGAGCATCACTGCGGGGTGACCACGGTCAACCGGAAGCTGTCCGCGGTCAGCGGCCTGTACGTCTTCCACGCACGTCACGGTGTGGATCTCGGCGATCTCGTCACCGAACTGCAGCCGGTCCGGGCCCGGCGCACGGGCTGGAAGCCGTTCCTGTATCACCTGGCCGGCGGCCAGACCGAGCGCTGCCGCACGATCAAGCTGAAGACGCCCCGCACGCATCCGACGCTCCTGACCGCCACCCAGGCCCAGGCGATCCTGGACGCCTGCACCCGGTTGCGGGACCGGTTCCTGTTCGCGCGGCTGTGGGAGACGGGTATCCGGATCGGCGAGGCCCTGGATCTGCGGCACGAGGATCTGGCCGTGGCAGAAGGCGAGTTGACCGTGACGCCGCGCGTCAACGACAACCGGGCACGGGCCAAGTCCGCCTCTCCCCGCACCGTTCCCATCGGTCCCGAGATCGTGCGGCTCTACGCCGATTACCTGCACGGTGAGTACGACGACCTGGACAGCGACTACATGCTCGTCAACCTGTGGGGCGGCTCCTACGGTCATCCGCTGACCTACGCGTCCGTCTACGACCTGGTGCTGCGGCTGCGGCGCGAGGTCGGGTTCGACTTCGATCCCCACTGGTTCCGGCACACCCGGGCCACCCTGCTGCTGCGGCAGGGAGTGCCGATCGAAGTGGTCAGCACGTTGCTCGGACATTCCTCGATCGCCACCACGCACGACATTTACGGTCATTCGTCCGTGGAGGGCGCCCGTCGAGCCCTGGAGGCCACGGGATTCCTGACCGGCCGGGAGGTGCGCTGGTGAACGCGACGTCTGCCGCTCCGGCCCACGGCGCCGGCCTGCTCGGCAAGCTGATGGCCGCCGTCCGGCCGGAGTTCCGCGTGGACGTGTTCATCCCCGCGCCCGGTGAACTGATCTCCGGGCTGGGCTCGTGCCGGGTTCCTGGATGCCCGCGCCGGCCCCGCACCCGCCAGCTCTGCCGGGGCCATTACTACCGCTGGCAGCGGCGAGGGAAACCGGACGTGAAGCCTTCATCGCTGATCCCGGGCCCGATCCGATCGGGCGGTCGGAACTGACGGCGTGCGCCGTCACCGGATGCCGCTTCGGGGCGGCCCGGCAGGGCCTGTGTGTGCGCCACCACGGCTTCTGGGAGCGAGCGGGCCAGCCCGATAAGAGAACGTGCGTGGCCGGCCTGCCGACTGTCGAGGACAGCGGCCAGCGGGTCTGCCGACTCGTTCTGCACCTTGTGGGCCCAGGGGAAGTCAGCGTTCTGCCACAACGACACCTCCCGGTGGCAGGCCGTCGGCAGGCCCGAGACCGAGGAGTTCGTGCGCCGCTGCGAGGCCGCCGGGGACGACCGGTTCGACTTCCGGCCGCTTGGTGGGACACGGCAGCTGAGGCTGGAGCTGCAATACGCCCTCCAGCGCCGTCACGACGAGCGGCAGGTCAACACCCAAAGCTCGGCCGTCGCCCCGGCGATCCGGCTGGTCGCCGCCAGCGGCACCGCGTCGTTGCTGGAGTGGCCGATGGAGCGGTGGAGCGAGTACTACGCCACCGGGCGGGGCTCCAGCCACAGCCCGAACGGGCAGCTGGCCTTCCTGCGCTACGCGTACACACACCTGGAGGACCTCGCCCACGGCAGCGGCTGGGAGAGCGAGTTCCCGCGTGACGTGTGGGAACTGCGCCGACTCGGCATCGAGGGCACCCGGGCCCGGCTGCGGTTCGACCGCATCCTCCAGCCGTGGCTACGCGAGCTGGCCAAACGGTTCGTGCGGTGGCGGCTGAGCGTCGGCCGCAGCGTCAACCAGGCCGTCATCGACATCCTGGCCCTCAACCGGTTCTCCGGCTTCCTGGCCGACCCTCGCGTCGCCGCCGACGAGCCGGCCCGCGTGGACCGGGCCGTGCTGGAACGCTACCTCGCCGACCTGGCCCTCGACCCGCGCTCAACGCATTCCCGCAGCCGGGACATCAGCTCGCTGAACGCCTTCTTCCACGCCGTGCGCCGCCACGGCTGGGACCAGGGCCTCCCGGGGAACGCGACCTTCTACCCCGACGACTTCCCCCGCCCCGACAAGCGGCTGCCCCGGGCTCTGGCCGAGCACGTGAGGGCCCAGGTCGAACAGCCCGCCAACCTCGACCGCTGGCACACCCCCGACGGCCGGGTCCTGACCTTGATCCTCATGCGCTGCGGGTTGCGGGTCGGCGACGCCTGCCACCTGGCCTACGACTGCATCATCCGGGACGCCGATGGCGCCGCCTACCTGCGCTACCTCAACCGGAGGATGAAACGCGAAGCCTTGGTCCCCATCGACGAGGAGGTCAAGGGCGAGATCGCCGCCCAGCAACAGCGCGTCCTTGAGCGCTGGCCCGGCGGCCGCCAGTGGCTGTTCCCGGCGCCCCGGATGCACCCCGACGGCACTCGGCCACTGACCACGCACTCCTACCGCGGACAGCTCGACCGCTGGCTTGAGAGATGCGACGTCCAGGACGAACACGGCCAACCGGTCCATCTGACGCCCCACCAATGGCGCCACACTTTTGGAACCAGGCTGATCAACCGGGACGTCCCGCAGGAAGTCGTACGCGTTTTTCTCGATCACTCTTCCGGCAAGATGACTGCCCACTATGCTCGGCTGCACGACTCCACGGTTCCGGCGCTGGGAGAAGGCCCGCAAGGTCAACATCAAGGGCGAGAGCGTCACCGCCGATCCCGACGGCGCTCTGACCGAGGCCACCTGGGCCAAGCAGCGGCTCGGGCGCGTGACCCAGTCCCTGCCCAACGACTACTGCGGCCTGCCGGTGCAAGGGACCTGTCCGCATGCCAACGCGTGCCTGACGTGTCCGAGGTTCGTCACGACCCCCGAGTTCCTGCCGCAGCACCGCGAGCAGAAGCAGCAGCTACTGCAGATCGTCTCCGCCGCCGAGGCCCGCGGCCAAGCCCGCGTGATCGAAATGAACCGCCAGGTCCTCATCAATCTGGAGAAGATCATCACCAGCCTGGACGACGACCTCGGAGGGCCGGAGGTGACTGCCGATGCGAGCTGACAACAGCCAGCACATCGTCGACGCCGCCCGTCGCCGCAGCGAGTACACCCGCGCCAAGGCCGTCCAGGCCCTCCGCTCCCTCGACCTGGCGGGCGAGCCGGTGACCTTCGAGACCGTCGCGAAGCGGGCCGCATTGTCCCGGTCCTGGCTCTATGCCCAGCCGGACCTGCGAGAGGAGATCGAGCGGCTGCGGGCAGCGCACCGCCGCGACCTCAGTTCCCCGGTTCCTGGACGTCAGCGCACCTCCGACGCTTCCTTGCGGCGACGCCTCGAAGCTGCCAACGCCCGCATCCGGCGCCTCACCGAGGAGAACCAGCAACTTCGCGAGTAACTCGCCCGTGCACTCGGTGAACAACGCGCCGCGACAACTCGCACCAGCCCGCTCCGGGCAGGCGCGAGCGATCCCATGTCGGCGTGCACATGAATGTGCCCAGCCAGGTACGAGTGAACGTGCTCGGTTCTGGGGGCCTGTCCGGGGGTGGCGCAGGTGCCGCTGGTGGGCTCTCTGGCGCGCGCTGGCGCCGCTCGTCAGCGCGCCTCTGCTCCGCTGGGCTGGTTGCCCGCCGTACTCCGGTGATACCGGGCTTCCTTCCCGGGCCAGCCGCGGGCCATGAATGGCGGGCGGTCCACCCGCTCGAAGCACCGCAGCAGGAACTCGGTGAAGGTGCCGGCGGTCTCGAACCACTCTCCGATCTCGCTCCGGACGATGACGCGCCAGTCGTCCGGGTCCGGTTCCACGGCGAGGAAGTAGTACGTGTTGCCCTGCTCGTCGTGCCCCCAGTTGATCAGACCGCCCTCCTCGGGATGGAACGGCCACGGGTACAGTTCGGGGTCGTTCATTCCCTGCCACCCCTGGTGCCAGAGCCGTTCCGCCTCCTCGTGGCTGCCGTCCATCGGCCGGTCCAACCACACGTATCCGTCTACGGCGCCGGGCCCGAAGAGGTCCAGAAACGCCTTGTAATCGGTCGGCAGGGCCAGGCCCAGGTAGGCCTCCGACGCTTGCCACAACTCCGGCCGCGCCTGGCCCCACCACTCCGGCTTGCCAAGCCGATCTCTCAACTTGTCCAGCGCCGTTGCTGGCATGACCGCCCCCATCTGCCGTGTCCCATTGGTGCTGGAAGCATCCTGCCGCCACGGACCGACAGAACGGCGCCCGTCCTCGCATCAGGCCCGGCAATACGGCCGGCAGACAGGTCCGAGCTGAGCACGTTCATCCGTACTTGGCTGAGCACGGGCCTTCCCCCGTGAAGGTGGGCACGCGGTTATTGATCACGCGGCGAGCGTGAGTTTAGCGGTGTGGTGTTCGTATTCGTTGGGGCTGAGGTGGCCGTTGGCGGAGTGCCGGCGGCGGGTGTTGTAGCGGGTCAGCCAGGCGAAGACGGTCCTGCGGCAGGTATCGGAGTCGCCGTAGTCGTGGGCGCCTTGGAGGGTCTCGCGTTTCAGCCCGGATCCACCGGCTTGATTCCGGAGTGATCGTTTCGGGGTTGTCTTGGCGGTTGGCGAGATGATCTGGCTGTTCGGGCAGGGAGTATCCGCTGGTCTGTCCAGCTCTTCCACGTGTTCGGCGGTCTCGGGCCCTTGCGGGCGGGGTGGTCAGGGCTTCTCAGGCTGTGGGTGGTGGCGCGTGCACGAGGTCGAAGAGCTGGGTGAAGTCGTCGGCCCAGGGCCAGTGTTCGGGCAGGTGGAGGGTGAGGCGCCGGGCGGAGCGGGCCGGGCGGGCGGGCACGTTGATCAGGTGGTCGCGGATCGTTGCGGTGGTGGCCTTGGCGTGGAAGGCGGACGCCAGGGCGCCGGCGGCGCGGGTCAGATTGTGCGCGAGAGCGGCCAGCGCGAGCCAGGCGGCGTTCGCCTGGAAGTGCCCGGAGGGGGCGTGGGCGAACGGGCCGTTCTTCAAGTCCGCGATCACCTGTTCCACGACAGCGTGCCGCCTGTGCTCACGTTCGGCATCGGACAGGGAGAGCGGAGAGTCGGTGAACGCGGCGTGGTAGCGCCAGGTATCGAAGAGTGCGCCCTGTCCCTCGGGCACCGCTGCCGGGTTGAGCCGTTTGACGCGGCGCACGATCAGACGGGCGGTGGCCTGCTGCTTCTTCGGCTTGGAGGTGAAGGCGGTGTAGGTGGTCTCGGCTATCTCGGCGTCCGAGATCCAGCACTGCCCCTCCTCGTCCCACACGGCCTTGGGGTACTTGATCGCCTTCCACGCGGCTTCGTCGATGCCCGCGATCGCGGCCTTGACCGAGGCGTTCATCCGCACGGTGACCGAGAACCGGACGCCCAGGGCCCGGCAGGCGTTCACGATATTGGCGCCGTAGAACGCGGAGTCGGCCCGCACGACCAGCAGCCCGTTCGCGCCGCACGCTCTTGCGGTGCGGATCGATTCGGCGACGAACGCGGCCGCACCTCGGGCGGAGTTGGACGGTCCCTTGCGCAGGCGGGTGGCGACGATCACCGGAGCGGCCAGCGGGGTGGAGACGATCCCGATCAGCGCGTTCAAGCCCTTGACCTTGCTGTATCCGTAGCCGGCGCCCTGCTTGGCGTAGCCGTAGGTGCGACGGATCGTGTCGTCGATGTCCACGTAGGCCACTTGGTCGGCGCCGGGCAGCAGCGGGGTGTGCGCGGCCAGTTCGGGTAGGAACCGGCGGGCCACCGCGTGCAGTTGCTTCACGTGTCCGTGGCTGAAGGAGCGCAGGTACGAGCCCAGCGTGGACGGCGCCCGCACCCCGCTGAACAGCCGCGGCAGCCCACCGTGCCGCAGCCGGTCCATGTCATCGATGCTGTCCGCCCCGGCGACCATGCCGCCGACCAGCGACATCAGCTTCGCCGCGGGGAAGGCCCCGGTGCCGTCCGTCGAGGCCGGCAGCCGGACGTGCTCGTCGACGAGTGCGGGCAGTCCGCACCGCTCGGCCAGCCGCACCACCGGGGCCAGCCCGCCGTAGCCGACCAGATTCGGATCATCAAACCGTGCGGAGACCCTCGCTGCGGCATGGGAAGATTGCATCTCGGAAGTGCCCTCGTGGTTGTGCGTGCTGGAAGCGTGAAGAACTCCCATCATCGCAGGTCACAGGGCACTTCCTCGTTTCCGGAGAGGCTATCCACAGGCATCGAGCCGGTGGATCCGGGTTCAGGGAGGCGTGGAAGCTTTCGCAGGCCGCGTTGTCGGCGCTGGTGCCGACCGCGCCCATCGACCGTGTGACCCCGAGTTGGTCGCAGAGGCCGGCGAAGGCCCGGGATCCGTATTGCGCTCCGTGGTCGGAGTGGAACACGGCGCCGTCCAGGCGGCCACGGGTCGAGGCTGCCATCCGCAGTGCGTCGGCGACCAGGCCGGTGCGCATGTGGTCGGCGATGGACCAGCCGACGACCTTGCGGCTGAAGCAGTCCAGCACGGTCGCGAGATAGAGGAACTCCCCGCCTGCGAGCGGGAGATACGTGATGTCGCCCATGTATTTGCGCCCCGGCTCGGTAGCGGTGAAGTCCCGCTGGAACAGGTCCGGGACCGGTGAGGCTGCCGGGTCCGGGACGGTGGTGCGCACGCGTCTGCGCAGGCGGATGCCGGTGATGGAGAACGTCCGCATGATCCGGGCGATCCGCTTCTCATTGACCTGCCGCCCTTTCTCGCGGAGCTCGGCTGTCACTCGCGGGGATCCGTAAGCGCCGCCGGACTCGCCGTGGACCTCGCGGATCTCCTCGGCCAGGATCCGGTCCTCCCGCTGCCGGGTGGCCCGGGCCTCGGCTCCGGCGAGCCACTTGTAGTAGCTGGACCGGTTCACGTCCAGGACTTGGCAGAGCCGCTTCACCTCGTAGGTGTTCCGATGGTCGTCAACGAACTGGAAGCGGCTCCTCACCAGTTCGTCTCTCCGGCGAAATACTTGGCCGCCTTGCGGAGGATGTCCCGCTCGGTGGCGAGCTTGCGCTCACTTGCCTCGAGCTCGGCCACCCGGGCCTCCAACTGCCGCACCCGCTCGTCCGGATCAGCGGACGGCACCGCCTCCCGAGGCCGGGCGCCCGGCTTCGCAATTGCCGCGGTGATGCCACGGCGTTCGCGGTCCCGCAGCACCCACTCACGCAGGGTCGCCCGGTTCACGCCCAGGTCAGCAGCGATGCTCTTGTAGATCGCCCCGGGTGTGGACTCGTACAGGGCCACGGTATCGGCCTTGAACTCGTCCGAGTAGTCCTTCATCGCCATCGGCGGTCTTCTCGCTTCCTCCGGATCAAGCAGATCCAGTATCAGCGTGTCCACCACTCAGGGGGAGGCCCCCTCCGGCGCCAACGTCCACGACAGCCAGGCCCTGATCCCACTTGTGAAGGGCATACCTCCGATCCGCTCCCGCAGAGGCCCTCGCCGGCGCCGACCCTGCAAGCTCCACGCCGACAAGGGCTACGACTACCGCCACCTTCGGCAATGGCTCTCGCGACGCGGAATCCGGCACCGGATCGCCCGCAAGGGCATCGAGACTTCCCAGCGGCTCGGACGGCACCGGTGGCCCATCGAACGCACCATGGCCTGGCTCGCCGGCTGCCGCCGACTCCACCGCCGCTACGAACGCAAGGCCGAGCACTTCCTGGCGTTCACCAGCATCGCCTGCACCCTCATCTGCTACCGCAGACTCGCCAAATGAGATGACTTCTTACTGGGCCCGGGAGGACAGGCATGGCTCGTGGCCGCCAAGGTCGAAGTGGGCGATGTGCGTGACACGCAGGCCGCCCGCCTCCAAAGCCCGGGCCTCCTCCGCGTCACGGGCGAAGACCTGCTGATAGATCAGCTGGGGGGAGAGGGAAAGCAACTCCGGGCAGGGACGCACGATTCCGTACAGTCGGTTGAAGGCATGCACCGGAATCCCGTAGGCGAAGTTCGCCGCGACGCCGCCGCCCTCGGGAATCCGAACCCGAACCTGTTCGCGCCTCCACGCTGCGTTGACAACAGCTCTGAACAGCTCCTCAACCTGCGGGCGAGATAACAGCGCCCACCACGCCTCTGCAGTGGCGTGGGCCTGCAGGCCAGGCACGGCCCTGGACGGCGAGGCCGTGATCTGGCGGAACGGCCGGCTCGACTTCGCGGCCGCGCAGTCACGGGCCGCATCGTCCGTGACTCGGGCCCGCGCCCAGACGTCCCGGCATCCAGCCTCCTACGTGGAGGGCGTGCGTGTCCTGCGATGTGTTTGAGGGCGAGGGTGGTGGCGAGTGCGCGGACGGCGGGGATGTCGAGGAGCAGGACGGCGAGTACGCGGTTGTGCCGCTCGGTTACAAGGGCAGCTAACAGCGCGTTCGCGCCTACTTGCACGACAAGCGCACCTTACCGCGGCCGGTGATCGCCCGGCCGCCCTCGCCCCGGGCCGTCGCGGGGTGGATTCTCCGGCACCCGGACACCTTTACCGAAGCCGAGCAACTCCAGCTCAAGGCCGTCCGGAGTCACTGCCCCTAGCTCGACGCTCTGACCGGCCATGTCCGGTCCTTCGCTGCCCTGCTCACCGGCCGCCAGGGCGAACGGCTGCCGGACTGGCTTGACGCCGTTCCGGCTCTGGGTGCGTGGTTTGGAGTCATCTGGCTGTGCGGATCGGGCGGTTCGGGGGCGAGGAGGGAGAATGGGGTAATGGCGGTGTGCAAGAAGTGTGGCGTGCGGAAGCGTCGTTGGCCTCGTTCCTGTTCCCAGTGCCGTTCCGGGCCGGACCAGGCGGAAGCGGCCGGGGATGCCGCCGAGCTGGCCGTGGAGACAGGGCTGCTCGGGTGGGTCGGGCGAGGGACCATGGGAGTTGTGCGGCTGGCGCTGCGCGCGTTCGACTGACCGGGCCTACGCGGGCGTAACCCCTAGGGCAGATCGGGGGTGGCTCCGGGGTGGCTCAGGGTGGTCACCGACGATCACCGGGGGCTGTCGGGTGGAGAGTTGGTCCAGCGCGAACACCGCGCCGATCCGAGTCGCCTTCGCCGCCCCTGGAGCTGTCGATGACCACACGTCCCCGCGCCCTCCGTCGTCGCGCCGTCACCACCGTGGCTCTGGCCGCACTCACGTCCGGTCTGGCGGCTGCGCCCGCGGCCACGGCCATGCCTCGCGCGGTCACGGCCCACAACTCCTCCCCCAACTCGACCGGCACCCGCGACCCTGCTGCCGTGAGAACGCTGCTGTCCACCCTCCCCGACGGAGTGACGGACGCGGCTCTCGTACGCGTTGCCGGCCGGGGCATGCGCACCCCGTTCACGGGGACGGCCGGACCAGTGGCGACGGACGCCCGGTTCCCGGTGGGCAGCGTGACCAAGATCTTCACCGACGCCGTGGTGCTGCAGCTGGTCGCCGAGCGCAGGATCGGCATCGATGAGCACGTCCGCCCCCACCTGCCCGGACTGATCCCCGCCGCCTACGGCGACGTGACCGTACGCCAACTCCTGGACCACACCAGCGACCTGCCCCGACCGGTCCAGGTTCCGCTCGATCCGCACGGAGTGGTGGCTGCCTCCTTCGAAGCGGACGCCTCGGCCCGCCCGGGCCATATCCCGGCCCCCGGAGACGCCCAGCAGTACAACGGGCTGAACAGCTTCGTTGCCGGGCTGCTCGTGGAAGAGGTGACCGGCTGGCCCTTCGTCCATGAGCTCGACCGGCGGATCCTGTGGCCACTGGCCCTCCGCCACACCGGGCTCTCCGAGGACCCGACGATCGCCTGGGCCTGGGCGGAAGGCGGGCTGTCGTCCACCGCGGCCGATCTCGACGCGTTCCTGAAGGCCCTGCTGGACGGACGAATCCTCCCGCCGGCACAGCAGAAGCACCTCTTCGAGGTACCTGCGGTATCCAGCGCCCGCGAGAACACCAGCTGCCCCACGTCCGCGGCATGCTTCAGTGCCGGCGGCCTGATGAGAATCGAACTGAACGGCACCAAGGTCTGGGGCAAGACCGGTTCCAGCGGCGGCTGGACCAGCGGCGTCTTCGCGAGCACCGAACACCGCCTCCGGACGGTCTACACCCTGCGGCCCGACGCCCTGGCCACTCCCGCGCAGCAACGTGCCCGAGTCGAGTCAGTGGTCGAGGCGGCCCTCACCACCATGAGGCCACTGGCCGACTACTGAACCTCATCGGGCGATGTCGGGCTATACCTCGGACAGCGTGCAGATGGCTTCGGTAGTCCTGGTGCGGTGAGATATTCGCAGGGTGGGGGATGGACGGATGCCGAGAGGGTTGCGGGGGAGCTGGTCCGGCTCCAGGCCATGGCCTGCTTCGGCAATAGGGAGAAGAACCGGGAGATCGCCGTTGCGCGCCAGGCCGGACGTGGTCCTGGCGGACACGGCGTACTCATCCCGCGCGATCCGCTCGCGCCGACAGGGACCGCCGGTTCTCCAGGCAGGCCTCCTGCGCGCTCAGGGTCGTGTCCCGGGCTCGGTGACGGAGAACTCCTCGCCGGTCCAGCGCACGACCAGCTCCCGTACTCCGTCCGGCCCGCTCTGGGCCGCCCGGGACAATTCGACCCGGCCCGCCATGCTCCAGCCGTGCTTCGCCCAGTGCGGGTGGGTGCTGATCAGGCAGGACACCCGGATCAGGTCCTGCCGCAGCCCGGCCGCCCCGATCGTGGGGCGCAGGGCGAGCCGGTTGTAGGTGCGGATCTGTTGGCGCTTGATGTCCGTTGACAGCGAACTTTGAGTGTGTGCCATCGGTCGGTCCTCCAAGACTTCGTGCCTATCACTCACTATCAGCCTGGGTTGCACGGCAAGGCACGGCTACCGTCCGAGCCACGTGTCGGAATGGCGGCGTTCATCGGCACTCGGCTACCTCAGCCCCGTCGAGTTCGAGGAGAAGCACTACGCCAACCAGGCAACCACCGAACGAACGAACCTGAAGCCCCGTCAACCCGCACTGACCAGCTGATCAGCACCTCCCGCAGGTCGGGGGAACCTCACCCTATTTCTGCACGGCAACGTGCCAATGAACCTTCTGATCGTCCTCGCCGCCGTCAACGGCGCGTCCTCCGCTGTCAGCCAACCAGCCAAGCCGCCCACCTTCCTGCATGTCGGGTAATGCGTGGCGGGAGGATCAAGCCTCAGCCCTTGACGGCCTCTGCGATCTGCAGGGCGGTCTGGGCGGGTGTGAGGTGCGTGGTGTCGACGACCTCGGCCTCGTCGTGCAGCCACGTGCGGGCCGCCTCGACATAGGGCTCAAGGTATTCGAGGCGGAATGCGGAGGGGCCCTGGCGGTGCGCCGGTGGCGGTGAGGGTGGCGGCCCGACAGCAGCCCACCGGCGCGGTCGGGCCGCACCGCTGCCTGCGCGCCCGCCCGCACGAAGGGGCACCGGGTCATTCGACGAGCACCCTCAGGGCCTCCTCCGTCGCCCAGTCGTCGGAAAGGTAGGCCAGCAGATGGTGGCCCGGCTCGTCGACGGCGGCGAGCTTGACGTACCGCAGCCGCAGACCACCGGCCACCGGGTGCCGGAAATGGCGTACTGCGGGATGGAACGCCGAGGGCGGTGATGCGCTGACCGCTTGAGCTCGCCATCGTTTGCCGACACTCGGGCGGCGATGATTGCTGAATCAGTGGCCTTTGCAGGCAAAGGAGATTTTGATCAGCGGACCGTGGTGAAGGCCAAGGAGACGTTATGGCCACCGAAGCCGAAGGAATTGGCCATTCCCGCGGTCCAAGCTCCTTGACGGGGGCGATCGGAGACAACGTCGAGGTTAATCGCGGGATCGATCTTGTCGAGGTTTCTGGTGGCCGGTGCGATCCCGTCCCGCAGAGCGAGGAGGGTGGCGATCGCGCCCAAGGCTCCGGACGCTCCCAGGAGGTGTCCGGTCATTGACTTGGTAGCGGTGACGACTGGGTGCGTTCCGACGGCCTCTTCCACGGCGTTTGCCTCCGCGAGGTCTCCCTGCGGAGTGGAGGTGGCGTGTGCGTGGACCAGGCCGATGTCCTCGGGTGCCAAGCCGCCCGCTGCCAACGCCATGCGGATGGTCCGCACCTGCCCGGCGGTGTCGGAAGCCGTGATGTGCTGGGCGCTGGACGTGACTCCGGCGCCAACGAGTGTGCCGTGGGCACGCGCGCCGCGGTCGCGGGCGAAATCCCTGCGCTCCAGCACCAGGACGGCAGCACCCTCACCGAGCACAAAGCCATTGCGTTCCGAGTCGAAGGGACGGGACGCACTATCGGGTTCGTTGTTCGTCGTGGCGAGGGCCATCATCTGCGCGAAGCCGGCCAAGGGCAGTCCGTGCACACATGCCTCGGTTCCTCCGGCTACGACCACGTCAGCACGGCCGAGACGGATCAGGTCCAGGCCCAGGGCGATGGCCTCTGCCCCGGATGCACACGCGCTGACAGGGGTGTGTGCTCCGCCCCGAGCTCCCAGATCAATGCTTACCCAGGCAGCCGGGCCGTTGGCCATCAACATCGGCACGGTGTGGGGAGAGACCTTGCGCGGCCCGGATACCTCCAAAATATCGTCCTGCTCAAGCAAGGACAGCACACCTCCAACACCGGTGCCGATGACGACAGCCAGCCGCTCCGGATCGACGTCGGGACGTCCCGCATCGGCCCAAGCTTCACGGGCGCTCACGACCGCTGCCTGTTCGCACCGGTCCATCCGGCGGGCCTCTGTTCGTCGCATGGCTGCTGCAGGGTCCACTCGCATGCGAGCCGCCAGGCGGACCGGCAATGCAGAAGCCCACGGGTCATCAAGTACGGCGACTCCGTTTTTTCCGGCCAACATCGCGGACCACGTCGTTGCAACGTCGCCGGCCAGCGGTGTGGTCGCCCCAAGGCCGGTAACCCACACACCTGCGTCTGCCATGACTTCCTCGTCTCCTAGCGCATCAGATGGCCGCCGCTGGCTGTCCTCCAACCGGCCGCGCGCAGCGGTCAGCGGCTGAGGCGGACAATCGGGTGCCGCTGTGATCCACAACATATCCAACCAACCGTCTGGTTGGATATGTAGAGTTGCGCCATGTCGAGAAGTGATCAACTAGTAGGAACCCGTGACCGTCTGCTGGCCGCAGGCCGTGAGGAATTCGCCGCCCACGGCATGGCAGGCGCGCGCGTCAGCCGAATCGCGGAGCGGGCGGACGTCAGCAAGGAACGTATCTACGGCTACTTCGGCAGCAAGGAGAACCTCTTCGCCGCTGTCGTCTCCGAGGCCCTCAACGAGCACGCCGTTCTGCTGGGACCACCTTCCGGGGATCTGGCCGACTTTGTCGGCCGGATCTACGACCTCCACCAGCGCAATCCTCAACTGCTTCGCCTGATGATGTGGGAAGCCCTGCAATACGACGGAGACTGCCTGCCAGCCGAGCGGCAGCGGTCGATCCGTTACCAGGAAATGGTGGAGACACTGGCCGCAGCGCTGGGTACGAAGCCGGACGATCGCGCTGCAGGCACCCTTTTGGCTCTCATCGGGATTGCTGTACTGCCCTCCGCTTTTCCCCAGATCACCCGACTGATCCTCGGCTCCACGGCCGACGAGCATACTGACCTGCGTCAGCACCTCGTTGGCTTGGCCCGTCGGATGACTGCCACTCCGCCGCTTCCGTCGGCTCGTGCCGGGCTGAGCACCATGCCTGGCGACCTGGAGCGCTGAGCCGGGCTCACTCGTCGTTGCCGTCGTCATCGAGAGCTCACCGCCGGCGCGCTCGACGCTCTTGCCGAACACGCGGATGGGCACAAAGCGGATATGCCGAGCTGAACGTCGCTGAGGGACTCAGAGGGCGTGTCCGTGGTGGTCGATGGCTACGGGGAGAGTACCGAGCCGTTCGGTGAGGTCGGCTGCGTGTCCGGCGGGGAGCGCTGTGGCAAGTTTGTGGAGGCGGGTGCGGGTTGTGGAGCGGAGCCGGGCAGCGGGGACGTGGTCGAAAACGTGAAGGGCGCGTTGGACGGCGTACTGGGGCTGGCCGAGAGCTTCGCTCTGTGCGAGGACGAGGGTGGCAGCCGCCCAGCCGCCCAGCCGCCCGTACCGTTCGGGCACGCTGCTGCGGACGCTTCGGCACGGGTACGGGCCTGTTGATGACGTCCGAGAACGAGATCGGCTTCCGCCTGGTGGAGAGCGAGCTCCGGTTCATCGAACCCGAACCTTCCCGGCGAGGTACCGACAGGATCGGCTTCGAGCTCGCCCAGCGCGGCCACCAGCGCCCGGTCAGCATCGTCGGGCCGTTGTAGACGTGCGAGAGCCGGCGACGATCTCGTGGTTCCTGCTGCCTGCGGGTACTCAGTTGCTCGCGATGCCGAGCGCCGTAGGGATCTCGCTTGTCAGCCGCGCGTCCATTATCACACTACCTTCCGGGGTGTCATCGCAGGTGTCACGCTCGCCGCGCGTTGCATCCCAGACGAGGGGAAACCGCAAGCTCGCGGTTTTGAGGGCGGAGCGTGACAGCGGGCTCTTCTCCAGTGATGCATACGCGGGCCACCAGGGCACACGAGCCCATTGCGCTCCTACGCGGTCCGCGAACTGCAGGCCGAGGTCGACCCAGAGGATCTGGCGGAGGTCTCGCCCGACCTGACCGAGAAGATCATGCGGTTCGGCGAATACTCCACCCACGAGCTCGACCTGGCCCCGGAGGCGTACGAGCCGCACCTCGATGTCAACTTCACCAAGCTCGACCCACAGGACGAAGCACCACGACCGGGCGCTTCCTCTGGGACAAGGTCGCCCACCTCGCTGTCCCGGTGTACCTGCATCCGCGCGAGCCGCTGCCCGCGGTGCAACGCCCGTACCAGGGATACGAATCCCTGGTGGGTTCGGCCTGGGGGTTCGGGCACGAGACCGCAACGCACGCGGTGCGGCTCATGCTGTCCGGGCTCTTCGACACCTACCCGGACATCCAGATCGTGCTGGGCCACCTCGGCGAGGGTCTGCCCTTCCTGCTGCCCCGGCTGGAACACCGGCTGCACAAGCAGCGGGAGGGCGCCGGCCTGGGCGCGGCCAAGCGGCGGGTCAGCGAGTACTCTTCGTGCTGACCACCAGCGGGCATTTCCACACCCGCACCTTGTACGACACCATCGGCGAAATCGGCACCGACCGCGTCCTGTTCTCCGTCGACTACCCGTATGAGAGTGCGGTACGTGAATTTATGTCCGGGTTGTCATCGCTCGATGGGGTGATGTTGGGGCATCATGGCCGGTCAAGCGTTCGGGATTCGCTTGGGTGGCGAGATGGGTGATCGCAAGCCGTACTCGAGTGATGTCTCCGACGAGCAGTGGGTGTTGGTCGAGCCCGTGATCAGTGCTTGGAAGGCCGGGCACCCGTCGGTCAGTGGTCACCAGGGCAGATACGCGATGCGGGAGATCGTGAACGCGATCCTGTACCAGAACCGCACCGGCTGCCAGTGGGACCTGTTGCCCCACGATCTGCCGCCCGCCGGTGCGGTCAAGTACTACTTCTACAAATGGCGCGACGACGGTACCGACCAGACCATCCACGATCTTCTCCGATGGCAGCTGCGGGAGAAGAAGCGGCGATTAGCCGACCCGAGCCTCGTCGTTCTGGACACGCAGAGTATTCATGCCGCCGTCGGTGTGCCGTCCACTACGACGGGCCGGGATGCCGCGAAGAGGGTGCCGGGCCGCAAGAGATGCCTGGCCGTGGACGTTTTGGGCCTGGTCGTCGAGGCCGTCGTGCTGCCAGCTTCCGCGCACGAGAACGCCGCCGGTATCGCGCTGCTGGACGGCGTGGCCGAACAGACCGACACGGTGCGTAAGGCTCTGGTCGACCAGGGTTTCAAGAAGAGTGTCGTTGAGCACGGCAAACAACACGGCATCGACGTCGAGATCGTCGAACGCAACCCGGCCGACGAGGGGTTTGTCCCGCAGGCCAAGCGGTGGGTGGTGGAGCAGACGAATGGGATCTTGATGTTCTACCGGCGGCTGGTCCGCGACTACGAACACCGTCTCGCCAGTTCCCGCTCTCGGGTCTTCTGGGCGATGACCTCTGTCATGGCCCGCCGGCTCACCGACGCCACCGTCCCCGCCTGGAGGACAGCGTGACTGAGAACCCGCAGATCAGCGCCGTCCTGGAATATATCGAGGCCCGTGAGCGCGAACTCGGTGAGCAGGCCGGACAGCTCCGCTCCCGCGTCGAGGAACTCACCGCACGCCTCAGCGAACTCGACGCGGAGAGCGAGAACCTGCGCATTACCCGCAAGACCCTCCTCGCCATCCCGGCTCCGGCACCCGCCGATGAGACGCCCCGCCCCGACGTGCCGGACCACCCGGCCTACCAGCAGATACTCACCGCCCTCACCGAAGCCGGCCGCTGCCGGGGGCGACGACGTAGCCGCCCCACGCGCGGGTGTCGATGTGCGGCCCGAGCCGGTTCGCGCTGCACTTCAGCCGCACCCCGGCGGGGGCGGTGAAGTACAGGTGCTCCCCGCCGCGCGCGGTCCGCACCCGGTAGGTGGCCGGGACGGTCTGCCCGGTGCGCTCGCAGAGCGCCGCAAAGGACGTTGCGCTGTCAGGCGCTCCTTCGGCTCTTCGGGCTTGCACACGTCCAGGTCGACCACGAGCAGCCCGGCCGGACCGGTGGCAATGCCCACGTTGTACGGCCGCGTTGCCCACGTGGCGTGGATGAGCGCGGGGTCGGTGGTGGCGCGCTGCTCGGGCTTGCGGTGCCCTCCCGCGCAGCGTCCGGTGCCGGGGCAGGCCCGTTCGGGGCTCGCCGCCCTGGAAGGACGAACCTGGGTCCGCATCGACACGTGGCGCACGAATACCGGGCTGCACGCGTACTACGAACGGTTGGGGTTCCGGCACGTACGTACCGAGGCACCGTCCCACAGACGCTCGGGGTGGCTTGCTCAACGCCGGGCGGGTGAGCTAGCCCTGCCAGATGACCTTTTGCCTGTTGGCCCCTATGGGGGGTGCCACGGATATACGGCAACGCCCCTCGAAGTGCCGCACCAGCGGGCGGAAGCGGGAGCTAACGACGACATGACCAGCGGAAACGGGACGGCACCCTGACATCAACGCCTGACATCAACAGCCACGTTCACCGGCGCACGAGAACGGAGACGGTCTACGCCAACCCGTACGCCAACAGCAGCGCCGCCCGAGCTCGCGCACGTAGCCGTGACGGCGCCAGCGGCGGAAGAAGTCGTACACCGCCCGCCAGTAGGGCAAGTCCACGGGCAGCGAACGCCACTTGGCGCCGTTGTCGACCAAGTACCGCACCGCGTCGATCATCTCCCGGTGGCAATGCACCTCCGGGCGCCCGCCCCGGCCCTCCAGCCATGCCGGCACCGGCATTGCCGCCCGGACCACCGCCCACTCCGCGTCGGTCATATCGCTCGGATACCGCGGCGCGCGCCTGCCCAACCCGACCGCTGCACCCCAGCGACCTGTGCCGGGCCGGCCGCCCCGCATCTGAGGCCGAGGCCGCGGCCCAGCTGGAGGCCACTTCTCAGGTCCATCAGGGCGAAATACCGGCGGATTACCTCTTATAAAGCGAGGAATCGTCGAGGCGTGTGGCACATCTGTCTGATGAGTGCAAGTCGATCAGGCATCTTCGGAGGGCGCGGTCCGCAGCCCGGTCCCCGACCAGTTGCATGAAGGGATTCCCATGCTTCTCGCACGCCATGGCAGGCCGCTGCGCAGGCGCGTTGTCGCCGTCGCCGTAGCGGCCCTGATGGCCACCGCCGCGTCCCCGGGCGCTCGGCAGACCGCTGTGGCCGACCACGGCAAGCCGAGGGGCCCCGTCCTCGCCTGGGGAGACAACGGCGGCGGTGAGCTGGGTGACGGCACCACCATGAATCGGGACACGCCAGTGCCGGTGTGCGCGCCCGGACAAACGGCCCCCTGCACCCAATTCCTCAGCCACGTGGCCATCGCCGCGGGCACCGACCACAGCCTGGGCCTGCGCAGGGACGGCATCGTCCTCGCCTGGGGAGACAACGCTTTCGGTGAGCTGGGTGACGGCACCACCACCAACCGGAACACGCCGGTGCCGGTGTGCGCTCCCGGACAGACAGCCCCCTGCACCCGATCCCTCACCGACGTGGCGGCCGTCGACGCAGGCACCAACCACAGCCTGGCCCTGCGCAGGGACGGCACCGTCCTCGCCTGGGGAGACAACGCCGGCGGTCAGCTGGGTGACGGCACCACGATGAATCGGGACACGCCGGTGCCGGTGTGCGCGCCCGGCCAGACGGCCCCCTGCACCCGGTTCCTCGCCGGCGTGGTGGCCATCTCCGCACACGGCGGCCACAGCATGGCGCTGCTCAGGGACGGCAGCGTCCTCGCCTGGGGAAACAATGGTTCCGGTCAGCTGGGTGACGGCACCACCACCAACCGGGACACGCCAGTGCCGGTGTGCGCTCCCGGACAGACGGCCCCCTGCACACGGTTCCTCACCCATGTGGTGGCCATCGACGCAGGCCGCACTCACGCGCTGGCGCTGCGCAGGGACGGCAGCGTCCTCGCCTGGGGAGACAACGCTTTCGGTGAGCTGGGTGACGGCACCACCATCAACCGGAACACGCCGGTGTGGGTGTGCGCGCCCGGCCAGACAGCCCCCTGCACCCGATTCCTCACCCACGTACGCACCTTCGCCGCAGGCCGCAACCACAGCCTGGCGCTGCGCAGGGACGGCATCGTCCTCGCCTGGGGAAACAACGCTTTCGGTGAGCTCGGTGACGGCACCACCACCAATCGGAACACGCCCGTGGGGGTGTGCGCGCCCGGCCAGACAGCCCCCTGCACCCGATTCCTCACCCACGTACGCACCATCACCGCAGGCGGACGGGACAGCCTGGCACTGGGCAAGGACGACACCGCCCTCACCTGGGGAGACAACGCTTTCGGCCAGCTCGGTGACGGCACCACCACCAACCGGAACACGCCGGTACGAGTGTGCGCGCCCGGCCAGACAGCCCCCTGCAGCCGATTCCTCACCCACGTACGCACCATCACCGCAGGCGGACAGCACAGCCTGGCCCTGGTCGACGATCAGCGAGCCCGCCACTAGTGTCCTGCGCCGGAGATCCATCGTTAGTTCCTGTATGAGTGTTTCTGCGGGTGTGCCCGCACCGCGTCGTGGTCCGAAGCTGGAACCGTTGTTGTTGTCCGTTGACGAGCGTGCGGTGTTGGAGCGTTGGGCCCGGCGGGCGACGTCTGCGCAGGCGGTGGCGTTACGGGCGCGGATCGTGCTGGCGTGTGCAGGTCCTGACGTTCCGCCGATTGTTGTGGTGGCGCGGGATCTTCGGGTAGCGGCGGATACGGTCCGCAAGTGGCGCCGGCGGTTCCTGGCCGCCCGGCTGGACGGGTTGGTGGACGAGCCCCGGCCGGGCCGGCCGCCCACCATCAGCGTCGACCAGGTGGAGGCCGTCGTGGTCAGCACGTTGGAGGAGATGCCGAAGAACGCCACTCACTGGTCGCGCAAGTCGATGGCCGACCGCAGTGGGCTGTCGAAGTCGACCGTGGGCCGAATCTGGCGGAAGTTCCATCTCAAGCCTCATCTGACGGACACCTTCAAACTGTCGACGGACCCCTTGTTCGTGGAGAAGGTCTACGACGTGGTCGGGCTGTACTTCAATCCGCCCGAAGGGGCGGTAGTGCTGTCGGTGGACGAGAAGTCGCAGATCCAGGCGCTGGACCGGTCTCAGCCGGTGCTGCCGATGATGCCGGGCATGCCCGAGCGTCGCACCCACGACTACGTCCGTAACGGTCTGACTACCCTCTTCGCGGCCTTCGACGTCGCGACCGGCGAAGTCATCACCTCGCTGCACCGTCGGCACCGGGCAGCGGAGTTCAAGAAGTTTCTCATCAAGATCGAAAAGGAGGTTCCCGGGCATCTCCAGGTCCACCTGATCTGCGATAACTACGGCACCCACAAGACGCCCGCCATCAAGGCGTGGCTGGCCAAACACCCCCGGTTCCAACTGCACTTCACCCCTACCGGTTCGTCCTGGATCAATCAGGTGGAGAGGTGGTTCGGCTTCCTCGCCGACCAGAAGATCCGCCGCGGCTCCCACAAAAGCGTGCGTTCCCTGGAAGCCGACATCCGTGCGTGGGTCAAGGAGTGGAACGAAAACCCAACACCGTTCATCTGGACCAAGACGGCCGAGGAGATCCTCGACTCCCTCGCCCGCTTCTGCCGACGGATCTCCGGCGCAGGACACTAGTCAGAGCGTGGCGGATGGCCGTTGCCCCGGACCCGAGCAGGCCGACTACGCCACCCCTCCTGGCACCGCCTGCGCCCCGACCTCGCCCCGGACGACATCAAATGACCGCCCGGGCCTACTCCGGCAGCAGCCCCGTCTCCGGAGAACAGATCGCGCATTTCACGATGTACGTCTCATGTGTCACCGCAAGCCGCGCCTCCGTGCGATTGATCCGATGCCCGTCTTTGGCCCCGAACACGGCGCAGCCACCACGGTGCAGCACCGGGGGCGCCTCGCCCCGCTTGGGCTGAATCTTCCACCCCTGGGTCGGCGCGTGCCAGCTCCGCACGGCGCCGCTCCTGACTCTCAGCAGCCTCCAGGTCCCGGATCGTCTGATCCATCCGCTGCACCTGATACGCCAGGTACTCCCGGGTGACCCGGAGCTTGTCCAGGCGGGATATCTGCGACGGGTCGGACACGGGCTACGCCGCCTCGTCCTCGGGCTGCTCGTGGACGTGCTTCAGCGCCATCCGGGCGTCGACACGGCTGCCGCCGTCCACGGAATCCCAGAAAGGGTGCGTGGACACGGTGATGCTGAGCTCCAGAAGCCGCTTCCGGAAGCGGGTGACCTCAGCGGCCTGTTCCTCCGTGTAACCGGGGGAGTCGTCCTTGCGGGACTGGTACCCGGAGTGCAGCTGCTTCTCGCCTTCCCAGCCCGGCATCGGCACTGCCGACCACGGCAGGGTAGTGGCGTACTGCTCGTAGGCGGCACGGGTCTGATGGAGGGCGAGCTGGGCGTCGCGCAGGTCCTGCGGGAAGTCGTACGTAGACACATCAGAATGGTACGTCTGTTCGAATATCGAAGCGAGGGCACGCCGCACCTCGTCACAGGGGCCACTCGAACCTTGGCCACCCTGGTCAGAGCCGTACTGGGCTGTGTCTGACCTAGCTGGATGATCTGGCCATGCTGATCGCGAACCAACGAGCGTGGCCATGCGGTGAAAGGTCCTTACAAGCCTGCTTGTGGGGGCTGAGGAAAACCGGCGCTCAGCCCTTCCGATGCTCGGACGGGCTTTGACCTGGTCTTCTGCGGCCTTGGAATGTTCGGCAGTCGTGTTGATCGGCTGTTTGGAGGTCCGGGGTGCCGGTCGAGTTTCTGGGGGACGCGGCTGGCGTGCGCCTCGGTTGCACGGCGAACTTCACCACGGGCGAGTGATGGTGTTGGTGTCCAGAGTGACAGAGCCGTCGATGGCCAGGACCTGGCCGTTGACCGTTACGCCGGTGGTCACGGTGATCGAGGTCTGGGCCAGGACCCTTCCTGCAAAGTCGGTGCCGGTGCCCAGAGTGGCTGAACTGCCGATCAGCCAGATGACGTTCCTGGCTGTGGCGCCGTTGATGAGGAGCACGTGGCTCGCGGTTGCCGTCGTCAGGGTCGATCCGATCTGGAAGATCCAGTCGGCGTTGCGGTCTCCCTGGGCATCCAGCGTGAGCGTGCCGGTGAGCGCGATGGAAGAGGCGGCGTTGTAGACGCCGGGGGTCAGTGTGAGGCCGCCGATGTCTCCGGTGATGCTGCCGTCCGGGATCTGGCCGACGGCGTCGTTGTACGTCGTGACCAGGTCGGCATGGCCTGCGACGGCGACGGCGTCCGAGTTGTGGATGCTTCCGTTGACCTGGCCGGGCGGGAATCCGGTGATGGACACTCCCGGGCTCACTCCGAGATCTCCGGTGACGTTGGAGAGGCCGGTGTTTGTGACCGACGCTCCGCCCAGGACCGCGAAGAGCCCCAGATAGGTGTAGGCGTTCGAAGCGGTGGTGGTGCCGCCGAGGGTGGTGACGGAGACATCGGCCGGCCCGAGCGCCCCGGCGGGCACCACGGCGTCGATCTCGGTGTCGGAGGCGACCCGGAAGGAGAGGACGGGGGTGCCGTCGAAGGTGACGCTGGTGGTGTAGGTGAACGCGGTCCCGGTGATGACGACGAGATTGCCGCCGTCCACTGGTCCCGACTCGAGGGTGACGACGGTTACGGAAGGCGAGTTGAGATAGGTATAGATGACTCCGCTGGCGATTCCGCCCCTGGTGGTGACAGTGACCCCTACCGGACCCGCGGAGGCCGCCGCTGGGACGGTCACGGTGAGCTGGCCGTCGGAGTCGACGGTGAACACGGCGGTCTGCGTGCCGAATCTGACCTCGCTCGTGGTGGAGAGGCCGAGGCCGGTGAAGATCACCGTATTTCCGCCTCCCAGGGGGCCTGCGGGAGGCGGGTCGATGCGGAAGGAGGGCGGCGGCAGGTAGAAGAAGGTGCCCACAATCCCCGTTCCGCCGGCGGTTGTGACGGAGACCGGGACGGCGCCGTGACCGGAAGGGGTGATGGTGTCGGTCGTGGTGTCGCTGACGACCGTGAAGCTCGTCGCCTGGCGGGTGCCGTAGTGCACGGCGGTGGTGCCGGTGAAGTGGCTGCCGGTGAGGGTCACCGCGTCGCCCCCGCCGGTGGATCCTTGGTTCGGCGAGACTGGCATAGGGGCTCCCCTGAGTCCATCGCCGACGGACGGGGCGCGTCTCGAACCAGCTCTTCCTCCGACGACATAGCGGTGCGAATACATCAAGTAGCACACCGGTTCAACCCGATGTCAATAACTCAAGGAGCTCAAGTCGCCCGCAACGGACGCGCGTTCGGCGCTTCGCGTCAAGCAGCACCACCGGCGCACCACCCGCGGACAAACTCACCCCGGCCAGAAGACCGCCAACCGTGTCCTCGCCGTCGGACGCGCACCCGTCGAGCACGGCTTCGCCCACCTCAAGAACTGGCGGATCCTCACCAAGCTCCGCGCCGATCCCGCCCGCGCCACCTACCTCCTGCGTGCCCTGCTCGTCCTGACGAACCTCGAAATCAACCGCTGACGACGCTCTGGAAGGGGACCCCCCTTCCTATCCGCTTGCCCCACCAGGTATCTTGCATCGCATGGAACCAGGTGATTCGACCAAGCAGGCCCGGGCAGCCGCTCAGCTACGCAAGGGCGTCCTGGAGTACTGCGTACTCGCCCTGATGCGGGACCGCCCCCGCTACGGTGTGGAACTCCTCCATGCCCTGGAGGACTCCGGTGCCCTGGCCACCAGCCAGGGCACGGTCTACCCGCTGCTCTCCCGGCTCCGCCGCGACGACCTGGTCACCACCACCTGGCAGGAGTCCGCCTCCGGCCCACCCCGTCGCTACTACGCGCTCACCGACAGCGGCCGGGCCGCACTCGACGAGTTCACCCGCGTCTGGCCCGGCTTCCGCAACGCCGTCGACGCCTTCCTCACCACCCCGCACCCCTCCACCGGAGACCCCGCATGAAGACCTCTGCCGACCCCGTACGCGACTACCTCTCCGCCGTCGAACGCGAGAGCTCCGCACTCCCCGCCGACCGTCGCCAGGAACTCCTCGCCGACCTCGCCGAACACATCGAGGTGACGCGCACCGAGTGTCCCGACGCCGCGATCGGCGAGATACTCGCGGAGCTGGGGGACCCCCGCACGATCGCGGCGATGGCACTGGCCGAGGCGGGGAACGGGACCACCGGCACCCCGGCCCAGAGCGACGTGGACGCACCCGCCCGGCGCGGCAAGGTGCACCCCCTGGTCCCGCTCCTGATGCTCACCCTCTCGCTGCCTTTCACGATGATCTTCTCCATCGGCCCCGACGCGGCGTTCGACCCCGGCCCGGTGTTCGGCTTCCTGTTCCGTGTCACCGGCGCGGTACTTCTCTGCACCTCAGTGCACTGGACCGCCGTCCAGAAGACCACCGGCGTGCTGCTCACCGTCATCGTGCCGACCACCGTCATCGTCACCTGGAACCTGATCAGCGGCCGGGCGGCGAGCGAAGTCCCGGCCCTCCTGGGCAACCTGGGAAGCCTCGCCCTGATGGTCGGCACGGCAGTATGGCTCTGGCGGGCCCGCCGCGCCTGAGCGCGGCCGCCGACGTCCCGGTCCACCAGGACGTTTCGGCGCAGACCTAGACCGCATCAGGCACCGCTCCTGACCTGGAAACAGCGAAACGGCCGTTCCGTCAGACGATCTACTCCGCAGACAGCCGCCCACGACCAGCGTGAGCACCCCGAGCGCTGGTCACACCAGCCCTTTGAGCTGCGGTTTCAAGTTGGCGGAGGCTCACTCTCGCGCGCACCCGGCGCACCGCACGCGGTGTTGCGCACCGCACCGGTGCGTACGCCACCCGGCCACCCCTTGACCAGGTTTGCCGCCCGGCACGATTCCCCTTGACACAGCGTGTCCTGGCCGTCGATCAGGTCACGGTCAAGGGGGCGTGTGATAGGGGGCCGCCGACCGCGAGATCAAGTACCCGGCACGGTTCATCGCGCGGCGATGGTGGGCACCCGATGCACGCGGTGCTCACCATCGCCGTCCCCGGTGCGCACTACACGGCGGAGGCACCTGCCGGGTGAGTGCCGACCGGCGCACCGTACGCCCGCATTACCTGCATCGCCTGTTCGACGCCTGCGGCCTGGAGCTGCGCCAGCACATCGGCGACGTCCTGGCCCTCCTCGGTGAGGATCTTCTCCGCGAAGCGGATGACGGTGCGGGCGATGGCCGTGCCGACTGTCGGGCACAGGGCGTCGCCGTCACGCAGGACTTCCAGGAGTATCCGGCCGAGCGCCTCCAGGGCGAAGGGGTCTGCGCGCAGTTCCTCGTTCTGGTCGTCCAGGGCGGTGACCGGGACGATGACGCGTTCGGCGATGTCCAGGAGCAGCCAGTGCAGTTCCGTTCCGAGTTCCTTCACCACCATGGAGGCGGTGTCGATGTCGCGGGCCTGCACGGCCCGGATGTAGGCGAACGCACTGAAGACGTCGTCCGGGTGCATCGGGGTGAGTATCTCGGTGGCGGTGGTTTCAGGCATGACGGCTCCTCATACACGGGCCGGAGCGCTGATCGCGGCGGCCTCAGAAGTGATGCTCGGATCGCGGGCCTGTGGACAGAGATCTGCACCCGCACGCACGAAACGGGCGCGCATGGAGAAAGCGGATATTTTCCCGCTTGTCGGCCCGGGCGGCGGACCCGGCCACCGACCCCTTGACCGCATCCGCCGCCCGGGCGCGCACGCCCCGCTTCCCCTTGACCTGCCTCGCTACCGGCCACCGTCAGACCGCGGTCAAGGGGTACCCCTGCACGCTGCTCCTTCGATCAACGCCCCGGGCTTGGGGCAGCGAAGGAGACGAGACGATGACGACCACCCACCCAAGGGCCGGGCAGCGGCAATGCTCGGGCCGATCGAGCCGGAAGGCCGGCCCGTGGCGGGCAAGCCGAAGTGGGCTCCTTGGGGCCCCACTTCGGAGGGCACTTGGGAACCCCCTTTGGTGCGCCCGACACCCAGGGACGGGGGAAAGCCCCTGGTCAGGCCAGGAATCGGCGCGAATTCTGCGCCGTCACAACCCTCTTCTCTCCTCCTGATGTCCGTATGGGAGGAGATCATCGGGTTCCGGGGGGCCCGGACGCTCTCCCAGGCCGGGCGCGGCCAGCGGCGGCGGTCGGCTGGTGGCCGGTCGTGAGTGACGAGGGAGCAGAGCTGATGGCGGGGAAGCGGAAGACCAACCCGGCGGGGTCGACGAACGGTTTCCGCGGCGATGTGCTGCGGGTGCTCGGAGTGCTGAAGGTGGCCACGGCTGATCAGATCCAGCGGATCGGCGCTCCGCACCTGAGCTTCCGGCACACCGACAAGGAGACCCCGTCCGAGCAGAAGACCGCTCGCACCGCCTCGCACACCGGCGCGCTCTCCGACATGCGCAAGCACGGCCTTGCCGAGAACGGCGGCTCCACCGAGACGGGGGAGAGGCTGCGGAACCTGACCCTCAAGGGCCTGGAGGCTGCCTCCTACGAGTTGCGGCGCCCGGTGACGGAGATGGACTCTACCGCACGTGGTGCGGGCTCCAGCGGGGCCTCCCACTCGATGGCCGTCAACGAGACCGTGATCGCGATGCTGCGCCCGAAGCCGAACCTCGCCAAGCTCGCTGAGGATCCGCCCGAAGTCCGGGCAGCTGCCCAGGCCGCCGTCGACGCACCCGGTGGAGTCGGCACGATCGCTTCGTACTGGACTGAGGTCCCGCTGCCCGCCACGGGTACGTGGAACGCGCCTGGCAAGGGCGGCGCCCAGGCCGACATCGTGCTCACCGCCTCGCAGGACCACGTGCCGCTGCTGTTCATCGAGGTCGACAACTGCCACGAGACCGCTGAGGAGCTCGCCGACAAGCTGGAGAAATACGCCCGCTTCTTCCGGCGGAAGATGAAGGACACCGACGGCAAGGAGCGCCCGATGTGGCGCACCCGCTGGACCGCTCCGGACACCTGGTCCGGCGATAGGACGCACCCGCCCGTGCTGTTGGTGTTCAACCACATCGGCGACCGCAACCCCAACCGCACGATCCCGCGCCTGATCAAGCTCACCCGCCACCTGTGGGAGGGGGAGCGGCAGAGGGGCGGTCACCACCACTACGACGGGAGGATCCCGATCATCGCGACCGGGCTGCGCCACCTCCGCGAGCAAGGGCCGACCGGCCCGGTGTTCCTCCGCTTCGGCCGCGACCACATGCAGCATCTGTGGGGAGCGATCGGCAACCCCCGCCTCGAGGCGGCCGACGCCCGCCGGGAAGAGGAGTACAGGGCCCGCCAGGAGGAGTACAAGGCACAGGTACGGCGGGCGGCAGAGGAGCAGGCCGCGAAGAAGGCAGCCGAGCGTGAGGCCCGCCGTCCCGTCTGCACCAGCTGCGGGGCGAAGTTCACCGACGAACGGTGGGAGGAGGCTCAGGCGACGGACTGGGGCACCCCGAAGGACAGTCACCCGCAGCTCTGCGACGGCTGCAAGCACCAGGCCGTGGCCGCCGCATGGCAGGAGCGGGTCGACACCGAGCGCCAGGAGCAGGAGCAGGCCCTGCCCGAGCAGAAGGCCGGCGGTTGGCGCTCGCGCTTCCGCATCTGACCCGGGCCACCCCAATGAGCAGGAGGGGCAGCGCCGGTCCGGGTGCGCGGGTCAGGATTCGGGTCAGACGTACAGCGTTGAGCACCAGGAGGACGACATCGGTCCGCAGCCGCTCCGGCCGCAGCGGCCGTGAGGACCGGTTCTCGTCCAGGGCTGTTCGGAGGCTGACCAGCGTGGATTCCTGGGGGGTGGACGACCGACCCGCTCCAGCGGGCCAGGTCGTCCACCCCCGCCCAGCAGACCTCGGGGAAGGGCCGATTTTTGAAACCGGTCTTCCTCCTGTTCACGAGACGCCGTCTGGAGGCCAGGCCGCGCTGCCGTTTTTCGTAGTTGGTCGGCGCGACGTCAGGGGGCCGGCCGGCGCTTACACGCGGAGGGCCTACCGGTGACGGAACCCCCTGCCGGGGCGGGCCTCTTTGCAGGTCCGGAGTTTTGTATGGGGCGTGTCACAGCCGGGTCGATCGCCTGAGCCCGGATCCACCGGCTCGATGCCTGTGGATAGCCTCTCCGGAAACGAGGAAGTGCCCTGTGACCTGCGATGATGGGAGTTCTTCACGCTTCCAGCACGCACGACCACGAGGGCACTTCCGAGATGCAATCTTCCCATGCCGCAGCGAGGGTCTCCGCACGGTTTGATGATCCGAATCTGGTCGGCTACGGCGGGCTGGCCCCGGTGGTGCGGCTGGCTGAGCGGTGCGGACTGCCCGCACTCGTCGACGAGCACGTCCGGCTGCCGGCCTCGACGGACGGCACCGGGGCCTTCCCCGCGGCGAAGCTGATGTCGCTGGTCGGCGGCATGGTCGCCGGGGCGGACAGCATCGATGACATGGACCGGCTGCGGCACGGTGGGCTGCCGCGGCTGTTCAGCGGGGTGCGGGCGCCGTCCACGCTGGGCTCGTACCTGCGCTCCTTCAGCCACGGACACGTGAAGCAACTGCACGCGGTGGCCCGCCGGTTCCTACCCGAACTGGCCGCGCACACCCCGCTGCTGCCCGGCGCCGACCAAGTGGCCTACGTGGACATCGACGACACGATCCGTCGCACCTACGGCTACGCCAAGCAGGGCGCCGGCTACGGATACAGCAAGGTCAAGGGCTTGAACGCGCTGATCGGGATCGTCTCCACCCCGCTGGCCGCTCCGGTGATCGTCGCCACCCGCCTGCGCAAGGGACCGTCCAACTCCGCCCGAGGTGCGGCCGCGTTCGTCGCCGAATCGATCCGCACCGCAAGAGCGTGCGGCGCGAACGGGCTGCTGGTCGTGCGGGCCGACTCCGCGTTCTACGGCGCCAATATCGTGAACGCCTGCCGGGCCCTGGGCGTCCGGTTCTCGGTCACCGTGCGGATGAACGCCTCGGTCAAGGCCGCGATCGCGGGCATCGACGAAGCCGCGTGGAAGGCGATCAAGTACCCCAAGGCCGTGTGGGACGAGGAGGGGCAGTGCTGGATCTCGGACGCCGAGATAGCCGAGACCACCTACACCGCCTTCACCTCCAAGCCGAAGAAGCAGCAGGCCACCGCCCGTCTGATCGTGCGCCGCGTCAAACGGCTCAACCCGGCAGCGGTGCCCGAGGGACAGGGCGCACTCTTCGATACCTGGCGCTACCACGCCGCGTTCACCGACTCTCCGCTCTCCCTGTCCGATGCCGAACGTGAGCACAGGCGGCACGCTGTCGTGGAACAGGTGATCGCGGACTTGAAGAACGGCCCGTTCGCCCACGCCCCCTCCGGGCACTTCCAGGCGAACGCCGCCTGGCTCGCGCTGGCCGCTCTCGCGCACAATCTGACCCGCGCCGCCGGCTCCCTGGCGTCCGCCTTCCACGCCAAGGCCACCACCGCAACGATCCGCGACCACCTGATCAACGTGCCCGCCCGCCCGCCCGGCCCGCTCCGCCCGGCGCCTCACCCTCCACCTGCCCGAACACTGGCCCTGGGCCGACGACTTCACCCAGCTCTTCGACCTCGTGCACGCGCCACCACCCACAGCCTGAGAAGCCCTGACCACCCCGCCCGCAAGGGCCCGAGACCGCCGAACACGTGGAAGAGCTGGACAGACCAGCGGATACTCCCTGCCCGAACAGCCAGATCATCTCGCCAACCGCCAAGACAACCCCGAAACGATCACTCCGGAATCAAGCCGGTGGATCCGGGCTGAGGGACGGCCTGGCATCACCTGATACTCGGATCCTCGCCGTCGTATAACCTGCAGGATCAGGAGCAGAGTTGGCCAGCAGCACGCAGGGCACTCCGTTAGCGGTGTCGGAGCGAATCAGAAGCCTGCAGGTGTCCGTCAGGCAGGACGAACGCGACCTTGCTTGGAAAAGGCGGCGCGCCCGACGGTGCGGGACAGCGTTGGCTCTGGCTGCTGTGTCCAGCCCGGGACTCGCGGCCTGGTCAGCCGTGCAAGCCGGTCACCATAAGGCCTGGTCGCCGGGAACGCCGCCCTGGTGACGGTGTTGGTCTTCTCGGTGCTGACTCTGCTCGTGGCGTCCGTTGATCACCTTGTGAAAGCGCACAACTTTCTGGAACTCGGCCCTGCCGTGGTGCCCGACCGGTACGACCACAGCCGTACCAAGATGCAGGAGCGTCTGGAGACGGGTCTGTACAGCGAACGGTGGGACTCGGTTGATTGTTTCTACCGGCGTCCGGCAGTGAGCCGGCCGTCGAAGGTGATGTCGAAGGCTTGGAGTGCGGCTTTCCAGCGCATGGTCCAGCGCTTGCTTCCGGTGCCCTTGGGGTCCAGGCTCATCACCGCGAGGTAGACGCACTTGAGCGCGGCCTGTTCAGTGGGGAAGTGCCCGCGGGCCCTCACGGCCTTGCGGATACGGGCGTTGACGGACTCGATTGCGTTGGTGGTGCACACGATTTTCCGGATCTCAATATCGAACTGGAGGAAGGGGACGAACTCCGCCCAGGCGCTTTCCCACAGCCGCACGATCGCCGGGTATTTCCTTCCCCAGGCCTCATTGAACTCCATGAAGCGTTCCAGGGCGGCGTCCTCGGTCGGCGCGGTGTAGATGGGCTTGAGCGCCTTCGCGATCTTCTCCCAGTCCTGCCTGGCCGCGTAACGGAAGCTGTTCCGCAGGAGGTGAACCACGCACGTTTGCACGATCGTCGCAGGCCAGACCGTGTTGACCGCGTCCGGAAGACCGGTCAGGCCGTCGCAGACCAGCATCAGCACATCACGGGCGCCCCGGTTCTTGATCTCGGTAAGGACCTGCAGCCAGTACTTGGCGCCCTCGCCGCCGTCGCCGACCCACAGGCCCAGGATGTCCCGATGCCCCTCCGCCGTCACGGCCAAGGCCATGTAGACGGGCCGGTTGGCGACCTGCCCATCCCTGACCTTCACGTTCACGCAGTCGATGAAGACGACCGGATACACGCCTTGAATTCGATCGGTGGTTGCGAACATCCAAGGGGAGATGGTTCGCATGCCTCGTGGAGGAGCCAATCGCATGCCGTCGTCGGCCAGACGGCGGTACTTCGAGCTGCGGCGCAAGGGCCTGAAGGGGGCAGCGGCCGCCCGCCAAGTGGGCGTATCGGTGAGCTGCGGGTCCAACTGGTTCATCGATGCTGGAAGCATGATCATTCCTGACCCTGAAGTTCCACCCTGGAGCTGGACAGCCTGATACTGGGACGACAGGTTCCGGAGGAAGCAGATCCAGGTAGTGAGCAAGAAGAGCAATACGAGCAAGCGGTACACGGCCGAGTTCAAGCGGGACGCGGTCGGGCTGGTCCGCTCCTCCGGGCGGACGGTGACGGAGGTGGCCCGTGAGCTCGGGGTGAGCTCCGAAGGGCTGCGGGGCTGGGTGAAGCAGGCCGCGATCGACCGGGGCGAGGGGCCGGCCGGGGTGTTGACCACCGCGGAGCGTGAGGAACTGGTCCGGCTGCGACGCAAGGTCCGCGAGCAGGAACAGACGATCGAGGTGCTGGGAAAAGCGACCGCCTTCTTCGCGCGGCAGAAGACGAAGTAGCCGCGCGCTACCGGTTCATCGACGCGGAGAAGGCATCCGAGGACAATCCCGGCGGCTACGGCGTGAGTCTGCTGTGCCGGGCGTTGAAGGTGGCGCGATCGGCGTATTACGTCTGGCTTGCCGCGCGGCCCGCCGCCGAGGTGCGCCAGGCGGCCGAGGACGAGCTCGCCGGGGAGATCCGGCAGATCCACGCCGATTCCCGTGGGGCTTACGGGGCCCCGCGGGTGACCGCGAAACTGCGACGCGGGGGCAGGCGGATCAATCGGAAGAAGGTCGAGCGGATCATGCGCGAGCGCGACATCCGCGGGATCACCCGCCGCAAGCGCCGCAGCCTGACCAAGGCCGACACCAAGGCGGCCCCGTCGCCGGACCTGGTCGGGAGGGACTTCACCGCCGCCGAGCCCGGCACGAAACTGGTCTCGGACATCACATATCTGCCCACACTCGCCGGCTGGTGGTATCTGGCGACGGTCATCGATCTGGCGACCCGCGAGGTGATCGGGTACGCGATGGCCGACCACCATCGCGCCGAACTTGTTGTCGGCGCCCTGAAGATGGCCGCCGGCCGCGGCGCCCTGAGGGAGGACTGCATCGCACACTCGGATCGCGGATCGGAGTACACGTCGAGTGAATACCGCAAGCTGATACGGGAGTTGAAGCTGAGCCAGAGCATGGGACGAACCGGGTCATGTTACGATAACGCCGCGGCTGAAAGCTTTTTCGGTTTGCTGAAAGCGGAGATCGGGACCACCGTCTGGGAGTCCCACGAGGCTGCTCGCGCGGACGTCTTCCGCTTTATCGAGGTCGAATACAACCGAACCCGTCTGCGCAAGCATCCGGTCTACGGCTACGTCACCCCGATCGAGACCAGGGCCCTGGCGGCCCAAGATCTCACCCACGCAGCGTAAACATTCGCTGTCCATGATCGTGGGGGAACTTCACCCTCCCATCTCGCCACGCTTCCTGACCCAGGACGACCGGATCGCCATCGCCGACGGTCTGCGCGCCGGGCGGAGCCCGGTCGTCATCGCCGCCGAGATCGGCAAGAGCGTTTCGACGGTCTACCGGGAGATTGGACGCGGCCGGAAGGAGAACGGGGAGTACGAACCCTGGTGGGCACACAACCAGGCGCTCCTGCGTCGCCAACGCCCCAAAGAAGAGAAACTCCGCGACCACGGACCCCTGCGCGCGGCAGTGCGCGAGAAGCTCGACGAGAAGTGGTCCCCGCAGCAGATTGCTCGACACCTCGCACGCGAGCACCCGAACAACCCTCGCATGCGGGCCTGTCCGGAGACGATCTACCGTGGCCTGTTCGCTGGCCTTCTGGGCAAGGGTGAGGGCCGACTGCGCACCGGACGCACCCGCCGCAAGCGGCAACGCCGTGGCGTCGTCTCACCCAACAAGATCAAGAACATGACGCTCGTCCATGACCGACCCGCCACGGTCAACGATCGTGAAACGCCCGGCGATTGGGAGGGAGACCTCATCATCGGACGCGCTCAGCGGTCCGCTATAGGCACCCTCGTCGACCGCACGACCCGCTTCGTTCGCCTGATCCACCTGCCGCACGGCTGGAAGGCCCAGCCGATGCGCGACGCCCTGGTCTCGCAGACCGCCGATCTGCCACGAGCGTTGCGGCGGACCCTGACCTGGGACCAGGGGCGCGAGCTCGTCCTCCATGAAGAGATAGAGGCCCTCTCCGGCTTCCGGATCTATTTCTGCGATCCTCATTCTCCCTGGCAGCGCGGCACCAACGAGAACATCAACGGGCTGCTGCGGCAGTACTTCCCCAAGGGCACCGACCTTACGGTCCACTCCCTGCGCAACCTGACGGCCGTGGCCCGTCAGCTCAACGAGCGCCCCCGAATGGTCCTGGGAGACCGTACTCCGTCCGAGGTCATGCAAGACTGGGGCATAGCATCACAGTTTCCGTGATTCGCAATCACCGCTAGAAACCGCCCGCTGTCCAGGGGACGGTTCTGCCATTCGGCCATGCCGGCCATCACGCTGTCGGTGATCGTGGAGACAGTGGTCTTGGAGACCTCCGTGCCGTAGACCTCGGCCAGGTGGGCGGAGATCTCGCCGTGGGTAAGGCCCTTCGCGGACAGGGACAGGACCATCTCGTCCACGCCGCCCAGGCGCCGCTGGCGCTTCTTGACCAGCTGCGGTTCGAACGTGCCCGCCCGGTCCCGCGGCACCGCGATCTCCACCGGGCCGACCTCGGTGGTCACGGTCTTGGACCGGTGGCCGTTGCGGTAATTCTCCCGGCCGCCCTCGACCCGTTCACCGGGCTCGTGTCCGAGGTGGTCGGTCAGCTCACCCTCCAGCGCGGACTCCAGCACCTTGCGCGTCAGCTCCGCCAGAAGGCCGCCCTCGCCGGTCAGCTTCACTCCGCCGGCCTGGGCCCGGGCCACCAGTTCGGCAACCAGACTGTCATCCACAGCATCCAGCGCACCCACGGCGGCCTCCCCGGCCTTGATGTCACTCATCACGTCAGTCATCAACTGTCGCTTCCAGCTCGGGAGTTACACCGGTTACCGTACAGACCCCCACCCGACTGTGGGGCGCGGAGCGCACGGCCGAACTCGTGTGGGAGAGGCTGGCCTGACCACGGGCCGCTTCCTGCCGTGCCTGCCGCCCCCGTAGTTGAATGCGTATTCCTCCCTGGCCCTTCGGCGAAAGCGGACCTGTGGCGTGGCCCAGGAGGCCGCACTGCTCAGGCGCGTCCCCGCCAAGCAGCCCTGCACAGAACCTCCCCACGACCCCGGCCAGCACGGCTGCGGTCGTCCGACCGCCTCCTGCCACGCAGGAACGCAGGCAGCGGCGGACGGACGAACGCCCGCTCCGCACCGGAGAGTTCATGGCACTGAATCACCACCCAGCCGTGATCCACCAAAACGAAATCCTTTGAAGACACTGCTCAGCCGGCCAAGGCACCGAACCGCAGGAGCGGAAGCCTGCTTCGCGTGACCGGCGGCGATGCTGCCGTCAGCCGCTCGGTCGGGTCTGAGAGGGCGGTATGAGACCTGATGCCCGATTCTTCGTTTCGTGTGGGACAAGCGGGCAGGTCGTGGCGACGTCGGTCGACTACGGCCGAGGCTGGGTGAACAAGCCTGGCTCGGTCTCGGCCAGGATCCCGCGGTCGGCCAGCCGCTTGAGCTTGAGGCGGACGTTGTTGATGTTGTTGGGTGCGACCGTAAGGTCCATCGCCTCGCACACCTGCCGCGCACGCAGCGGATGGTCGGCCGCGGTGAACACCGCCGTGATCTGCTGGTAGGCCGGATGGTCCGGCAGTTTCGGTGCCGGCGGCGCGGGCGGTTGCGGGTCGGGCAGTTCCAGCAGTGTCTTGCGGGTGATCCGGACTTCTTCGGCGGCCCGGCCGAGTTCGTCGAGCTGTGTGGTCAGCTGCGTGATCTGTTCCCGCGTCGTCTCGGCCTGCGCGGCGATCTCGCGTTCCCGCTCCTCCCGGCGTGCCAGCACCGCGCCGAGGGTCAGATCCCCGCCGGTCATGCGGTGCGCCAGGCGGGCACGGTCGCCGCGGTCAGCCGACGCAGTATCACCGCGGTCATCGCCCAGTACACCCGCGACTCCGAACTGCGGGGCAGATGCTCGTAGTCGCGCACCAGCCTGCGGTGCAGCATCAAGATCCCATAGGCGCGTTCCACGACCCACCGCTTGGCCTGGGGAACGAACCCGGTCTGCGCGGGATTGCGCTCCACGACCTCCACCTCGATGCCCACCTTCTCCCCGTGCGCGACGACGGCGTTCTTGAAGCCCTGGTCGACCAGGGCCTTCTGCACGGTGTCGGTGTCGGCGGCGACCTTGTCCAGCAGCGCGATCCCGACGGCGTTCTCGTGCGCAGACGCGGCCGCCACGACCACCGCGATCACCAACCCCAGAACGTCAACGGCCAGGCCGCGCTTGCGGCCCGGTACTTTTTTTGCTGCATCGCACCCCGTCGACTCAGCGGGCACTCCGGCCGCCGCGTGCACGCTCTGGGTGTCGAGCACCACCAGGCTCGGGTCCGCCTTCCGACGCGCCATTTCCCGCACCTGCCAGCGCAACAGGTCGTGAATGGTCTGGTCGATGCCGTCGTCACGCCAGGTGTAGAAGTAGTACTTCACCGCACCGGGTGGCGGAAAGTCGTGTGGGAGCAGCTCCCACTGGCAACCGGTCCGGCCCTGGTAGAGCAGCGCGTTGACGATCTCCCGCATCGCGTACCGGCCCTGATGGCCGCTGACCGAGGGATGCGCGGCCTTCCACGCGGCGATCACAGGCTCGACCAGCGCCCACTGCTCGTCGCTCACGTCGGTCTTGTAGGGCTTGCGCTCGCTCATGCTGCCCAGCCCAGCATGCCCATGGCCGCCGACCGGCCGGGGTGCCGCACCGCCACACGTTCAGGTGACGACAAAACTCCTATGCACTCTCATACCGCCCACTAAGTGTTGTTGAGTGTCCGATCCCTCGGCGATACCTGCACCCCGCGATCGAGCGGACGGAGGGGCTGCCCTCTACCGGTGGTCGGACTCCGGACACTGGTTCCGGGGCCGGCTACGGCTGTGGCTCGTGTGCCGTCAGGTCGATCAGGTGCCGCCTGCCCTGCAACAAGCATGTGACTTCCCAACCGGTGCGCCTGCCGAGGATTCCGTTCCCCGACACTCCCAGGCGCTCGGCGAGCTCGCCGGTGTGCAGGTGGACCGTCGCCTCGACCAGGGCGGCGTAGGCGTTGGTAGCACTGCGAATCCGGAGCTGAGCGGTGATGAACGTGGCAACGGCCAGGGGCAGTCCCGGCCACCACCACACCGTGAGGAGTGCGTACAGGATCGCCCATGCCACGAGTATGGTCGCCCGGCCGAGCACCTCCCGGGTCGATTCGATCTGCTGGCGCGGAGCGTCGGGCAGCAGCTGCCACAGGGCCGGCCACACCGTGGCGAGGTCAAGGTCGAGATCCCGTGCGAGGCGGAGAGTGACCGCGTGCATCCGGTCGCCGGACCAGGTGGGCCGATGGGGTTCCTCCTGCGAGACGCGCACGATGGCGAGCCGTGCCGACCGCAGGTCCGCGCCGCTCTCGGCGTTCCCGACGGCCAGCGACTCACCGACGCGCAGTCGCTCACGCTCGCACGCGGCCTCGGCTTCAGCGCGCCGCTGTCGGCGCTTGGAGACCCGCCAGTCGGTGAGAGACCGCAGAGGCCATGGCCAGAGAGACCGGCCCGGAAACGCTCCCGGAAGTGCAGGTCGGCCGCGAGCTTTGGGCGCGCCACCTTCACGGCCACCGCACGCCCGCCGCGCGAACGCGCGAGATACACGGTGCCCATACCGCCGGCCCCCAGCTCCCGCTCCACGGCATACCCGCCGATACGATCCGGCAGGCCCGCACCGTTCACCCCGTGCCCCATGCGCTGTAAGCCTTCCCCTGTGCTCGGCGCATCAGTATGACTCAGCGCCCGGGGCCCCGGTGCCGGCGGGGCCCCGGGGCCGGTGGTGCGGGCGGTAAGGGTGGTGCGGGTGGTACGAGCGGTGCGACGGTTGCCCTGTGACGAGACCTTCACGGCTGTGTCCCGGCTGTGTGCATTCCGTCGGTCGGCCGAAATTCGATCCCTTTATGGACAGCCTGTGGGGCTCAAATACGGGATTCGACCGCTGATCTGCGGGTTCGTAGCGGTGTCAACTGGCGATCCGGTACTCGTTAATGAGTCCGCCGAGGACCGCTGTGCGGCGGACGCGGTGCTCGGCGAGGTCGATGGGGCGCGGAGGTCCGGCTTCAGCTTGCGATGGACAGAGCTGGCTCAGCGCGCGGTGAGGCCGGTGCCCGTTGTAGTGCTCCATGTAACTGGTGAGGGTTCGGCGCAAGTGCCGTTCGTTGAGGATGAGTGTCCGGTCGAGGAGCTCGCGGCGCAGGGTGCCGATGAACCTTTCGCAGTGTGCGTTCGCTTTCGGGACATGGGGCGGGCTTTTGAGGACGCGCAGTCCGACGTCGGCGAAGACGGCGTCGAAGGCGTCGGTGAACTGGCCGCCGCAGTCACGGATCAGGAACTTGATGCTTGCGATGTTCATGCCGGTGTCCATGAGGAAGTTGCGGGCGGCCTGGGTGGTCCATGGGCCGGTGGGGTTGGCGGTGACGTCGAGCAGGTGCGCACGGCGGCTGCCGTGTTCGAGCATGACCAGGGCGTAGATGCGTTTGAGGTTGATGGTGTCGACGTGCAGGAAGTCGACGGCGACGATGTGCTCGGCCTGGGCTGCGAGGAACTGCCTCCAGGTTGGTCCGGTACGACGTGGGGCGGTGTCGATGCCGGCCTGGTTGAGAATGTTCCACGCGGTGGAGGCGGCCATCTTGTGGCCGAGACGGGTGAGTTCGCCGTGGATGCGCCGATGGCCCCATCCCGGGTTCTCGGCCGCCACGCGCAAGACCAGGGCTTTGACTGCGGGGCCCGTGGGCGGGCGTCCGGGGCGGTGACGCTGGCTGTAGTCCCACTTCTTCGCGACGAGTTTACGGTGCCAGGACATCAGCGTGGCCGGGGTCATCGGGAAGACCTGGGCCCAGCGGCGGCGCGTTATCAGGTGTGAGAGCGCGGCGAACCACAGGCGGTCGGCTGGTTCGTAGCGTAGGCGTGGGACGTGTCGGCGCAGGACCGCGTTCTCGTGGCGCAGCACCAGCAACTCCGCGTCCTTCGTGACGTCACGCCGCAGCAGCAACGCGGGCAGCGACAGCAGGCGGCGGGTGACGGCGTACACCGTGGACAGGATCACGAAACATGATCCCAGACGCGGCAGAGCCGCTGCTCAGGGTCTTGTGCTCCCGGTTCTCTGCGGCGACGGGCTTCAAGCGGGGCGACGATTCGTGTTTTTGAGCCCCACACCGTCCGGAGTCGGACAAGTCGTCAGACGGCCGTCCCTCCCGCAGTGCCTGCTCCTCCTCCAGCTTGCGGTGATGGAGATCAACCGCCCACGTCACGCTCTCGGCGAGCGAAGCGTCCTCGCGAAAGAGGGTGGTAGTAGGCCCCGGCGGCACGGAATCACGGCTCTGCGAAGACCCAGCACCCCCGGTCAGCCGCCTGAACGGACCGTACCCGGCGCAGTGACGACGTACGACGACTACTTCGACTTCGGCGTCGACTGACGACGCGCACTCATGAGGCGTCTGGGCTCCGCCTCCGGCATTGCAGCTGCCGGAGGCGGAGCCGCCACCGTTTCGACGTACAGAGAAAGGCAGTTCAGCAATGACGGCGAACACGACGACTACGTCCCGGCCGCACTTCGTGTCCTGGCGGGATGTCCCGGCCGGCATCTACGCCACCGCCACCCAGCTCAAGACCATGGACCTGCCCCGCCAGCCCGGCCCGCCCGCGGCGTGCGGTGAGCAGCACTACGTGCAGGGTGCGGACCTTGCATCGCTCACGTGGCAGGTGGGAGCCGGGCCGCCGACTGCGCGGCTCCCACCCGGTCGGCTACTTCCGCACGCCGACCGCGCGGATGATCTCCTGCTTCACCGAGCCGCCCTTGTTGTCGGAGGCCGAGGCCCGCACGGAGATGTACTGCGCGTCGTTCGGCACCCGCACGGAGCCGGCCCAGGCGGCGGACTTGCCGCGTACGCCGTCGAGTGCGACGGATGTCCACGTCGCGCCGTCGTCGAAGGAGACCTCCAGCGTGGAGCCGGTGATCTTCCCGGTGTCCGACGCGCCCTTGATGTACTCGGAGAATATCCCGAGATCCAGCCGCTTTCCGGCCCGCACGTCACCCTGCAGGTCGGTGTCGACGTCGAACCCGAGGTTGAGCATCGGCAGGTACGTCCACCGGTCGGCCGGCGTGGCGGACGACTTGAAGGTCCATTCGGAGTGGCCCTTCGTGGCGAGCCGCCAGACGTCCGGGTCCATCGTGGTGTCGGTGACCACCTTGAAGTCCTGCTCGGTCGGCTTGACGCGCCAGGCGTGCACCCCCGAGCTTTGCTTCCGGTCGACCTGCACCCCGTCCACGTACACCTCGGTGAACTGGGTCAGCGACTTCTGGTTGAACACTTCGCCGAAGCCGGTGTGGTCCGGTCCCGAGTCGCCCCAGCCCGGCGTGTTGAACTCCAGGTCGTTGCCCGCGCGACGCTGGCCCCAGCCGAGACCGGTACCCAGCCACGGGTGCCAGACCGGCTTGAACCAGTCGGTCCCGGAGCGCGTGCCGCCGCGGTAGTGCACGATGCCGCCGCGCTCCACGAGGGCGCCCGGGCCGCTGGACATGGACTCCGCCCAGCCCTGGTCGGGACCGGCGCTGATGTAGTCGGTGCGCTCCGCGGGGAACTTGATCTTCTCCTGGAATCCGATGCCGTAGGGGAAGCTGTCGGTGATCGAGTAGCGGAACTCGCCGCCGTCGGCTGGCTTCGGCGCGTGGAACTTGTTGTTGACCACGGCCAGTTCCCTCTTGCCCGGCCGGTACGTCAGACCAGCGGGGATCGCCCCCGGGTATCCCTTGCTGAGGTCGTAGACAAACGGCGTGAACTGGGTACCGGTCAGTTCCAAGCTCCGGCCGAGCCGAGCGGCCTCGGTCAGCTGTGCCCCGTCCGCCGCGTTCACCGTCGCGATGTACAGGGGACGAGTCTCCCCGTCGGCCGCGCTGAAGTTGGCCATCAGCCGTCCGGGAGCCTCGTCGGTGACGAACAGAGCCTTGGCGCCCGCATCCCGTGCGTTCTGGGCCAGCTCGGCGGGCGTGATCGCGTCGGTGCGGCGCACGACGACCGCGTTGCCCGTCACGTCCTTGCCGGCGTAGTCGGCGGGGCTTCCGGTGCCCGCGTCCACCAGGGACATCCGCTTGTGCCCGGTGAGCATGTCCGATCCGTACTGGACGGTCGTCTCGCCGAGCCGCTTGCCGCCTGCTTCGACATCGAGTTGTGGCTTGCCGAGCCGCCAGACGGTCCGGTACTCGAAGGTGCCCGTGGCGGGCTTGCGGGTCGGCGCGGCGAAGATGCTGTCGTACTTCGGCGGGACCTGCACGGCCGGCGCGAAGGACGCGCCGTTCGCGGACCGGTTGAACTTCATGATCAGCTGACGGGTCTGGGTCCGCTGGTCCACCTCGGCCCGGATCTCCCGCAACTTCGTTCCGTCGAGGGTGACTTCGCGGTCACGGTCCATGGTGACCTCGGGCTCGGTGAGCAGACCGAGGCCGAGCGAGTCCTTGCCCTTGCTGCCACGCACATCGAGGAAGCTGGACAGGGTGTACATGCCCGGCTTCACGCGCAGCTTGAGCGTGCCGGATTCGCCGACCGAGGCCGGGATGACCGACGTGTCCTTGGCCAGCTGCTTTACAGCCACGTATGCGGCGGATGGGGCACCGTCGCGGTCCTTGACGTGGACGGTGAGGGTGTAGCGCTCCTCCTCCTTGGCCAGGCCGAAGGCCGTGTGCGCCACCACTGTGTCGCCGTCCTTGGCGACGATCCGGCCGGAGGTGGCGCCGACGGGCGCGGCGGTGCCGTCACCGGTGACCGTGGTCTGCGCGGTGCCGTGCGCGGGCACGGTGAGGGTGGAGTCTGCGAGGGTGACCACGCCGGCCGGAGCGCCTTCGGCGGTCAGCGCCAGGGTGACCGGCCGGTCGGAGGCGTTGGTGTAGGTCAGCGTCTTCGTGACCGGCTTGTTCGCCTCGTAGGGCCAGCTGGTGAAGCCGAGGTCGGCGCTGCCGGTCGCGGTGATCTGCGCGGCGATCGCGGACGGGACGTCCACGCGGCCCGCACCCACCTCGTACGACGTGCCGCTGATCTGCTTGGACGTGCTCATCAGCCCGTCCTTGAGCTGCTGTCCGCTCCAGTCGGGGTGCTTCTCGGCGAGCAGCGCCGCCACGCCCGCGACATGCGGGGTGGCCATGGAGGTACCGCTCATCGATGTGTACGGGCCGCTGCCGCTCACGAGCTGCGAGCGCGCCGCGAGGATGTCCACGCCCGGCGCGGACAGGTCGGGCTTCAGCGCGTTGTCGCCGAGGCGCGGGCCCTGGCTGGAGAAGGCGGCACGCCGGTCGGCGGAGTCGACCGCGCCGATCGTCAGCGCGGAGTCGGCCGCGCCGGGGGAGCCGATGGTGCCGGGGGAGTATGCGTTGCCGGCCGCGATCACGAACAGGGCGCCCGTGTCCTTGGAGAGGGTGTTCACCGCCTGGGCCATCGGGTCGGTGCCGTCGCTGCCCTGCGACGATCCGAGGCTCATGGAGACGATCTTGGCCTGGACGTCCTTGGCCGCCCACTCCATACCGGCGATGATCTGCGACTCGGATCCGAAACCCTGGTCGCTGAGAACCTTGCCGACGGCGAGCGTGGCGCCGGGCGCGACGCCCTTCTCCTTGCCGTCGGACGCGGCACCGCTGCCACCGACGGTGGACGAGACATGCGTGCCGTGCCCGTTCCGGTCGGCGACCTCCTGACCCTCGATGAAGCTCTTGGTCTCGCTCACCCGGTCCTTGAGATCGGGGTGGGTCAGGTCCACGCCCGTGTCGAGGACGGCGACCTTGACACCCTCGCCGGTCAGCCCGGCCTCCCAGGCCGCGGGGGTGCCGATCTGGGCGTTGCTGGTCTCCATCGCGGCGTCGACGCGGGCGTCCAGCCAGATCTTTTCGACGCCGCCCGAAAGACGCACACGGCCCGAAGTCGCGCTGCGCGTCTGGGAGGTGACGTCCGGTGCGACCGTGCGCCAGAACTCCCCGGACTTCGACGCCTCCAGGGCCGCGCCGCCCACGCTCGGCAGACCACGGACCTGGCGGGCTCCGTGGGGCGTCGCGCTCCGGGCGTTCTTCGTGTACGTCACGATGAGCGGGAGGCCGTCGGACGACGGGTCACCGAGCCCCTGCTCGATCAGAGCGGTGACGTCGAAGAGTTCGGCGTCGAGGACGCCCGCCTGGAGGTAGGGCCGGGCCTCGTCGGGTATGACGGTGATCCGGCCGTCGGATATCTCGCTGCGAACCGCTCCGGTCGCGCCCTTGGGACGCTCCACGGAGACCGACTTCCGGCCCGCGCCGAGGTCGGTCACGGTCACCTGGTCACCGGTGATCAGGGTGACGGTTCGCGCGGTGCTGGGTGCGTGCACGGGTGATGTGGCACGGTCGGTGCCCGCCCCCGCCGTCCCCAACGCCCCGGCTGCGACGGCCTGCCCGGCCGGCAGCAGTACGAGCGACAGCCCCGCTGCCAGCAGCCGGGACCTCCGCCTCGCGGATGATCTGGTCATGGACGACTCTCCTCCACGCACCCGGTGAATGGGTGGTTCCGGGTGCTGCGAAGAGTTTTCGCGGCGGCAACTCGCGTGTCGACCGTTCTGCCCTGGCGGATATCCGCCTTGACGGAGACCCGTCAATGACGGCCACGGAGCGCGGACCCGCCCTGCGCCCAGCCGTGGCGGCGGGCGTACCAGCCGAGCTGGACGCGGGTGGTCGCCGGCTCTACCGGGCCGCCGCTCGGCGCTTCCCCGCCCCGGCCTTGGCGGTTCGGGACGGCCCGGGGGAGGCTGGAGAGGGGCTCAGGAGGTCGTCATGCGCGTCCAGGACATCCGGATCGGCGAGACCTACCAGGTTAAGGTCCCCCAGCGACTGCCGCCGGCTCTGCGTCACCGTATCCCCCGCATCCATGCCGATTTCGCCGCCGACATGCGACTGAACCTACGCCGCGGCGACCGCTTCGACCTCACCGTCACCGGTACCGACCCCGAGGGCGCCACCGTCGACGGCTACGAGGCCACCACCACCAACCGGGTCACCCTGCGCCTCACCGCCGACCAGACCGTACTTCTGGACCTCCCCGCAGGCCCCGAGTACGAGATCGACGGCTTCGTCACCGACACCGCCGGCAACGAGGTCACCCTCCCCGCCGCCATCACCTACACCGCCCTGCCCGCCGTCTGGCTGCATCCCCTCGAAGAACCCATCCCCCTCGCCCCCAGCACCGCCCGGTTCTACCGCGCCCGGGTACAGGCACAGGCCACCGGGATGACGGTCCAGGACGTCGCTCGCGCCGCTGAGGACGCACAGGAATACCAGCGCGACATCGCCGGGCAGGCACTGGACAGCTACCGAGCCGAGGAATGGCTCCGCACCGCCGAAGTGGAACACCAGGAATGGCGCCGGATCTCAGCACTCATGACAGACAAGGCAATGAAGACGTACACCCCGCAGAACGACCCGCAAGGAATGACACCCCACTCCTGAGAAGCACACTCCCATGCCCCTGACCGCCGCGGCTGAGATCGCTTCGGGCGCCAGTGCGGCAGGTCAGATGCGCGGCCGCGTCCAGTGAGACAGGAATCGTAGGTGTCCTCCGACACCGAAGTTGGATTGTTTGCCAATGAAGTTGGACTGGTCAGCCGGTAGTAGCGAGCTCCGCCTTCTTGCTCAGTAGGAGCGCTTTGCTCGACAGGAACCTGAGAGGGTCAGCCGGACCCGTCCGTAAGCACCCGGGAGAGTGGCGTCCCGCAGACGGCGCAGCCGTCCCGTTGAAGGCACGGAGGGATGCCGGCGGCCGGCTGGGGCAGGGGTGACAGACGGCGATCGAGGCGTCGGTTGATGTGGGCCCAAACCCGCCGATAGTCCCGGCTTGCGGCCCGCTCACGAAACCGCAGACGGACCCCTGCACCCCAATAGGCCTATGAGAAGGAGCCCTTCCCCCGTAGAAGGCCGTCAACAGCCCGCCCGGATGCCTTTGGGAAGCCGGGCCCGAGTCCGCGCCGCCTTGGCGGCCGCCCCGGCCGGCAGGGGCCGCCGCGGCATCGCTCAGGACGCCAGCCGTTCCGGGGAGCGGTGGGTGGAGCCGGCGGGCCCGACGACGCGTTCGGCCCCGCTGATCTCGGCCCATACCGCGTCGAGGGAGAGGCCGAGGACGTCGGCGATCGCCGCGATGGTCGGGAAGGCGGGGGTGGCCACGCGGCCTGTCTCGATCTTCCGGAGAGTCTCCGGCGAGACGCGTGCGGCGAGCGCGGTGTCGAGCATCGAACGCTCCCCTCTGGCCCGGCGCAGGAGGGCGCCGAGACGCTGTCCGCGTTCAATCTCTTCGGGAGTGAGCGGCAACCTGACCATGGCACGAATTCTATACCGGTACAGTATGGCCGGTATAGTTATTGGTATCGCGAGGAGGACGCCGCATGATCGAGATCCTGAACCCCGCCCTGCTGACCCGGGCGAGAGACACCGGCGCCCTGGTCGCCGACATCCTGCAGACGCTGAAGAGCCGCAGCACGATCGGCGCGAACCTGTTGGACATCGACCGGTGGGCCAAGGACTTGATCGTCGAGGCGGGAGCCACGTCCTGTTACGTCGATTACGCCCCGTCCTTCGGACGCGGTCCGTTCGGCCACTACATCTGCACCGCCGTCAACGACGCGGTCCTGCACGGGCGGCCGTACGACTATCCGCTCGCCAACGGTGACCTGCTGACCCTCGACCTCGCCGTCTCCCTGGGCGGAGTCGCCGCCGACGCCGCCATCAGTTTCATCGTGGGCGACGCGAAGCCCCCGGAGAGCGTCGCCCTGATCAGTGCGACCGAACGCGCGCTCGCCGCGGGGATCGCTGCCGCCGGGCCCGGGGCGCGGATCGGCGACATCGCCCATGCCATCGGCACGGCCCTCACCAAGGCGGGGTACTCGATCAACACCGAGTTCGGCGGTCACGGCATCGGCTCGACGATGCACCAGGACCCGCACGTCCCAAACACCGGACGGCCCGGCCGCGGCTACACACTGCGCCCCGGACTGCTGCTGGCTCTGGAGCCGTGGGTCATGGCGGACACCGCCCGACTCGTCACCGACGCCGACGGCTGGACCCTCCGCAGCGCCACCGGCTGCAGGACGGCACACAGCGAGCACACGATAGCCATCACCGACGACGGAGCGGAGATCCTCACCATGCCGAAGCAAGCGCGGGCGTGAGGCCGAGTGCCATCCTGCCGGCGCAGAACGGCTGCGAGGTGACCCCCACCACCTCCGGATCGCGGCCCATCAAGATCAGATGGTCCCGCTCCAGCCACGTCTCGTAGCCGACGTCGTCCCGAGCTGTCGCGCAGTAGTGCCAGCCCGCGAAGCTCACGCCGTCTTTGGCCCAGCGGAAGTCCCGGGCCGGCGCCACGGCCTCGAACGGCGCACTCCACGCCTGCCCCGAGGGCTGTCGCCGCCGACGCCCACACTCAAGAAAGTCCAGCTCAAGGCCAATAACGTGACGTCCCCGTACGAAAGAGCCGGAGCCCCCCCACCCTGTCCCCAGCCCTTTCGGTCCAACATCAATGGCAGGAACGTAGTGGTCGTCCAACTTCCCTGGCAATCGGTCCATGTTCAGTGTCAAAGGACATTCCCGACCGGGTCTCATATACGGAGCGTGAGCGTGACACCCCCTGTCACGCCCCTCCGGGGAAGGTGTCACGCCGCCTCGAAAACATCCCCGTATGTCCATTTCTCGGAGCCGTAGAAATGTCCTCTGTCATCGGATCTTGCCCGTTTGCCATCGGAGCGTGGGGCGGGGCAGTCCGTCTCCGCGCGTCGAACCATTACCTTGAACTCCGACGGAAACACAAGTGACTATAAGCGCAGAGGAGTTGGGTCAATGGCGACAGATCCGGCGGATACGGCGTCCGTCAGTGGGGTCGGGTTCGGGGACTATTACCGGGCGCACGCGGGGCCGCTCGTCGCCCTGTCGCTGCTGCGGGGCGCGGACCTGGTGGAGGCGGCGCGACTCGCCCAGGACTCGATGACGGTGGCCCGGCGGTGGATGGACCTGCTGGGCGCGAACGCGGCCGGGGCCGCGAACGCGGCCGGGGCCGCGAAGGACACCAGGACCCCCGTGGTCACCGCGCAGGCGCTGCGGGCCTGGACGTGCCGGATGACCGTCGGCGGCGGCTGCGGGGCGCTCCGCCCTGCGCACGGGACGGTGCCAGCCCTCCTGGGGAAGGGCAGCACCGACGCCCTGGTGCAGGCCCGGACGGTGGTGGCGCTCGCCCCGCTGAGAGAGTTGAACGAGCGTCAACTCAACGTCACCGCATTTCGGTTGGCCGGCTGTGCTCCGGGAGCGATCGGGTACGAGCTGGGCCTGTCGATGCCGAAGGTGCACCGCACCCTGCGCCACGTCGGCAAGCTGCTCGGAGCGGAGACGGGGGCACGGCAGGCCAGAGGTGCCGAGGCGCCGGGGGAGGCCGATGGGGCTGGCGCGGCCGAGGGGGCCGCGGAGGCAGACGTCAGGTTCGCGGAGCTGCTGGGCGAGCTGGCCACCGCGCTGGATTCCGTACTCGACCTGCGGGCCGGGCTGGACGAGGTGAGTGGCTCCATTGGTGCGGACGGGGCCACCGCTCGCCGCGCCCCCGGACCGCCGCTGTGGAACCTCGGCTCCTCGCTCCCCGTGCCGCCCTTCGGCGCACCCGTGCTGCACTCGTTCGCCGAGCCCGCGCCGTCCGGAGTACGGGCGTACGCGGCCGGCCTCGCCCGGTGCGACGCACAGGGCCGCGAGGCCGCGCTCGGCGGGTTTCCCGCGGCCGAACTGGCGGCTGTACGGCTCGGAGCGGTGCTCGCCCTTCAGGTGGAGCGATTCCGGCAGGAGGCCGAGAGGTCCGGGACACGGGCCACCAGGGACGAGTTCCGGAGGGAGGACGCCCGGGCGTTCGCGGTCGCACTGGCCCAGGACGCCGCGCTCGCCGCGCCGATGTTCGACGCGGTGAAGGACCTCGACGTCCCCCGACGCGTCGGCTTCCTGGCGTCGGGTCTCGCCGATGACGACCCCTGGACGAACGAGGTCTCCTACGACGGGATCGAAGCCTCCCTCGCCCTGGCCCAGTTCCGGCGCGCGGCGGTGCGGGCGGCGCTGCGCGCGTCGCACCGGCCCGGTGCGGCCATCTCCCCTCAGTCCGGCGGCCCGCTCGCCGAGGCCCTCAGGCAGTCCCTGAGCGACACCCACCGGATGATCCACCAGCTCGACGGACTGAACAGCGACCTCTCGCGTGCCGAGTCGACCCTGCCGGACGGCTACTACGTCGACATGACCCGGGACTTCGACCTCCACCAGAGCTTTCATGCGGACCTGGCCCTCGGCATCGACGCCGTCCGGGAGGCCCTGTCACAGCCCTAGCTCGGGGATCTCGCCGAGCTTGCGTGCTCGGTAGGCGGCCTGTCGACAGGCGTGCGAGCACCACCGTCGGGCTGCTGAGGCCGAGTCCATGAGGGTTCGGCAGAAGCCGCATGTCGGGCCCGTGGGGACGCTGTGGCCGGCGGGAGGTTGGGCGGGGTTCTGCTGGCGTTGGAGGTAGTCCTGGTCTCGGCATCGCTGGCAGTAGCCCGCCGGGCCGCGGCGGCTCACGGGGATGCGGTGGATGACCTCGCCGCACTTCGTGCAGAGCTTCGCCGGGGAGGCGGTCGGGGCCGGCGGCTCGGGGGGCCGCTCGACACCTTGGCGGTGTGCCATCCGGCGGCAGCGTGGGGAACACCAGGACGGCGTGCTCTTCCCCGGAGTCCGGGGCAGTTCGATCCCGCAGTATCTGCAGGTCGGGGTGCCGATGGTGCGTCGCAGATGGGCGCGTTGGCGGCAGCGGGCGGAGCAGTGGCGCCGGGGGCTCCCGCCGGCGGTCCCCTTCGGCGGGAGCGGGGCATCGCACTCGGCGCATCGTGTCGCCGGGCCTTCGAGGGCTTCCCGCAGAGCGGCGGGGTGACGGCCGGTTGCCGCGGCGAGCCGGCCCCAGCTCGGTTTCCCGCGGTGGTGGGGCGGCGGGCAGAGGTAGTCCCGCAGGTAGGCGGGCTGGAGATGGTTGGCCTGGGCGAGCCGGACGATGAAGGCCTCGACGCCTTCGCGGTCCAGCGGCCGCACTCGGCGCGGGAGGCGGGAGACGGTGGGGTCCGGCTCCATGTCGGGGGTCACCGGGCGGTCCGCCTGCGGGGCTTGGGCGAGGCGGCGAGGTCGAGCGGAACATCCTCCAGGCCGTACTTGGTGAGTTCCTCGGTGCCGGTGAGGATCGCGTCGATCGCGGCGCCGCGGATCTGGTGGGACAGGGAGCCGATCATGCCGCCGCAGCGTTCGTGGAGGAAGCGGTCGAGGCGGATCAGGCTGAACGGTTCGTGCTTGAGCAGGACCAGCGTGCCTTCCAGGGTCCTGACCAGGCCTTTCCACTCGGGTCCGTAGGGGAAGGGGTGGGTGCGGATGAGGGTGAAGCGGCCGGCGATCTGCTCACCGCGGACGCCAGCCAGGAGCCGCTCGACGTTGATGCCGGCGTAGACGAACGTCGCGGGGATGCGCTCGGAGAAGTACTTGAGGGTGTCGGCGACCTCAGCGCCGTTGCGGCTGGTCAGCGAGATGTTGTGGAGCTCGTCGACTTTACCGACCGCAGGAGCTCGGATATCGGCTCTGAACTGCGACGACTCATAGACTACATGTCCGCAACGATGGGTTGGGGCTGCTTTGGTCGCTCGTCTGGGTGATCTCGGGAAAGGGCTTGTTCGCCAGGCTGATGGCATCGGTGGCGAACCCCCTCATGCCCCCGAAGACCCTGATGGGGCAGTGGTCCTGGCGCTCGCGCCTGGCAGGATCTCTTCCCATGAGTTCTGACCGATGGAGCACCCATTCGATCGAGATGGGTCCCGACAGCGTGATCAAGCGGTTCCGGAGGGAAGATCGCGAGCGGTGCGAGCGCGAGTGGCGCGCCCTGAAGTTGCTCGACGCATACGTTCCCGGCCTGGCCCCCGAGCCCAGGGATGCCGATCTCGCAGCTGTGGTGCCCACGGTGGTGATGTCGCGGCTGAACGGCATGCCGCTGCGTGGTGGCCCCATCGCGGACGGGCAGCTCAGGGCTCTGGCGGAAGCTGTCACCACACTTCATGCTGCGGTGCCTGAGGGGGTGCTCACCGAGCTCCCCCTCAGGCCTGGACATCAAGGCGAACTGATTGCCCACGTTCACACCTGGAGCACACACGCGCATCCGCAGGTCAGCGGCAGAGCGTCCCGGGCTATGGACGCGGGCCTGGCGTGGCTCACCCAGTGAGTGGTGTGCATCGTGAAGTAGCAGGTCACGGGCCTGGTGTGCGTCGGTATCGAGGTGCTCACGCTGGTGGTGGGCGGGTGACTTCGGTGGAGATCGTCGGTCAGCGGGCGACTTCCCGGTTCGTAAGGACCAGCAGGGCCCGTACCAGCGCGGTCGCCCACTTCGGGTCGGTGCGGACCTTGCCGAGCACGCGCCAGTTCTTCAGGTGCGCGAAGCCGTGTTCGACCGGGGCCCGGACCGCGGCCAGCGCCTTGTTGGACAGCTTCTGTCCCCTGGTCAGTGGCTTGTTGCGGGCAGCCTTGTAGCCGGTGATCACAGCCGGGTCGGCGTCCGGGCCGCTGTCGTCGAGGCCGACGAAGCCCAGGTCTGCGATCGCTCCGAGGCCGGCCGCGCGCAGATGGGCGGTCAGTTTGTCGTGGCGGCACGCGGTGATCTCCGAGGTGCGTCCGGGCCTCACCGCGCTCACCCAGGCCAGGCGTCCCTTGTCGTCGGTGAGCGCGATCACGAGCAGGCCGTGGCACTTGTGCTTGCCGGAGTAGTTCTTGCGGTTCTCGGTCCCGGTGCGGCGGCGGGTGCGGATCAGGGAGCCGTCCAGCAGCACCACCCCGCCACCCGATCGGGCGATCTTCTTGAGCGCGCGGTCCAGGCGCGGGGCGCGGGCGGCCAGCAGCCCGACGACTTCCCGCACCCACCGGGTCACAGTGGTGCGGTGCACCCCGTTCCCGCCGGCCAGGTCGCCGGGCCGCTGGTCACAGCGCAGCACGGCCAGCACGAGGCCGGCGATCTTCCCTGCGGGCAGGGCCCGCCACCGCGATCCGATCTTCTTGCAGTGGCCGCGGATCAGGTCGGCGAGCCAGTTCAAGGTGGCGCTCGACAGCGGCAGGCGGGCGGTGTAGACAAGACCGTCGGGGCCCTCGGCAAGACTGTTGTTTTTCTTCACACAAACTCAACTGCCGCCGGGGGCCTTCCAGTTACGGTGGCACGGCTACAGGCGTGCGGTGAACTTCCCGTCGCCGCGTTTGTGCAGCCAGCCGCGGTCCGCGAGCTTGACCAGTTTCGCCCGCAGCGGCTCCAGTTTCCCGCGCACCTCCACCTGTAGGCCCAGCTCCTCGCCCACCGCCCGCACCTGCACCGGACCGCCGGCGGCCCGCACGATCACCAGGATCCGGCGGTAGTCGCCGGGTAGCGCGGTCTCGTCCACGCTGTCGCCGCGGTGCGGAACCAACAGCACCGCACGCCCCGCCACCCGCGCAGGCGCAGGCGCAGGCGCAGGCGCAGGCGCAGGCGCAGGCGCCGGCGCGGAGGCGGCTCGCTCCCCAGCGATCTGCTCGCTCACCCGCGCCAGGACCCGCTCGGCGACGGCGAGTTCGTTCCGCTCGGCCCGCACCTGGTCCAGCCGCTTGACCAGCTGTTCTTCCAGTCCGTTCAGTTCCGCGCGGCGCGCGGCGATCCGTTCCCGCACCTCAGGATCCACCATGCCCGGGAGCGTAGGAGCCGCACGGGCGGTAACGGACCAGAACCCGCGAAGACCCCCCTGCCCGACGATCTACACGGCAGACTGTCGCGCGCGACCAGCACGAGCGCCTCGACACCGACGCACACCAGGCCCGTGACCTGCTACTTCACGATGCACACCACTCAGTCAGGCCTGGAATCCGCTGGTAAGTCAGACATCCCACCGGTCTTCGGCCCTGGTGTCGGCGTACTCGCGTATGTGCAGAGGTAGGTACGGATGAACGTGCAGAGCAAGTAGCCGCCGGCTGGCCCTCATTGCCGTGCGAGATGATGGGGGTCCGGTCCCCGTGATGTGTAGGCAGTCCCGCTCTTCTGTGGGCAAACAAGCGGCCGTCCCAGTCATCCGTAGGAAGTTGCGAGTCGCCCCGTCAGCGCCGAGACCGCGCCACTTCTCTCGGCCAATGTCCGAGGCATGCGCAAGGATCTTGGCCATGACTGCAACTGCTGCCGACTACGTATGGCTCAACGAGCGCTTCCCCGACCTCGCGGAGGCGTATTGCTTCACGCTGGTGCACAACCTGGCGCCTGTGGACGTCCTTGCCCGCCTCGAAGGCCAGAGCGAGCCTTCCCAGACCGGGGTGGAGGCGATAGTGGACGCGGCCTTTGAGCTCCTGGACCGTTCGGACAACACCCGGCAGTTCATCGCCATGACCACTGTCGGGGACTGGACCCTGCTGATTGAGCCCGTCGGCTACATCGGCGTCACCGAAGAGAGAGCCCTGCCCGCTTCTGCGGGCACCCGCTGGGTCTCGCACTTCGTCAACATCAACGGCCTCGACTCGTTCCTCTGGGCCCAGGACACGGCCGGTCGCCTGACGTTCGAGCCCGCAGTGCCCGACCGCCGCTGGGGAACAACCCCTGACGAACTCCTAGAGGCCATGCATCACTGCGGCTTCCAGTTCTGGAACGAGACCTCTGACACCGCGGAACACTTGGCCGCAGAAGCAGCGTTCGCCCTTGCCGAGCACCTGACCGGTGTCCGCATCACACCGGAACTCCTCCAGAACACCCCTTTCATCTGCGGCAGCGCGGAGATCCGGTGAGCCGGCCATGGCACGGAATAGTGCGCGCGTGGCTGATCACGTCGCAGGGCCGGGCAACGGCCATCACGATGGATGCTCACGGGCATGTTGACGATGCCGACAGCGCCGACGCTTTCATCCCGCCGGGCGAGGAACTGGGCCCGGCTTGAGCTCCTGGATCAGGCGACTTCTGTCTCGCGCTCGATGGCCTTGAGGCGGTTCTTCAGCCGGTAGCTGGGGCCGTTGATGGCGACGACTTCGCAGTGGTGCAGGAGGCGGTCGAGGATGGCGGTGGCGAGGACTTCGTCGCCGAAGACCTGGCCCCATTCGCTGAAGGTCTTGTTCGAGGTGAGAATGATGGAGCCCTTTTCGTAGCGCTTGGAGATGACCTGGAAGACCAGGTTCGCCTCGGCGCGTTCGAGGGGCTGGTAGCCGACTTCATCGACCACGAGGACACTCGGCCGCAGGTAGGAGCCCAGCTTGCTGGTCAGGCGCCCTGCCGCCTCGGCTGCTTTGAGGTTGCGGACCATGTCGTCGAGGCTGGTGAAGTAGATCGAGTATCCGGCCCGGCAGGCCGCGACCGCCAGTGCGATCGCGATGTGGGTCTTGCCGACTCCAGGTGGCCCGAGCAGGGCAGCATTGGCCTTCGCTTCGACGAAGGACAGCGTGGCCAGGTCTTTGACCTTGCGCGGGTCGAGCTCGGGCTGGAACGAGAAGTCGTACTCATCCAGCGTTTTGTGGTGCGGCAGCCGGGAGAGCCGCAGGCCCTGGCGGAAGTGCCGGTCGTCGCGGACGGCCAGTTCCTCGGAGAGGACCAGGTCGAGGAAGTCGAGGTAGCCCATCTTTCCCTCGTCCGCCCGCCGCGTGTACTCGTTGATGGTTTCCGCCAGGTGGGGCAGGCCGAGCTTGGTCGCCGTGGTGCGGATGCGGTTTCCGGTCAGCTCACTCAAGACGGTTCCTTCGTCGCTCGGTTGGTGGTGAAGGGGCGGGTTCCGGTCAGTTCGTCATAGACGGACAAAGGCCGACGGCCGACCTCGATGCGGGTCGCCGCAGCCCGGTTGAGGAGGGCTTGCAGCGGTCCGCTCTCCTCGCCCAGCGGGCGATCGTGACGCGGCCGGGGCAAGACATCGCCGGAGGTGGTCCGGCGCCCTTTGCCGGTGGGCAGGCCATCCCAGTGCTGTTCCTCAACGACACGGACCCCGCGTCCAACAGCCCGTGGGTGAGTGGCCAACAACGTCTCCCCACGGGAATCGGCGACGGTGGAATGCAGCACGACCTGTGACTTCGTGGCCCTGATCTCCACCAGCTGACGGGGGCGGACCTTGCGGGCCGGGACCGAGTAGAGGTTCCCGCCGAAGGCAACCAGACAGTCCTTGCCGACCGGCCGCAGATGGCGCTCGGCAACCAGAAAGGGAGTCGGCGGCAGCGGCTTGAGAGCTGCGTGGTCCCGGGCAGCACGATGTCCGATCACCTCGCGGTGCGTCTTGTGGATCTGAGCCCGCCGTTGCGGAACCCAGGCGGCAAACGCGGCATCCATCTCCTCGACGGAGGAGAAGGCCCGGCCGGAGAGAACGTGATCGCGGACGATCAGCACTTGGCGTTCGACGCGGCCCTTGCCTTGGGGTCGGTAGGCGGCCAGCACATCGATGTCGAAGTCGTAGTGGCCGGCGAATCCGACCGCTTCCGGATGCAGTGGAACCGCCTCACCGGGGGCGACGTGACGGCGCACGACCGTTTTGGTGCGGTCGTAGACGATCGTCATCGGCACCCCGTTGAAGTGCGCGAATGCCCGGCGGTGGCAGTCGAAGAACATCTGCAGGTCCAGGCTGGTGGTGAAGCAGCAGAACGGATCACGCGAGTACGACAGCACCATGTGGAAGGAGTAGACCTTCGGAATGCCCAGGTGGGCGAGGACCTTGCCCTCATCGCCCCAGTCGACCTGAGCCTGAGCACCCGGGATCACCTCGAACCTGCGGTGCATCCCCGCCAGCTCCCGTGGCGTGATGCCCAGTTCCTCCGCGATCCTCGGGCGGGCCTCCTGCACGTAGAGCTTGACCCGCTGGTAGTTCCCGGTGAATCCGTACTCCGTGGCCAGCCGCTCATGAATCACCGCGGCCTTCATCAGGATCTCCGCCCGCAGCATCGCGTCGATCAGCGGAGCTACCTCGTCGACCACCCGCTTGCGCGGCTGACCACTCGCCGTCCGGCGCGGCGGCGCAGACGAGTCGGCAGAGAGGTACTTGCTGACCGTTCGCCAGTTCAACCCGGTCTCCTTGGCGACCTCCGACAGACTCATCGCCCCGGACTCCACCAGGCCGCGGAAACGCCGGAGCTCCAGCCAGCGCTGCGGGTCCAAGACCATGGCCCACCCCTCTCTGCAACCTTTGACAACAGGCAGCAGCGTGCCGGGGGCCGGCACTCAGCGCATCAAGAACTCTGTACGTTCATCCGTACGCGGCTATGCGCGTTCACGTGTACGCCGACACCTGGTGACGGCAATCTCGCTAACTACCTTTGGGACGGCTCCAGGGTCCGCATCGTCGACTTCGAGGACTCCGGCCGCAGCGATCGTGCCTTCGAACTGGCGGAGATCACCGAACACGTGTCGAGCCGGGTCGACCACCCCCTTGATGTCCCATCATTCCTCGGGTACTTCCGTCTGACCGCAGCCGAGGCCGCCCGACTCCAGGACTGCCGACGGCTCCTCGCACTCGTCTGGTTGTTCCTGCTGGCGTTCGACGACCCAGACAAGCCCAGGAACCCGCCCGGCACTGCGGAACGGCAGGCCGACCGACTACTCGACCTCCTGCCACCATCGCGCCCCGTGCGGACCGTCGGATCCTGACGGTCCGCAGGTGGACAACACCGTCGCGGCGGCGGTCAGGCCCTGGGGCCGAACCAGTGAAGTGAGATCACGTGCCTGATGCAGGCTCGGCGATCTGGGCTTCGAGGTCGGCGACGCGGCGATCCTGGAAGCGGAGGTTGGAGCGGGCGGCCTTGAGGCGTTCGTCGAAGGACCGGTTGTCGGCGGTGAGCTGGCGGACGCGTTGCTTGAGGGTGGTGTTCTCGGTGGTGATCCGCTGGATGGCCTCCTGGGTCCACTCGGCTTCCAAGTCGCGGACCTGTCCAAGGAGTTCGCCGATGCGGGTGCGCTGGGTGAGAATCTCGGCGTGGGCGGCCTTGAGGGCGTCCTCGGCGTTTAGGGCTCGCTCGCGCCAGGTCGCCTCGCGTGCCTCGTCCTGGTCGGTGACCATCTGAGTCCGGCGTTCGCCGGCTTCGGCAATCGCGGTGGCGACCGCGGCTCTGGCGTCGGGGTGGTCATAGAGGAAGGTGCGGGAGACATTCGCGCGGCGGGCGACCGCGGCGACGCTGACCTGGGTCTTCTCGCGGCGGAGCCTGGTGACGGCGTCGCGGACCCGTCCGAGGGCGGCGTCGGTGCTGCGGTGGCGGGCGGCCAAGGCGGCGGCCGTGCGCGGGTCGGGGACGGTGGTGGTCACGCGCATTGCTCCTGTTCGTCGGTGGTGTCGTCGGCCTGGTCCTGTTCGTCGCCGGCGGCCTCGGCGAGGTCGGCGGCGCGGAAGGCGGTGGACCAGACGCGGTGGAAGTAGTCCTGGGGTTTGCGCAGGTCCAGGGCGAGGGCGTCGTCGAGCAGGCCCAGGCCGGCCAGGGCGCTTTCCAGGCCGTCGATGGCGCGGGCGGTGGGTTCGAAGTAGCGGTGGAGGTAGTCGGCGGTGGCGTCGTCGGGGGCGCCCTCGGCCAGGAGTCGCCACTGCTCGCGCTTGCGGCGCCAGTAGAGGAGGTCGGCGCCGGACAGGACGAACTTGTCGCAGTTGTGGCAGTCCAGGTTCCAGGGGCAGGCACCGCCTGAAGTTTCCCCGTGATCCTGGACACGATCCTGTTATGCCGCGAGGGCTTGTTCCCGCTGGTGACGCAGGCGCGTTTCGTGGGGTGTGAGGTATCCCCACACGATGTGCTTGCGGAGCCTGCGGCGGTTGTAGAAGGTCTCGATGAACGCGAAGATCTCGGCGCGGGCGGTGGCCCGGTCCGGCCAGAAGCGAGTGCCGATCTCTTCCTTGAGGACGGCCCAGAAGCTCTCGGCGGCGGCGTTGTCGTAGCAGATTCCAGTCCGCCCCATGCTCTGGCGGCATTCCAACTGGCAGATTTTTGCGCCAAGTTGGGTGGAGGTGTACTCGGATCCGCGGTCCGAGTGGATCACGCAGCCGGGTTCCAGGCGGCCCAGGTTGGCGGCCATGTCCAGGGGGTCGACGACGAGTTCGGCGCGGTGGTGGTCGGCCATCGAGTTGTTGAGCGACGCTGAAATTGCCGATGGGTGCGGCATTCAAGGTTCCGACGAGTGAGAGCGGAATCGCCCCGCTGGTGTTGTCCCAGCGGGGCGATTGTGGGCGAGGTGTCGCGTCGGTCGGCAAGGTGCCGGATCGGTGAGCGTTCTGGGGCTGGCTCCCTCCTCAGTGGGGTGACACTGTGATCGATTCGTCTACTGTGCTGGTCGTCATCGGCAGCGCCGATCGCGTCTGTGGGGGGTCATGAAAGTGAGAGTCAGTCCAGGTGTGCGGTTCTGGGGGAACATCGTCGGTTGCGTCTTTTATGCGGCGGCCGGCTTTCTGTGCATGACGGACCCTGTCCTCGGAGGTGCAGGGCGATGGGTCATCCTCGTCGGCTTGATGTTCGGGTTTCTCAGCTCGTGGAGGGGGGCAAGTTTGGCGAGGCAGGAGAGGCTCCTTTCTGAGTGAGTGAATGCCGAACCCCCCAGTTAGTCGAGGACTTCGGTGACGGCGGACTGGGCGGCTTTGTCGTCGACGATGGACTTGCCGGCGGCGAATGTGGCGACCAGGGCTTGCAGGCAGAGGTTGTTGACCGCGCGGGGGAAGCCACGTGATGTGGTGTGGATGAGCGTGATGGCGTCCTCGGTGAACAGCTGATCGGCCCGGCCGGCGAGTCCGAGGTGGTGCTTGATGTAGCTGGCGGTCTCGGCCGAGGTCATGCCGGGCATCGTGTAGCGCAGGGCGGTCCGCTGTTCGAGGGCCGCGAGGACGGCGAGTTTCATCGTCCGTCGCAGGGTGGGCTGGCCAACGAGCAGGCAGGACAGCGGTGAGTCCTGGTCCATCGCGGTGTTGGTGAGCATGCGGACGGCTTCGAGCTGTTCGTAGTTGAGCAGGTGGGCCTCGTCCAGGACCAGGACCGGGGTGCGTCCGCGTTCTTCACGCTCGGCGGTGAGGGCATGGCCGGTCTGGGCGGTGAGGCGGGAGCCGAGGTGGGCGGGCGGCTGGCCGAACGCGGTGACGATCGCTTCGTGGATGCCGCGGACGCCGACCATGGGGTTGGGCAGGTAGATCACGGTGTGTTTCGACGGGTCGAGACTGTGCAGGACGGTGCGGACGGAGACGGTTTTGCCCGCGCCGACCTCGCCGGTGACGACGCCGATGGAGCGTTCCGCGATGCACCAGCCGATGCGGGCGACGGCTTCGTTGTGGGACGCGTGGCGGTGCAGCATGCCGGGGGCGAGGTCGCGGCCGAAGGGCATGCGGTTGAATCCGTAGTGGGCCTGGAGCTTGTCAATCACGGTGTTTCTCCTGGTCAGCGGATTGTTGTGTCGGCTCGGTTACTGATCGGGCCCTGCCTCGGGTTCCAGATCGATCGCGAAGGCCGAGTAGTTGACCTTCTCGGCGAGGGTGCGGGTGTGGGCGGTGTCGATGAGGGCGAGGTAGTCGATTCCCGTGGTGGGGCGGGGCAGTTCGGCCGGCGTCTCGGGCCGGGCTTTCGGGTGGGAATGGCGGCTGATCTGGTAGGGCAGCGCAGTTCCCGCGTCCTGTCCGTTCGCGCGGACCCGCAGGAACGACAGATCGAAGGGATCAAAGATGAGTTCGACGCGCTGGCCGGTCAGCAGTGGGTCGACCTGGTAGCGGTTGCCGTGCAGGGAGACCAGCGCGGTCCTGGTCACGGTGCGGTATTCGGACCAGCGGAAGGCTTCGGCCAGGTCGGCCGGGTTGGGGACGGCGAAAGGGCTGCCGGTCATCCACCGCCCGAGCGGGGCGGCGCCGGTCTCGGTGTGGACGCGGCGGTGGTAGACGTTCTCCACCCATGCGGTGAAAAGCCGGTTCATCTCCAGGAGGCTGGTGATCTGCCGGCCTGGCTGTCCGTCGCCGGAGGCGATCTCGACGACGAACTCGCTGTTCACCGTGCGGAAGAACCGTTCGATCTTTCCCCGGCCCTGTGGCCGGCCGGGGGTGGAGTGAACCAGTTTGGGTGCGGCTCTTCTGAAGTGAAGATCGGTCAGGCGGTCAGTCCGAATCCGGCCTGGTGGGGGTGGGTGTAGAGCCGTTCGTGTTCGCGGGCGGTGTGGAACGTCCAGTAGGTGTTGAGGTCGTTGTTGGCGGTCAGGGTGCGGAGGCGGAGGACGGCTTCGGCTCCGTCGAGGCCCCAGCGGGCTCCGGTGATGTCGAGGCGGTCGCCGATGAGGTGGCGGCAGGCGCCTTCGATCGCGCCGGTGGCGATGGGCCAGCCGGATGCGAGTGCGGTGTCGTAGTGGAGTTGGTCGAGGTGGCCGGTGAGGTAGCGGTGGCAGGTGGCGACGGCCGCGCGGCGTGAGGCGGGCAGTTGTTCGCGGTCCGCCTGGGCGAGCATCTCGTCGGCGGCGCGGGCCGCCTGGCCTGCGAGGACCGTGGTCAGGTGGGTGGCTGCCCAGGACTCGGCGTCGCGGCTGCCGGCAGGGTGGAAGGCGTGCGCGGCCGTCCATACGTATTCCGCGACATGAACGAAGTCGATCAGGATGTTGATCTCGATGTCGCGGCGTGCGGCTTCGGCGTGGACGAGGTCGAGCTGGTGGCGGGCGCCGTCGACGAGAACGATCCAGGTCCGCAGACGGCTGGGGTCGCGGGCGTCGGCCTGGCCGAAGGCGTCGGCGACGACCTGGCGGGGCGGGCGGATCACGGAGGCGGTGCACCACTTGTTCGCCGCCTTCGGGCCGGGCCGGGGGATGCGTTCGCCGGTGCGGCCGCCGGGCGGGTGGATGATGTCGTGTGGGCGGCGGGGCGCTGGGCGGGTGTCGAAGACGCAGGCGACGGTGGCCATGCGTTTCCGGTTGGGTTTCTCGCCCGGTGCAAGGCGTCCGCGTCGGCCCTGAGCTGCGGTTTCCTCTGCTTTGCGGCGGGTGGCTTCGCGCAGGGCCTCGGGCCGCATGACGATTCCCTTGCCGTCGAACTGCAGGACCAGCAGGGTCTCGCGGCCGCAGGGAACAGGAACGCGGTCGCGGTAGAAGGCGTCGATGTCGCAGGCAGCGGCGATGACGAGTTCGGCGGGGCGACGTTTGCCGAGGACCTTTCCGCAGCGGCGGCCGACCGCGTCGAGGGCCTGGTCGTAAGAGCCGCGGACGGCCTCGACGGCAGCCAGTCGGCGCAGGCCCATCGAGTGCCGGCCGGCAGGCAGGGACAGCAGCACGTCCGCGGGATGCACGTTGCTCATGTTCGGGCCGCGGCAGGCAATCCGGCGGACGTTCACGTTTCCGAACAAGCAGGCCAGCCGTCGTTCGTGGCCTTTCTCCCGCCAGGGCCTCGTCCGTCCTTCCGGCCCCACGACCTGCACGGCCGACGCCCCTGCCGTCTTCTGTTCCTCGCGTATCGCGCGCAGGTCGAGGTGGTCCTGCAGGAGCTGGCGGATCAGGTCCCGTCCCGCGGCCTCGAGATGTTCCTCCAGCTCAGCATGGGTCCACTCGCCGGCCGTCCGTCCCGACAGGGTGGCCGTCAGCGTCTCGAAGGCGCTGACCGAGTGGGCAAACGGGTCAGGTCCCGGGCCGATGTCGTAATGTTCCATCGTGGCTCTTCCTTCTTGTGTTCGTTTTGGTTCGCACCTACGAATTTAGAAGGAAGAGCCCTTCTTTCAGGGCGATTTGGACGAGCTGGCCGTCCATGCGTGAGACGGGGTGAACAGTCCCGGGGTGTCCTCGTCCAGCCAGCCCCGCTCGACCAGCCGCTTCAGCTTCGAACGGACCCCCTCGATCTTCGAGGTCTCGGCCGGCAGCCCGATCCTCGGTGCGATCTGCTTCGCCCGCACCGGCCCCGGAGCGTCCCGCACCACGTCGAGAATGTCCTGGTAGGCGCGCGGCAGCACTCCCTGGTCCATGCCCTGCTGCCACTTCGGCACCGTCAAAATCCCCATCACCCGACGTTCCGCACCCGTGAACGGCGACGCCTTCACCGCCGTCGGCGGCTCACCCTCGGGCTGGTCCGGAACGCCGACCGGCATCCTCGCCAGGAGCTCACCAGCCGTCTCACGGGTGATCACCAGCCGCGACAACCTCTCCCGCTCCACAACCAGCCGCTCAGCCAACTCCGCAGCCCGCACCTCAAGTTCCTCTACCCGGGCCCGGACCCCGGCCTCCTCGGCATCGATCAACTCGAACAGTGAACCCACCGGCACCGCCCCCTCTCGTCACGAGAAGACCTGCCCATTTCCGCACCAACCCACGTCCCCACAGGTCAGGGCTTCCCTCGAAACGAGCCGCACCCAACCAGTTTGATGCCGAGTTTGGCGCAGGCCCGAAGGAGCCAGGAGTCCACGAACGCGCTGCCGTTGTCGACATAGACGAAGCGCGGGACCCCGCGGGCGGCGAGGGCCGGCCGCAGGGCGGCGGCGAGGCGGACGGTGTCCTCCGAGAACCCCCACCGGTGGCCGACCACGGCCCGTGAGTGATCGTCCAGGAACGCGAACAGGTAGGTTTTGCGGCCCTCGATCATCGGGCCGTGCAGTGCATCGCCCACCCAGAGCTCGTTGGGTCCGTCGGCCTCGAACCGGCCGACACCGCAGGTGAGGAGGGTGCCTGCAACGCGGTCAGACCCTCCCGGACGATCATCCGCTGGATGGTGCGTTCGTCCGGGGCCCAGCCCAGCTGGGCGGCGATGATCCGGCGGATCTGTGCCGCTGAGCGCGAAGGGTTCTCCTTCTTCAGCGACGCGGCCAGTTCCAGCACCTCCGGCGGGGTGCGGGGGCGGGACTGCCGGGGCGAGGGGACCAGTGCCTCGAAGCCGCCCCGGCGCCATTCCATGATCCACCGGTCCAGTGTCCAGCGGGTGATCCGCACCGTCCGGCCGTCCGGATCGGTGTGCGTGACCGCAGCCAACTCCCGCACCAGTGCGCCTCGTTGGCGGCGCGACAGGGTTGCATCTGCCGCTTCCCTGATCAGCATGTACCGGAACAGCCCGATCGCCTGGGCCCGCTCCAGCCGCGTCTGGTCTTCCTGTCCTGCCACCCGCCCACCAGCCTTCCGCTCACGGTGTCGACAGACACACGCGCAGAGGCTGACAGGACGGACCGGCGTGGCGTCAGGGGCGGCTCGTGTTGATCGTCTTCGCAGGCCAGGAAGGCGCCAGCAGTATCCCGCCGGTCACCGCGCAGGCCGCCAGCCAGGGCGACACCTTGCCGACGCCCAGCCATCTCAACTTCATCGACCACCAGGCCCCGACCACCGCGGCGACGGCGTCCGCGAACAGCGTCCGGGATGTTCCGGGAGGTGCCGGGTCAACACCGGCATCGACCAGCAACACCGTGAAGTACCGACGCACCGCCTCCGCCCGCCGGCCGAACCGGCGAAGCCACCCCCGCACCGTTTCCACCGGCCGGCCCAGCCGCTCGGCAATCATCCGGGCCCCGGCTCCGGAAGCCTTCGCGGCCAGTGCCGCCCCGATCACCTCTGCCACATCCGCCCGCCTGACCAGCGCAAACACCGGAAGAAGCACATGCGACATGCCGCAACTGACGCACCGGGCCCGCCTCGGTCGCACCACCACCGATCCACCCGACACGTCCCGCAGTACGCGGCCCCGTGCCCAGCCCCACCGGCACAGCAGCCCATCACAACTCGGACATGCCAACTCGCCTTCAGCCAAACGCATCTCGACCCGCGCCGGGTCGGCCTCTACCGTGAGCACAGCGCCTCCGCGCGCTACACGGCCCTCCCGGCGCTCGGCCAGAGATACCGGGAGGGCCTTTCGCATGCCCTTCGTCGGCAAGGTGCCGCCCCAAATCTGCACCTATCCGTCGGCAGGCACGCTTACCGATCTTGTCGGCACCAAGCTGCCCAAACTGCCGCACTCATAGGCATTTTCAATGACGTCTAACAATCGAGTAGCCGATCACCTCCCGTGTGGCCAGGTCCAGCCACGAGGCGAGGTAGAGCCAGCCCTCGGCGGTGGGGATGTAGACACCTCAGGCGCGTAACTCGTCAAGCTGCGGCGGCAAGTTCGACGGGGAAGGCGGTGTGTTCGTCGAACAGCTCTTCGTGCTGGAGGCAGTGGTAGAGCTGGCCGATCATGCGGTTGAAGGTTCCGCTGGGCGGCGGCGTGCCAGTCTCCGTGGTCGTCGCGGCGCCGTCGGTAATGGGCTTTGGCGCCGGGCGAAGAGGTGAGGGAGGCGAAGGCCCAGAGGTAGCCGGCGTGGTTGAGGCGGTCGTTCTTGACCCACCTGCGGGTGATGCTGGATTTCTTCCCGGAGGCCCTGGTGATGGGCGAGGCGCCGGCGTATGCCTTCAGGCCGCGGGCATCGGCGAACCGTTTGCGGTCGTCGCCGATCTCGGCGAGCACCCGGGCGCCGAGCTGGGTGCCGAGGCCGGGGAAGCTGAGGATGATCTCAGCGTCCGGGTGTCGAGGGAACGTCTCCTCCACCGCCTTGGCGAGGTCGTCGGCTGCTGTGCAGGCGGCTTCCAGCTGGACCAGGAGGGCGAGCATCTGCTTGCCGAGCGCGTCTTCGACCAGCGGCGGCTGGTGGGCCCAGTCGGCCCGGAAGACCTCCCGGAGCCGTTCGGTCTCGGCGTCGATGCCGCGCTGGCGGCCGGCCCGCTTGAGGGCGGACTGCAGCTGGGTGCGGGTCAGCCGCTCGGCCTTGGCCGGTGTCGGGGCTGCTTTGAGGAGCTCGTGGGCTTCGCGTCGGCAGAGTCCGTTGCGCCAGGAGTCGAAGGCGGCCAGGGCGGAGGGGTAGTACTCGCGCAGGAGGGATCGGAGCTGGTTGGAAATCTGCTGGCGATTCCAGGTGGCATCTTGCTGAGCTCGTGCGAGCACGGCGACGGCGCGTCCCAGGTCGCTGTCCTGGGGCAGGGGCCGATGGGCGTGCATGTCGGTGCGGAGGATGTTGGCGAGCACGAGAGCATCGCCGGGGTCGGACTTCTTGCGGGAGACGGAGTACCGGTCCCGGTAGCGGGCGGCGGCCATCGGGTTGATTGCGAAGATCCGCCGTTTACCGGTCCTCAGTACGGCCACCAGCAGGCCGCGGGAGGTCTCGATCGCGACGGGGATCGGGCTCTCTTGGCTGTCGCCGTACTCGGCGAGCAGGTCCAGCAGGATCCGGTAGCCGGCAGTGTCGTCGGTGATGTGTCGCTTGGCCAGCAGCTGGCCGCTGTCGTCGACCAGGGCGACGTCGTGTGTCTTCTCCGCCCAGTCGATGCCGCAGTAGATCAAGATCCCTCCCAGTAATCCTGTGCGTTTGTGCTGGTCACGAGCTAATGCGGAACCACGCAGCGACCTAATCCCAGGACTCAGCCGCGTTGACTGGTCCGCCACCTCAGTAGCTGTTCGTGGCACCAGCTCACCCCACGGACCTCGGTCTAAACGGGAGCTCAAAACAGCTCGGGCTTCGCAAGAGGTCACCGTGGTGCGGGCTCGCACCACCAACACCAACGAGTGTGAGTCTTCCCTCGTAGCGTAGAGACCGTGACTGCAGGGGAAGTTGGGAGTCATGGCGGAGAAGAGGCGGAAGTTCGACGCGGAGTTCCGTGAGGGGGCTGTGCGGATCGTGACCGAGACCGGGAAGCCGGTCGGGCAGGTCGCGAAGGATTTGGGGATCAACGAGACGACGCTGGCGAGCTGGGTCTCGCGGGCCCGCAGGGTCGGCGGGGCCGGGGCCGGCCAGGCGGTGGAGAGCGAGGAACTGGTCCGGTTGCGGCGGGAGAACGCCCAGCTGCGGAAGGACAACAAGGAGCTGGTCATGGAGCGTGATGTCCTCAAACGCTGCATGGGTGCGCCACGAAGTTCTGTGTGACCGAGTGGTGGTGCAAGACCACCACCGCCGGGCCGTCGCAGCGGTTCGGTAGAAGCTGGGGGCAGTCCGACCCGGGGGATGCCGGGAAGGGCGGGAAGCAGCCCCGACAACGACGGGACGCGCCGGTACTGCCAGACGGTGCGGGTCCGGCAAGCGAGGCCAGAAGGTGTACGTGAGGAACCTGCGGTTAAAGCTCCGTAAGCGTTGTACCGGCTCCAACCTGGTGGATCTGGGCCGGGATGCAGTACGCGGCTGCCCTACATGCGGGCCGCCGACTCCGGAGCCCGAGATGTCTTCGGGTCCGGGGGCCGTGCCGAAGGACTGCGGCGTAGGCACGGCGAGGCTGTCGGGGCAAAGCAGGGCACCCATCCTGGCCGATCGGCACACAGGGAACGTGGGAACCATCCTAGACCGCCCAGGCACCGTCCTTCCAGGCCGGGAGTGGGGGCAGGCCCGTCGCCGGCTGATGGTCTCGTGGTGGGGCGGAGGCCCCGTAGTAGTCCGAGCGCGCGAAAGGCGCGTACATGGCGAAGGGGGCCAGCAAGTCGGCAGTGCGGAAGCTGGAATGTCAGGAGGTCGTTGGTGAATACCGACGAGCTGGAGGACGTCGCGTATGTGGCCGAACGCCGGGTACTGAAGATCCAGGCCAAGCTGCACCGTTGGGCGGCGGAGGATCCTCTTCGCCGGTTTGATGACCTGTTCAACCTCGTCTGTGACCCGGCCTTCCTGCTTGCAGGGTGGATGCGGGTGCGGAGCAACAAGGGTGCGCGCACGGCTGGAGTGGACGGCGTGACCGCCCACTACGTTGAGGACGTGCGTGGGCTGGAGGGCTTCCTTACGGAGCTGCGGGCGGAGTTGAAGACCCGCACCTTCCGGCCCTTGCCGGTGCGGCAGCGTGGGATTCCCAAGGCTGGCGGCAAGGTCCGCTATCTGGGGATCAACACGATCCGTGACCGGGTGGTCCAGGCTTCCTTGAAACTGGTTCTGGAGCCGATCTTCGAGGCGGATTTCCTCCCGTGTTCCTACGGGTTCCGCCCCAAGCGCCGGGCTCATGACGCGATCGCCGAGAGTCACTACTTGGCCTCCCGCTCCTATGAGTGGGTGGTTGAGGGCGACATCGAGGCGTGTTTCGACAACATCGGGCATGCACCCGTCCTGCAACGGATGCGGGCCCGGGTCGGGGACAAGCGCGTGATGGATCTGGTGAAGGCGTTCCTCAAGGCCGGGATCCTCACCGAGGAGTCCGGCCTGAAGGAGTCCAGGGCCGGTGCACCGCAAGGCGGGATCTTGTCGCCCGTGATCTCCAACATCGCCCTGTCCGTGTTGGACGAGGCGATCGCGGCGGGACCGGGAGGACCAGGAGCCACCCGCAGCCGCAGGGCCCACCGGCGGGCAACGGGCAAGCCCAACTACCGGATCTGCCGGTACGCGGACGACTTTCTCGTGCTCGTCGCCGGGACCCGCGAGGATGCGATAGCCATCCGTGACTGGGTAGCTGAGGTCCTCTTCCCGATGGGCCTGCGCCTGTCACCGGAGAAGACGAAGATCACGCACATCGACGAGGGCCTGGACTTCCTCGGCTGGCGCCTCCAGCGCCACCGGAAGAAGGGCACCAACCGGCACTACGTCTACACCTACCCGTCCAAGAAGGCGCTCGCGTCGGTCAAGGACAAGGTGCGCAACGTATGCCGACAGGACACCAATCTGCCGCTGGAAGTCCTGCTGCACCGCCTCAACCGGGTGCTGCGGGGCTGGACGGCCTACTTCCGCTTCGGTGTCTCGCACGCCACCTTCCGATACCTGCGCCATTTCGTCTGGCAGCGGGTCATCAAATGGCTGCGAAGAAAGTTCCGCCGGAGCACCTGGAAGGACCTGCGCCGCCGCTACTGCGGTGGCCGCTGGTGGCCCGTCACGGACGAGGTGCGGCTGTTCGACCCCGCCAGGGTGAAGACCATCCGCTACCTCTACCGAGGGATGAAGATCCCCGCCCCGTGGCCCAGCACCGGCTGAAAAACACCGCCCAACCGGGGCTTGTGGAGCGCCCGTTGCTCGGGAACGGGCACGGCGGGTGCGGAGGGCGGCCCGGGGAAACGGGCTGGTCGCAAGGCCAGCACCGCGCCTCGGGCCGACCCTACTCATCTGGGTGAAGTAGCTGCGGCGGACCCGACGGCTGTCGTCGGGGTGATCAGCGACCAGAAGACCGAGTGCAACATTCCGTATCGCGTCTCGTGCCGTGCTCTGGGGGTGTCGGAGGCGTGGTTCTACAAGTGGCAATGGCGCCCTGACCGGCCGACGAAACGCGAGGTGAGACGGGCCGAGCTGGCGGAGAGGATCCGGTATTTCTTCGACCGGTCGGGCAGGACGTACGGCTCGCCGAGGATCACGCTGGATCTGTGGGAGGAGGGCTGGCAGGTGTCGCGGAACACCGTCGCCGACATCATGGCCGAGCTCGGCCTCCAGGGCCGCAGGCCGCCGCGTCGACGCAAGTCGCTGACGCGGCAGGGCAAACGGAAAGCCTCTCCTGACCTGGTGCGACGCGGGTTCGACGCCATCGCTCCGGACGTGCTGTGGTGGGGCGACATGACCGAGATCGACACCGGCGAGGGCAAGCTCTACCTTGCCTCCGTCCACGACGCGTTCTCCCGCCGGGCACTCGGTTACGCCATGGGTTCCCGGCACGACACCTCCCTGGTCAGCGCCGCACTGCAGATGGCGATCGCCACCCGGGGTGGCGAGGTGGACGGCGTGATCTTTCATTCGGACCGCGGCTCGGAATACACCAGTGCGGCGTTCCAGCAGCTCTGCGGCCGGTGGGGTGTCGTGCAGTCGATGGGGCGCGTGGGGTCGGCGCTGGACAACGCCGCCGCGGAGTCGTTCCACTCTGTGCTGAAGGTCGAGTACGTCCACCGGCACCGCTTCGACACCCGGGCCGAGGCCAGGATCAAGACCGCGACCTGGATCACCGACTTCTACAACACGAGGAGGCGCCACAGCGCCGCCGGCGGGCAGCTGCCCGTCACGTTCGAGAACACCATCCAAGAAGCACGCAACCACACCCACCATCAGGGCCAAGTTGCATAACAAGGTCTCTACGAAATCAGGGGATTGACACCACCGAGGTGGTCGACGCCGAGCACGACCCCAGGCCCCCCTACGTCCGCACGGCAGACCGGCTGAGGGAGGAGATACGGTCCGGAGTCCTCAAGCCGGGCGACCGGCTTCCCTCCGCGCGGGAACTCCAAGACCGCTTCGACATCGCCAACTCGACCGCGCAGAACGCGGTGCGCGTGCTCAAACGCGAGGGCCTGGTCTACGCGGTCAAGGGGAAGGGCGTGTTCGTCCGCCGCGCCGCACGGCAGGACGAACCCCTCCTCGGGACGAGGGAGCTCTCGGGTAGCCCATTTCTCCTCGGGGTCAGGCGCCGACCGATGAAGAGTTCGCCGCGGCCCTGGCTGCCGCCGAGCAGCGCCTGGCCCGCGCCGCCGACGCCTACTACACGGCCGGGGCCGAGCTTGGGGCCCTCACCTGCGAGGCACTGCGCCGCGGCATGCCTGTGCCGACCGCAGCCCGCGGCACGGACGACGCCTCCAGGAGCCCTGGGTACCTCCCGACCCATGCCTCGACCTGACCCGAGCGCCGCCGATTCCCCGTTTTTGCCCCAACGAGGGGCCGGAAGGTGAACGATGGTGATCGTGACGCACGGGGACGTAACCACCAGGCCGCCGCTCGACCGCGCCGACGCCTTTACGGCGCTGGAGGCTGCCGTCCAGTGGTGGGGAGCGGACGCGCCGGACGACCCCGGAGCGGGCGAGCTGGCACAGATGCTGGACGAGATCGTGGAACGTCTGCGCGGCAATCAAGGCGACGAGCGGTCGCGGAAGGCCGCCGGGCCCCTGGCTGAAGTAGCCGAGGCATTGCGGGCAGCGGCCCGGCTCGGCACCCTCCTCCCGGCGGTCTCGCTGTGGCATCTGAGGACCGCGCTTCAGCAAGAGGCCGTCGCCCGCAGGCACCTCACCACAGTGAGCGATCCTCACCCGGCCGGGGCACCACTGTCCGTGCCTTCGGTGGCCTGAGCTGCCATGAGAGCCGACGAGAGCGAGACCGCCGCACCCGATCCCAGGCCCACGCCCCGGAGGCAGGCCACCGAGCCGCGGGTCAGCGCCCGTGCGGTCGTGCTGAACGCCCAGGGCGAGATCCTCCTGGTCCGTCACCGCGACCAGGATCGGGAGTTCTACGTTCTGCCCGGGGGCCGTGTTGAACCCGGTGAGACCTCGGCGGAGGCTGTGCGCCGGGAGGTCCTGGAGGAGACGGGGCTGTCGGTCCGCGTCGGCGAACTGCGCTGGGTCCGGGAGTACCTGCCGCAGCGCCACCAAGGCGATCCGCACCACACGACCCGCCTCCAACAGCTCCAGCTCTACTTCGACGCCTACCTGGAGCATGAGAGCGCCGCTGCACCGCCGGGCCACCCCGACCGGACCCAGTCCGCAGTCGTGTGGCACGCCGCCGCGACGGTCGGCGAACTGGCTCTCCTGCCTGCTGGCCTGACCGGCCCGGTGTCCGATCTCGCCGACGGCCGTCCGGGCCCTTGCTACCTCGGAGACCTGCCTTGAGCCGCCCCACGGATACACCGTCCGGCAGTGGGATCGCCTTCGGCGGGGTCCGCACGGTCATGGTCTTCGCGGACGACCCGGAGCGATCGGCTCGGTGGTGGGCAAGCGTCCTCGGTACCGAGGTGCACTTCGACGTCGCGGGCGCCTCGGTCCACGCCTGGTTGGACGTCGGGGGCATCGAGCTCGGCTTCCATCCTGCGGACCCGGTGAACAACCCGCCCGGCGCGAGCCCGGTGGTGTACTCGTCCGTCGACAACGTGACGACCACTCCTGGCCGCGGGCTGCACCCACCACCGCGGCCCCTTGGCCGTGGATAACACCCGGACCATCTGTCAGGTCCAAGACCCCTTCGGTACCGTGATCGGCCTCGACGGCCCCGCCGGCTGACCTGGTGCCCGCCCGCGGACACCCACCCGCCCGAGCATGGGCCAACGCCGAACGGGGACGGCCCTCACCTCGCGCGGAGGCCGAACCCCAGGAGGCCCCGGCCTCCGCGACCGAGGAAACAGACATGGCAGCAGACCCATCGCCGGCCGATGACCTGGCTGCGGCCAAGGAACGGGGATGGCGGGAGAGCTCGGCCATCGATGCTGCCTTCGCCGCCGGTCACCTCGACCAGCAGGGCTGGCACGACGCCGTCCGCGCGCTCATCGAGCCCGCCTACCTGGCCGCCGACAACCCCCGCGCCCAGTCCGGACACAGCGGCGACGCCGCCCACTGGGAACGTGCCCGGCGCCCCCTGACCCGGGCACTGCCACTCGGCGGAGGCGACTTCCTCGACATCGGATGCGCCAACGGTCACCTCATGGAGACCCTCACCGCCTGGGCGGCACAGGACGGCATCCGGATCGAGCCGTACGGCGTGGACATCTCCCAGGCCCTGGCCGCACTCGCCCGCGACCGGTGCCCGCAATGGAGCAGCAGAATCTGGCACGCCAACGCCATGGACTGGACGCCCTCGCGCACCTTCGCGATCGTGCGCACGGGCCTGGACTACGTCCCGCCCACGCTGCGCGGCACCTACGTCCGGCACCTGTTGCACGCCGTGGTCGCCCCCGGCGGCCGCCTGATCGTCGGCGTCTTCAACGAGGAACGCGATCAGGACCGCCTTGAGGGCGACGTGGCGTCGATGGGCTACCGCGTGGCCGGCCACGTCACGGCCCCACACCGTCACCCGGGCCTGCTGTACAAGGCGTTCTGGGTCGACTCAGATGCCGAACCCAGCGGTCCGTGACCACCCACCCAACCAACCATTCAGGCAGCGCACCAGACTACTCTGGGGCGGTACAGACGTCCCGGGGCCACCCGCCCCACCGGCATCCCGAGCCGACGAACGGCGTGGCACTCCCCTCCGAGTCGAGTGCCACGGCTACGGTTGCCTACTGCGGCATTGGTCTGCTGCTCCTACCGCGAACCTCGGCCCCTCGGGTTCAGGCGGAGGCGAAGAAGCGCGGTCTTCGACCAGCCCCAGCCCTCCACTCCAGTACCGCACGCAGTACCTCTTCCTCACGTTCCGCGGGCCGACGGATCTCCGAGTGAAAGGTGCTTGCCGATGTCGGCCTCCCAGATCAGCAGCCGCGCCCGTACGTACGCCCTCTACACCGGCGCCCCCCGCCAACTCGCGTGCGACGTCGTCGCCGCCCTGCCGCCGGACGCGCCCCTCATCCCGGCACCAGCCGCACACGCGCAGCTCCTCTTCGAGTCCGAGATCCTCTACTGGGTCCTCAACTCCCAGCGGCACTACTTCGAGTACCCGCTCGGCATCCGGTACGTCCAGCCCACCGCGGCCGGCCTGCGCCTGCACATGGAGAGCAACGCGAGCCTCGACAGCCTGCTGTCCGGACTGCTGCCGTGCCGCGTGCCGATGCGCACCGGGCGGGACGAGATCTACGGTCTCAACGGCGTCCGCATCTGCGCGCGCACCGAGCGCGGCATCGAACTCCGCCGGCTCGGACAGCCGACCAGCCTCCAGCTGACCGGTCCCTCCCGCCGCGCCTTCGAGAAAGCCGAGGCCGCCATTGCCCAGCGCGTCGAGGACAACGGCGGGGAAGCCTGCTGGCTGGCCGAAGGCACCTGGACCGACTACGAGCGGCAGTGGGACGACGAGCGCCAGCCGCTCTCCTACGACTCCACCTGGCGCGCCGCCGCCTGGCTGCCCAGCGGCCTCCTGCGCCGCCTTGGCCTTCTGCACACGGTCGCCATTCCCCAGGTCGTCACCGGGCACGAGGCGAGGCTGGGGGAGTTCTGGATCCTGGAGATGGACCACTTTTCCGACACCGGCCTGCGCCGCGCGGAGCTGGTGCAGGCGCTGACAGACCCCGTGAACGGCCTGCCGCTCGAACTGCGCGGACACCGGGACCTGACACCCGGCGAAGGCCTCGGCCTGGTGCTGCTGAAATCCCCGGACCGCACCGCCGCGCTCCAGCTGCGCTACGACCGCGTCGACTACCCGGAGAAGGACCGCGCCGAGATGTTCAGGGCGATCCGGCAGCGCATCGGCAAGCTGACGGGCGAGGCCCCGCTCCCTCTCGTGCCGGGAGGCCGGGCCGACGGGTGACACCGATGCCGCGAGGGCCAGGCCGCCCGGTGCTGCGCCGGCCCCCTAGCCGCCAAGCGCCTCTTCACCCGCAGGGGTTGCTGCTGGCCATCGATGTTCCATGCCTCGCCCGATTGGCGTACCGTCACCGAACTGCCAACGTCCTAGGGTGGGATGACGTAGGCCGATCGGGGAGAGGACGGCGTCGGGGGTGGTCGCGGGTGATGACGACGAATGGGGCGAACGGGCGGTATGCCGTACCGCTGATCCGGAGAGCTGTTCGTAGAAGGCGCAGCCCAGAACAGGGCGAAGACGGTCTGCAGTGGCTGTTCGGTGCGCACGGAGTGCCTTGCCCATGCTCTCGATCAGCGTATCGAGCACGGCGTGTGGGGAGGCACGACGGACCGGGAACGACGCGCGCTCCTGCGTCGGCGCCCGACGGTGACGTCATGGCGAAACTTGCTGGAGGCAGCCCGCAGGGAGCACGACCGGTCGGCACGTAACTGGAGATGGTCCGCGCTGGCAGGCAGCCGGCTGACGCGGTCGGCGCGGAGCCCGTATACGAGCCCCCTCACACTTCCGCGTCGACTGGAGGCGACACCACGCTTCCCAGGCTCAGGGGCGGGATGGAGTGACCCGCCTTCGGCTCCTGACGGTGCCACTGCTGGCCGGACTGACCCGTGCCAACTCCCGCTGCGCCCTCCGGCTCCCGCCACTCCACGACAGCACCGGGAAACTGCTCCTCGGCCCGCCGATCGCACCACTCCAGGGCGTCCTCGAGTTCGCTGAACAGGGCTCGGCCGACACCCGCGAACGTGGCAAGGAAGTTGACGGTCGGATCGCTCATGAGTCCCGAGCGTAGACGTGACGCGGAGGCCATTGCCCCATGCGGTCAGACCGAGCCACGCACGTGACCAGAACCAGCGCCCAGCCCCGGCCCCCTGTCCAGCCGCTGCACGTGCAAGGGGCCTCCCCCGTGACCGAAGCCGCTCGCGTGTCTTGCTCCGGGGTGACCGGCCGCGGGCCTACTGCAGTGTGTCCAACTCGGCGTCGACGTACCCGAACGCGCGGGCCATGTGCACCAGGGCGCGCCTCGCCAGGTCCCGACGCTCGGACGAGGGGACGCGGGGCTCGCCGGTGATCGTGACAGCCATCATGGGCCGACTACCGTCACCGGGGCCGAGCGGCGCCAGGTCGACGAGGGTCTCCAGGGTGGGCAGGACGTCGTTCGGGGCGGGCCGCTCGCTGCTGAGCCGCAGCTCGGTGGTGGGCGGGGCCGCCCACGGCAGATCCCCGGCGTCGACGAGGCCGGGCAGGAGCTCGGCGGCCATCTCCCATGCACTCAGCAAGGCAACCTGAGCCTCCTCCAGGCGCAGCCGCGTCTCCCAGCCGGGGCCGAGAGCCGCAGCCCACGCCGTGGTGTCCTCGACCAGGACCTCCGCGCAGGCGACCACGGTGGACTCCATCGACGACGGCAGGGCGAGCATGACGCCGGCCCTCAGGGCCGGGGTGCCGTCCGGGGTGGTGATCGTGCACGTGTAGGCGACTGAGCGGGAGGAGTTGCCGTACGGAGCCCGCTCCCACCGCGCGGCTGGCAGATCCGCACCCCGGCGTTTCGACAGCATCGTCAGGTCACCGGCCAACGCGCTGTACGGGAGCTGCTGTTCGAGCTCGTGGCGCCGCGACTTGGTGATCTCCAGCGCGTCCGGCCCGGCCCATGGGAGATTGACCACGGCGCGCAGGCGCAGGGCCGGTGTCTGGCCGGCGGTCCAGTTCGTCGCTGACCGGCCCTGGTGGAGGCCGAAGCGGGGGAGTGGCTGCCACCGCCACATGCCGTTCCCCGGCCGCGCCAAGCGGCCCGCACCCCATGTCCCGCCGTCAAGGTCCACGCTCCCCGCGTCAGCCCGGATCACCCACGGCCCGCTCTCGGCTTCGGGTGGGACGGGGTAGCCCACGGCTGCGAGCGGGTCTTGGCCCGCGGCGCCCCGTCCGGCTTCGATGATCGCCTGCCAGACGGGCGCGGCGACCGCGACCGGCGAGCGACCGGCCACCAGGCACAACACCCACTCCGACTCCTCGTCACGGACATGATGCAGGTCCTGCAGGGCGGCCGGCCCGTGGGCCCACGCCTCCCCGGCCGGCTTCCCCAGCCCGGCCTCGGCCAGCTGCCGGTAGGCCTCGCGCAGCTCCCGCTCCCGGTCCGGGAGCCCCTGCCCCACCCGCAGCTCAGTCAGGTCCGTCCCGGACACGGCCTCGCGGACCAGCTCGGCGAGTGCCTGAGCCGTCGGCATGCCGGAGGCCCGGACCCCGGCGGAGAGCAGTTGCTGGATCTCGGTCCGCATCAGCCAGTGCGTGCTGTCTCCGTCCCGCACCGGCACAGCGACCGTGTCCGGTCGGACCGAGCCGGGCTTCCCGACCGGTGCCGGCACGACGAAGAGCGTGTCGACGGCCTGCGCGGGGACGTGGATGAACACCACCCGCTCGTCCTTGCCGGACCAGCCGACCCGCACCCCCCGCAGTGACGGCGTGATCTGGGCGCGGATCAGCTTGCGGATCTGGTCCAGGTTCACCGATGCGGGCTCGACTCCGACGATTCGGTCAAGTACTTCCTCGTCGTGCTCCAGACGGGTCGCGATGCCGATGACGATGACGCCGCCGCCCCCATTGGCGAAGGCGCCCACGTCCTTGGCGAGCTCCTCGACCGCGCGCGGATTAGCCAGCTGGTACGCAGCGGCCTTCGCGTCGAGCCACTGCGTCTCGCGCAGTTCGAGAAGGGAGCCCGGCTCATGAGCATCCAGCGCGGCCAGCGCGCTCTTCAGATCCATCGACACCCCGGCAGTATCCACCGGCACATCTGCCTCCGGGCGCCGGAATTCGTGGTTCACGCTCACCGCGGGCTGTGCGCTGATCTCACCTATCGCCCAGCTGAACCAGGAAAGCGAGCAGGACTCGGCCTGCTCACCCCTCCACGGGCTCGAGAACGACGTCGATGGTGAGGGCGAACCGGGGCTGTGTGGTGCGGCCGGTGCCTTGGGCCGCCTGGAGCGTCTGCTCGCTGCAGCTGCCGAGCCACAAGCCCACGACCAGATCGGGCAGGTACTGCTCCATGGGCACCGCGGTGTGCCGGACGGCTGTGTAGCCAACGGTGAACTGCTGGGAGGACGGACGGCGGTGGCACCCTCAACGGCAGCAAGGAACTTCGCCGGAACCACCAGCACATCACCGGCGCCCCGGATCAGCCAGTACACCGCGCTGGCACTGTGTTCCAGCAGGTCGTGCAGCTGACGGCGCTTGATGGTCCAGGAGTCGTCGCGCCCGGACCGGCCGGGAACGCGTATGTCGACGACGACGCCGATGTCGGCGCCGGCCTGCTGGTCCTCGCGATCCGCACCAAGCTCATGGAGAAGATCGGCATCATCAACGGCGGCTGAGCACCAACCAGAAAACCTAGGGGATCAGAAAACATAGGGGAGGGGAGAGGCGTGAGCTCACGGATGCGAAACCGCCTGCGCGCGTTCGCCCGCCGTCGCCGGCTGCGCGGCAACGACCGCGGTTTCGGAAGTGTGGAGTTCGCGGTCCTGGCCGTCGTCGTCCTCATGCTGATCTTTACCGCTATCCAGGTCGGCCTGTACTACCACGCGCGCAAAGTCGCCCAGTCCGCCGCACGCCAGGGGGTTGAGGCGGGACGGGCCTTCGGCGCCAGCGAGGGTGACGGTGTCGCCCAGGCTCAGGACTTCCTCGCCTGGTACGGCAACAGCGTGCGCGGTGCGAGCGTCTCCTCAACCGGCAGCACCGCCCAGGAGATCCGCATCACCGTCCGCGGCAGCGTCGCGACCCTCGTGCCCGGCCTGGAACTGGACGTGGTGCAGTACGCCGACGCCCCGATCGAGCGCTGGACGAACCCGTGAGCGCCCGAATGCGGCACCTCATGTCGGCGCTCCGCCGTGACCGGGGCAGCTACGCAGTCGAGACCGCTGTCCTCGCCCCGTCATGATTGCCCTGCTCCTACTGATGATCGCGTTCGGCCGGGTAACCGACGCCGAAGGTGCCGTGGACTCCGCCGCCCGCGCGGCCGCCCGCGCCGCATCCCTGGAACGCGATGCCGGCAGCGCCCAGTCGCAGGCGCAGGCCGCAGCCGTACGCAGCCTGCAAGGCGAGGGCGTGACCTGTCAGACCTCCAGCGTGGTCGTCGACACAGCCGGCTACGCGCTCGACGTCGGCGTGGAAGCCAACGTGACGGCGACGATCTCGTGTACCGCGGACCTGTCCGACATCGGACTGCCCGGGCTGCCCGGCGCCAAGACCCTGACCGCGTCGTGGACCAGCCCCATCGATACCTACCGGGGGAGGACGGGCCAATGAGCACTTGGGTTCAGGAATCCCGACGTCGCATCGAGATTCTCACCAGCCGCCAGCGCGACCGGGGTTCCATGTCGCTGTTCTTCGCTCTGTCCTCGCTCGCGATCCTCATGGTCATGGGGCTGCTCGTGGACGCCGGCGGAGCGCTGAACGCCGCCAACCGGTCCACCTCACTCGCCCAGGAAGCGGCCCGTACAGCCGGCCAGCAGCTTGACCCCGCAGCCGCAGTCGAGGGCACCGCGATCACCATCGACCCGGACGCCGCCGTCGGCGCCGCCCAGGACTACCTCGCCGCGGCGAACGTCCAGGGTGACGTGCAGGTCACCGATGGCGGGCAGACCCTCACCGTCACCGTCCACGACACCTACGACACCCTGTTCGCGCAGCTGGTGGGCAAGTCAACGATCACCGTGACCGGCACCGCGAAAGCTCATCTGCAAGCCCAAGCTGGAGGCTGAGCCGCAATCATGGCCCACCGCACCCCCGCCCCCCTGCGCTTCATCGGCTCCCTGCTGCGCGCCCTGATCGGCCTCGCCCTCCTGGTCGCGCTGGTCGTCGGCGTGCCGTACCTGCTGTTCAAGGTGGGCCACCAGCCGACCGACCTCTCCGGAGGGCTGGACCTGCTCATGCGGCAGGACGACGGGACGCTGTTCCTGACCGCCCTCACCTGCATCGGCTGGGTCGGCTGGGTGGCGTTCACGTTCTCCGTGCTGGTGGAGATCGTGGCCGTGCTGCGCCGCCGCTCCGCACCCAGCATCAAGGGCCTGGGAGGCCTGCAGTCCCTCGCCAGCTTCCTGATCGGCGGCATCGTGCTGCTCGCCCCCACCGCGGCGTCGGCGGCCACCGTGACACCTGCTGTCGCAGCGACTGCCCTGCACACCGCGGGGGACACCAGCCTCACCACCACACCCACCAAAACCAGTTCGGCGAATTCCGCGACGCAGGAGACCGACTGGCCCACGCACACGGTCTCCACGCCCACCGAATCGCCGTGGGACCTGGCGGAGGAGTACCTCGGCAACGGGCAGCGATGGAGGGACATCGCCGCCCTCAACCCCGAAATCCCCGAACTGGCCGCCGGTGACGGCTACCTGCCCAAGGGCGCGGTCACCAAGCTGCCGGCTGACGCACGGCCCGTCGCCCCCGCCACCAGCCCCACGCCCACCGCCTCGGCCCCCCAGTCTCCGGCAGTCAAGGCCCCAGCTGCGGACACCAGCCCCACGCCACAAGCCCAGAAGCAGGAGACCGGGCAGGTCGCCGACCGCACCGACGACACCTCAGCCCCGGCCAAGAGCGACGCGGAGCGCCCCGCGAGCGTCACCGTCCAGGAGGGTAACAGCCTCTGGGGGATCGCCGACAAGTACGGCGAGCCCACCGACTGGACCAGGATCTATGAGACCAACAAGGGCAAAGCCCAGCCCGGCGGCGGAACCTTCGACAATCCGGACCTGATCTACCCGGGCCAGGAACTCGACCTGCCCCAGCCGGACGCGCAGGCCGATCCGCCAGCCGACTCCGGTACCGAAACCCCGCCGGTCTCCGACGATCAAACGCCGGAGAACAAGCCCGACAGCAAGACCAACGACAAGGCACCAGACCGGGGCGAGGAGGAGCACGAACGCGACGCGCAGCAGCCAGCCCCGGCCACCACAGTGCCGGCCCCGTTCCCGAGCCGTACGGCCCAGCCGTCCCCGGGCACTCCCAGCACCGTCGCCCCGGCACCCAGCTCCCAGGACACCGGTCGCGATCAGACCCCCGCCACGGCACAAGCACACAACGAGCACGCCCTCGCGCCGGCCGCCGTATGGATGGGCGCAGGCGCTCTGGCCGACGCCCTGGTCGGCACGCTGGCGGTACGCCGCCGCCTACAGCAGCGCCGCCTTCGCCCGGGCCGACGCATCCCGATGCCCCAGGGCCGCGCGGCCGCAACCGAGCAAGGCCTGCGCGCCGCCCAGCACCCCACCGGCTTCGACCTGCTGAACACCACCCTGCGCTCCCTCGCCCTGAACCTGACAGCCGCCGACCGAGAGCTTCCCGTGATCGAGGCAGTCGTCCTGCACGAGTCACGCGTCGAGCTCCACCTCGACCGGGACACCGCGCCCATGAAGCCGTTCGCCGCCGCGGCCGGACGTCAGGACATGTGGACCTGTACGGCCAGCAACCCTGATCTGGCTGACGAAGACGCCCTCAAGGACGCGGACGCCCCCTACCCGGCGCTCGTCTCGATCGGCTGGGACGACAAGGGCCACCTCGTCCTGGTCGACCTCGAGCACGTCGGCATCCTCCAGCTCGCCGGTGACGACGACTTCGCGCGGCACGTTCTGCAGGCCATCGCCGTCGAACTCGCCAGCACCCCGCTACCGGGACACCTGGAAGTCACTGCCCTGGCAGACGTGGCGCCCGGCCTCGAAGAGGCCGCCCCCGAACGCGTCGCCCGGACCGAAAACCTGGCCGACGCCGCCGCCGACGTGGAAGCTCACACCGCCGACCAGCGCCGCACCCTCGCCAGCATCGGCACCGACTCGCTGCGGGCCGCCCGGCTGTCCGACGACGCCCAAGGGGCCTGGACACCACACATCGTCCTCGCACAGAACCTGCCCGACGGAGCCGACACCGACCGTCTCTTCGACGCTCTCACCGAGCAACCCCATACGGCGGCCGCCGTCATCACCACCGGTGCCGCCTCCACCGACACCTCGGCCGACGCCTGGACGCTGACCTGCCAGAGCCCCGACGAGACCATCGTGCTCCCCGGATCCAACCTGCCCATCCATCTCCAAGGCCTGAGCGACGAGCACTTCGCGGACGCCATCGAACTGCTCACCCTTGCCGCCAGCGACGCCGATGTTCCGGCACCCGACTGGGTCCGTGCCGACCCCGACGAAGACGAAGACGAAGACGATGAGGCCTCGGGCGAGGACGGTCTGCCCGCTGAGTACGCCGCCGAAGAGGAAGCGCTCAACGACGACGAGGAGTTTGCTCTCGCAGCTGGCCCCGTCACTCAAGCACCCCAGACCGGTGATGCCAGTCTGGGTACAGCCGACCGCCTGACCTTGGAGAAGGAACCGGCCGACGACGCCGACGGACAGGGGGAGCGGCCCGCCGGTCTCTCGCTCGCCGACGTCCTGGCCGAAGAAGACGATGTTGCCGAGGACCAGCCCCGTACCGGGCCCGCCGACCCTCCCATGGTGCTGGCCACCCCCTGCGCAGTACCCACCAGGGCCGTCCACGTCACCATCCCGGCTCCGACCACCACGACCACGGCGTCTCCCCTTCCCCCGCAGACGGAAGACCCGGAAGCGGGCGATGGGCTCGACGTGCTGCTGCTCGGCCCCATCAACATCGCAGGAACCACCGGCCGCATCGACTCCAGTCGCAAGCGAATCGGCACCGAGCTGGTCGCCTTCCTCGCCCTCAACCCGGGCGTCGACCACCACGCCATCGACGACGCCCTGTGGCCCGGCCGCATCGGCAACAAGGACAGGCGCAACCAGGTCATCTCCCGCACACGGTCCTGGCTAGGCACGGACACCGGCGGCAAACCACACTTCCCGCGCGTCCACGACACAGGCGACAACCGCTACCGCCTCGGCCCCCACACCGCCTGCGACTGGACCCGATTCCAGAAACACACCCGCAAGGGCCTGGCCGACCACACAGAAGACGGCGACCTTGCACTGCGCCGCGCACTCGCCCTGGTCCGCGGCCGCCCCTTCACCGGAATCGACCCCGGCCGCTACGCCTGGGCCGAGCCCGCCATCGAGGAGATGGTCTCGGCGATCGCACACGTCGCGTACGAACTGTCCACGCGCCGCCGCGAAGCAGGAGATGTCCCCGCCGCCTTGTGGGCAGCCCGCCGAGGCCTGCTCGCCGCCGAGGAGAACGAGACCCTGCACCGCCAGATCTTCCTCGCCCACCACGTCGCCGGCGACATCGACGCCCTCCGTCACGCCGCCGCAACCCTGACGAAGATCAACGAACAGCTCGGCGGCGGGGTCGACATGGACGCCGAGACGGCGGAACTTCTGCGCAATCTGCTGCCCCGGCCCCTCACTACTCGCTGAGGGCGCAGGGCGCGCGTTACGGCTTGGCGTACTTCAACGGGCGAACGTACAGGTCACCCTGGATCGCCCAGAGCTTCGCCTTGCGCATCGTGATCCTCATTGCGTAGAAGGATTCACGATTGAGAGTCATGACGGATGAGTTGCGCCATGTGAGCCGGTGCCAACCGTTGCCGAGATCTCGAAGTGTGCTGTTGTCGGCTTCGAAACCGGGTTGGACGACGGTACCTCCCTGGTTCATCAGGTCCACCTCGATCCGGCCGCCGTCTTCGATGTCGACGAGCAACTCGACGTTCTCGCCGAAGAAGTTGAAACCCTGCGAGGTGATGGAGGAGGGCTGGTTCCCTCTGCGGCTGCCGTAGCAGGCGAACTTGTCCTTCTCGATGTAGCCCCTACCGAGTGCGGACTCACGCCAGTCGGTGTGCCGGCCCTTCCCGCCCATGTAGTAGAAGTACAGCTTGTCGTCGATCTCCACGGGGACCGAGGAGAAGATGACGCTGCTGTCGAAGTCGCCGCGCGGGTACTTTTCCATGCCCTTGCCATGCGGGATGAGCGTGCTGTCGTCGAGTGCGACGTTGTTCCACTCGGTGAGATTGATGGACCACTGCAGTGCCAGGTCGACGGTGTCGTAGTACGGAAGCGTGGTGTCGCCGTCGCGGTACAGCGAGGCGAGCCCGAGGTAGAGGCCGCCGTACTCGAAGACCGGCATCGAGTAGATCTGGGAGTCGAATCCGTTGCCCCGGTGGACCTCGACCGGCTTGGACCAGTTGATGAAGTCCGTGGACCGCGACATCGCGGATACGCGGATGTTGCTGTCCCACAGGCGTGTGATGAGTACGTACTCGCTCGTGCGCGAGTCGCGGAAGACGAGGTTGTGGCAGTCCGCACCGGGGGACGGGCTGTTGGCCGGCCAGGGCTTGAGATCGCTGAAGTGGATACCGTCCGACGAGAAGGCCACGCACAGCGACGCCTTGTCCGCCTCACGCAATGTGATCAGCTTGTACCGGCGGGTGGGGTCCGGGTCTGCGGGGTCGTAGAGCACGGACGTTCCCTGGACGTGCTCGAACAGGATGTTGTTGTCCTTGCTGCCGTCGAAGCTGACCAGCCCCAGCTTGGGCTTCGTCCAGTGCACGCCGTCGGTGGACTCGGCGTAGCAGCAGCCGGTCTCCCTGTTCGCGATGACGTAGTCCCGCCCGCGCCTTTCCTCCGGAGGCGTGTCGAGCGACGCGGGGTCGCGGAGGAAGAGCGTGTAATAGCAGCGGAACTTCTTGTGCTCCGGATCCCAGAAGACGTTCGGGTATCCGTTGTCGAAGCGCGGCTCCCACGGCAGCCGGGGATTCTCGAAGATCCCTTCCCGGAAAAGGGGGTTGTGCTCTTCGTCCTTGACGAAATCGCCCATCTCGATGCGGCAGTTCGCCATTCCCCGGTGGCCGTTCCAGATTCCGGTGTCGAACGCGAAGTACTTGTGCGGCCCTCTCGTCGGGTCGGTCGACGGAGAGATGCCGGCCGTGGGTGCTGCTGCCGACGGACTCGCACTCGACGGTCCTGCCGCGGCCAGGGTGCCCGCGGCACCCATCGCCGTCGCGGCCAGGCCGCCGAGCAGTACGCCCCGCCTCGTCACCCGACTGAAGGCCTCGTCACTCATGCGCTCTCCCCATCTTTTACACAAAGCTCGGGACTCGGACAACGGACGTATGACGTCTGCTGCTTGACGGCAAGATTGCCAGCGCCCCCACGTACGGCGCAAGCCTCAGGAACAGCACTTCTTGCTGACGGCGGGGTGTGACGACGGGCCCCGTGCCCGCCCCTCGCCCGCTCCACCCGGCGTGCGTGATCGGGCCGGGGCTGGTCTGCTCCTGTGCGCTTTGCTGGTATGCCGCCGTCGGCGGCGGCCTCTTTCGGGCTGCCGTCCGCCAGCGGCAGCCCGGCTGGCCCTATGGGTCCGGGGTGCTGATCCGGGCGAGCAGCAGGGCGACGTCGTCGTCGGGTGCGGGGTCGAGCCGGTCCAGTACGGTTCGGCTGAGGTCGTCCAGCGGCAGCGCGGAGTTGGCGGTGAGCACGTCGCGGAGCTGGGTCAGGCGCTGGTCGAGGTCCGTGCAGCGGGTTTCCACGAGGCCGTCGGTGTAGAGGGTGAGAATGCTGCCCGGGGACAGTGGCAGGTCGGTCGGTACGAAGTCGATGCCGCCGACGCCCAGTGGCGCTCCGGCGGGTAGTTCCAGCAGTTCGGCGGTGCCGTCGGGGTGGATGACGGCGGGTGGGGGATGGCCTGCCCGGGTGATCGAGCAGCAGCCGGCTGCCGGGTCGCAGACCGCGTAGGTGCAGGTGGCCAGGGGTGTGTCGGGAAGGTCCGGCAGAGCGGTGTCGAGCTGCCGCAGCAGCTGCTCGGGGGGCAGCGCCAGGCGGGCGAGCGCCCGCATGGTGCTGCGCAGCTGACCCATGGCGGCCGCGGCCGCGATGCCGTGTCCCATGACGTCCCCGACCATCAGGGCGGTCCGTCCTTCGGGCATCTCAACGACGTCGTACCAGTCACCGCCGACCACGTTGACGTCGCTTGCGGGCCGGTAGCAGTGGGCAATCTCGATCCCGGGCGGAGGAGTCAGCCGGTGCGGCAGCAGGCTGCGCTGCAGCAGCACTGCCGTGTCGTGTTCGCGGGTGTACAGGCGGGCGTTGTCGAGGTAGAGGGCCGCGCGGGGAGCGCCCGGAAGAAGGTGGCCACCCCCAGCGCCCTGCCGCGGGCGAGCAGCGGGACCATCAGCAGGGAGTGGACCCCCAGCTCGCGAAGCTGCCGGATGGCGGCGGTGTGGCAGGAGGAGGCGGTGACGGTCCGCTCGTCCACCTCGGCGACCACGAAGGGGTACCGAAGTGCTATGGCCTGCACGTAGGGTGCACCGGCCGGATAGTGCAGGGTCGCGCCCAGCGGGGCGAGGGCCTCGGCCGCCGGCGAGCCCTGGGCCGGGGCCTTGCCGAGCCGCCGTACCGTGATGCCGCCGGTCAGGTCGCTGCCGGGATCCTCGGCGTCGTCGGCGACCCCCGTCATCAGGTCCACGGTGGCGATGTCGGCGAGCCCTCGCAGCGCCACGTCGGCCAGTTCCTGCGCGGTCTGCGCCATGTCCAGGGTGGTACCGATGCGGGTGCCGGCCTCGTTGAGCAGGTCGAGCCGCCGGTGGCTCTCGGCGGCCGCCTGCTCGGCCCGGTCCCGTGCGGTGACGTCGACCACCGAGGCGCCGACGCCGAACGGGCGTCCCCGGGTGTCCTGCAGACGGAAGTAGGAGCACGACCACGCCCGGTCCTCGTACGGGGTCGCCGGGGTGCGGCCCGTTGCGCGGAAGTCGACCGCGGACTCGCCGGTGTCCAGCACCCGCTGCATCACGGTCTCCACCTCGGCGCTGTTCACACCGGGCAGCACCTCGGACAGCCGCCGACCGAGGTGCCCCGCCTCGGTCACGCCATTGATCGCCTCCAGAGCGGTGTTGACACGCAGATAGCGCAGTTCGCTGTCGAAGACGCACAGCCCGATCGGCGAGCGGCTGAACAGCCCGTCCAGAACGGCGCGGGACACCCGCATCTCCAACGCTGCGGAAACGTCCACGAGGAACACGAGCACATCGCCGCCGGCACCGGGCGGTTCCGGGACCTGGTAGGCCCACACCGCGAGCTCCATCAGGTGCCGGTCCCGGTGTCGCGCCGTGCACGGTCCCGTCGTGGCACGGCCGGCGGCGGCCCGCTCCAGCAGCGACCAGGCCGCGGAGCGGCCTTCCGCCGGGATGAGCAGCTCGCCCCGGCTGCCCAGCACCTCCGACGCCGGATAGCCGAGCAGGGCCTCGGCCGCCGCATCCCAGTGGACGATGCGGCCCAAGGCGTCCACCCGCACCCCGGCCACCAGCAATTCGTTCGGCCACAGGCCACCCAGGCGTACCTCCGCTGCGTCGGCCGCCTGGTCGAATACTTCGGGACGGTGCATGAGGCTCCTAGCGGGCTGCTCTCTTCCACTATGCGGCCATCTGCGCGAGGCTCACGAGTGGGCCGGACATGCCCGGCGTGACACCGCTGGACCTGGCGTGCGCCTAGGCCCTCGGCAGCACGGGGTAATCCCCGCTCTCTGGAGTAAGCGCGGCGCCAGCGATCAACCGGCCACGCACAGTTACATTCTGTGCTCCTGTATGTGCCGTCTGTGCCTAGCCTGTTTCTGTTTGCGGTCGAGGCCCAGACCCCCGAACAGCGGGCGGAGTGCGTTCGACGATCTCGACGTCAATGCCGATGCGGGTGCCGTGAACGGCGACCTGGTTCTTGAAGCCCTGGTCGACCAGCGCCTTGCGGACGGTGTCGCCGGTGTGTGCGGCGACCTGGTCCAGCAGGGCGATGCCCGCGGCGTTGTCGTGCGTGCTGGCGGAGAGGACGATGACGGCGATGACCAGGCCCAGAACGTCCACGGCCAGTGCCCGCTTCCGGCCGGGCACCCGTTTCGCCGGGTCCCGGCCGGTCGTGGAGGCGGGGACCCCGGCAGCCGCGTGGACACTCTGTGTGTCCAGCACCACCAGGGTCGGGTCCTCTAATCGGCGGGCCCGCCCGCGGACCTGGCAGCGCAGGAGTTCTTGGATGACCTGGTCGGTTCCGTCGTCCCGCCAGGCGGCGAAGTAGTAGTACGTAGCGGGGGCTCAGGCGGCTCGCCGAGAGCACGCACCGGATTCCGCACGGCCCCGTCCCCCGGGTGACGACGTCACCTTCTCCACAGGCGCCTGACGTTTTCCCTAGGTACTTCCCCGCTGGCCGCCGCCGCGGATGCGCCGACACCCAAACGGGGGACTACCGGCGGCCAGCCGCATCCGGCACCGGCCGACGGGGCGAAATCATCCGAGAGTGACCCCACCGGAAGCGGAAGTGAGCCCCATGCAGACCTCGGTCGTCGTGTTCACCTGCGATCTGCGCCTGTCGGACCACCCGCCACTGCGCGCGGCCCTGTACGGAGGAGGCCGGGTGGCGCCGCTGTTCGTGCGTGACCCGGCCGTGGACGGAGCGGGTTTCGCCGCGCCGAACCGGCTCGCGTTCCTCGCCGACTGCCTGCGGGACCTGGACGCCCGGCTGCGGGAGCGGGGCGGCCGGCTGGTGCTGCGCGAGGGCGACACGGTCACGGAGGTGTTTCGGGTGGCCGCCGAAGCGGACGCCGACGAGGTGCACATGGCGGGCGATGTGAGCGCCTTCGCGCACGCGCGCGAGCAGCGGCTGCGCCTGGCGCTGGAGGCCGAAGGGCGGCGCCTGTACGTGCACGACACGGTGAGCACCGCCGTGGCGCCGGGCACGGTGACCCCGGCCTCCTCCGACCACTTCGCGGTGTTCACGCCGTACTGCCGGCGCTGGTCCGCGCAGGGCCTGCGGGACGTGCTGGACGCGCCGCGCGCGATCACCGTGCCAGAGGAGGTGGTCTCCGCCCCGCTGCCGGAGCGCGGCGACGTGAGCGGGGTGTCGCCGGGGCTGTGCGCGGGCGGCGAGGCGGAGGGGCGGCGCAGGCTAACCGCGTGGCTGCGCTCCGGCGTGGACGCCTACGAGGAACGGCACGACGACCTGGCGGGCGACGCCACCTCCCGGCTCTCCCCCCACCTGCACTTCGGCACACTGTCACCGGTCGAGGTGGTGCACCGGGCCCGCAGGGCCGGCGGCGCGGGCGCGGAGGCGTTCGTACGGCAGATCGCCTGGCGCGACTTCAACCGCCAGGTGCTCGCCGCACGCCCCGACGCCGCCGCACGCGACTACCGCACCCACCGCGACCGGTGGCGCGGCGGGAAGGACGCGGAGGCGGACGCCGAGGCGTGGCGGGAGGGCCGCACCGGCTACCCGGTGGTGGACGCGGCGATGCGGCAGCTGCGCCAGGAGGGCTGGATGCACAACCGGGGCCGGCTGCTGGCCGCGAGCTTCCTCACCAAGACGCTGTACGTCGACTGGCGGGTGGGCGCCCGGCACTTCCTGGACCTGCTGGTCGACGGCGACATGGCGAACAACCAGCTGAACTGGCAGTGGATGGCCGGCACGGGCACCGATACCCGGCCCAACCGGGTGCTCAACCCCATCGCCCAGGGCAAGCGGTACGACCCAGACGGAGCTTATGTGCGGCGCTGGGTGGAGGAACTGGCGGACGTGAAGGCGGCCGACGTGCACGAGCCGTGGAACCTTCCGGCGCAAGAGCGCGCGAGCACCGGTTACCCCGAGCCGGTGGTGTCCCTGGCGGAGGGCCTGGACCGCTTCAAGCGGGCCCGGGGGCGCTCCTGAAGTCCGGCGGGAGGACATCCGCCGGGCCGCCGGGCACCACGCGCAACACCTCGTACGTGTACGCCACACCCCGCATCGCACGGAAGGTGCCTTTCCCATGCCCACCCCGCACTGGATCTTCGGCGACCTGCTCGGCCCGCACTTCCTCACGCCGGCCGGCGAGGACGGGCCCGACCGCGGGGCGCCCGTGGTGATGATCGAAGCCAGGTCGGTCTTCCGGCGGCGCCGCTTCCACCGCGCCAAGGCGCACCTGGTGCTCTCCGCGATGCGGCACCGCGCGGCGGAACTGGGCGTGCGGATGACGTACGTCCGGGCCGAGACCTACCGTAAGGGCCTGCGCCGCGCGGTGGGCGGCGCGCCGGTCACAGTGTGCCACCCCACCTCGTACGCGGCGCTCCGGCTGGTGCGCGCCCTGCCCCGGGTGCGGGTGCTGCCCGCACGGGGCTTCCTGGTGGTGCGCGAGGAGTTCGCAGGCTGGGCCGAGGGGCGCGGTGGGCGGCGGCTGCTCCAGGAGGACTTCTACCGCTGGGTGCGCCAGGAGCACGACCTGCTGATGGAGGGCGGCCACCCGGCCGGCGGCCGGTTCAACCACGACCACGCCAACCGCAAGCCCCCGCCGGGCGGCGCCCGAGAGCTCGACGTGCCGGGCCCGTACCGGCCGCGGGAGGACGACATCGACGCCGAGGTGCGCGACGACCTCGACCGGTGGGAACGCGAGGACGAGGTGCGATTCGTCGGCCGGGACGGGCCCCGCCGCTTCCCCGCCGATGCAGGTGTCGCCGCCCTCGGTGCGGACGGCGCCTCAGCGACCGGCGGACTCCCCGGGTACCTGGGCGAGAGCGTCGTTCAGCGCGGTCAGGAACCGCAGGGCCACGGTCAGCTCGTGTTCGTCGAAGTCTGCCCCGGCCCGGCGCAGGGCGTCGGCGAGGGGACAGAAGTGGGTACAGGCGGCGGCGCGGGCGTCGGCGGCGTAGTGGAGGTGCACCACCCGGCGGTCCGTGTCCTCACGCACCCGTCGGATGTGCCCGGCGCGCTCCAGCCGGTCGACGCAGGCGGTGACCGCCCCCGAGGTGAGGCCGAGCAGGGCACGCAGCCTGGTGGGGGGCATCGGCTCGGGCGCGTCGAGGATGGCGGCCAGCGCCTGTACGTCGGTGGCGTGCAGGTTCTGCCGGGCCGCGTACTGCTGGATGACCCGGCCGACCTCGCCGTGCATGCGGCGCAGCCCGCGAAGGCCGACAGGTCGCCCGGGAAGGCGGGGAGGTCACCGGTGGAGGCGCCGCCGGTGGAGGGACCGGCGGCCACGGTGTGCAGGTCACCGGCGGCAGGGGACGCGCCATCGGCGGCCCCTCCGCTCGTCTCCGTGTTCATCTGGCGCATCGTACCGGGGTACTCGCGGGTCACGGCCGGGCTGCATCCGCATGCGGTGCGACGGCCGAACACCCTAAAGTAGGAGGAGCTATGGAGACGACGGCGGACCGACCCCTGTGCCTGGTGACCGGGGCCAGCGGCTACATCGGCGGACGGCTCGTGCCCGAACTGTTGGCCGCCGGATACCGGGTGCGCTGCCTGGCCCGCTCCCCCGGGAAACTGCGCGACCACCCCTGGGCCGGGGAGGTGGAGGTGGTCCGCGGGGACGTCACTGACCCCGCCACGGTCGGTGCCGCGATGCGGGAGGTCGCCGTGGCCTACTACCTGGTGCACGCGCTCGGCACCGGACGCGGCTTCGAGGACACCGACCGCGAGGGCGCCCGCGTCTTCGGCGCGCAGGCCGCCCGCGCCGGCGTGCGCCGCATCGTCTACCTCGGCGGGCTGACCCCGGCCGGGGTGCCCGAGCGGGAACTGTCGCCTCATCTGCGCTCCCGGTCCGAGGTCGGGCGCATCCTGCTGGCGAGCGGGGTACCCACGACGGTGCTGCGCGCCGCCGTGATCATCGGGTCCGGCTCGGCGTCCTTCGAGATGCTGCGCTACCTGACCGAGCGGCTGCCGGTGATGGTCACACCGAGCTGGGTGCGCACCCGCATCCAGCCGATAGCGGTCCGGGACGTGCTGCGCCTGCTGGTGGGCGGTGCCCGGATGCCCGCGGACGTGAACCGCGCCTTCGACATCGGCGGGCCCGACGTGCTGACGTACCGGGACATGATGCTGCGCTACGCGGCGGTCGCCGGACTGCCCCGGCGCGTGATCCTGCCGGTGCCGGTGCTCACCCCCCGCCTGTCCAGCCACTGGGTCGGCCTGGTCACCCCGGTCCCCGCATCCATCGCCCGGCCGCTGACAGAGTCGCTGCGGCACGAGGTGGTGTGCCAGGAGAACGACATCACCCACTACATCCCCGACCCGCCCGGCCACCCCATCGGCTTCGACGAGGCGGTACGGCTGGCGCTCATGCGCGTGCGGGAAGCCGAGGTCGCCACCCGCTGGTCTTCTGCTTCGGTACCCGGCGCCCCCAGCGACCCGCTGCCCACCGACCCCGCCTGGGCGGGTGGAAGCCTCTACACCGACCTGCGGGAACGCCTGGTCGACGCCCCACCCGAGGCCCTGTGGCGGGTGATCGAGGGCATCGGCGGGGAGAACGGCTGGCACTCCTTCCCCCTGGCCTGGTCCGTGCGGGGCATCGCCGACCGGCTCGTGGGGGGCGTGGGACTGCGCCGCGGACGCCGGGACGCGCACCGGCTACGCGTGGGCGACTCGGTCGACTTCTGGCGGGTGGAGGAGATCGAGCCGGGCCGGCTGCTGCGGCTGCGCGCGGAAATGCGGCTTCCCGGACTGGCCTGGCTGGAGATGTGCGCCGGCACCGACGACACGGGCCGCACCCGCTACCGCCAGCGCGCCCTGTTCCACCCGCGCGGACTGCTCGGTCACGCCTACTGGTGGAGTATCTCCCCCTTCCACGCCGTCGTCTTCGGCGGCATGGCCCGCAACATCGCCCGCACGGCCGAGCGGGCGGGCGGCCACGGCCCGGGGAGCGGGGCGCCCTCCGCCGGCCGTACGGCCTCGTCGGCGGTCCGACGGACCGGGTGAGGTCCGGCCTTCCCCGGTGCCGGTCTTGCCCGCCGTCCCGCCCGAAGGACGCCCAGGAGAATCCATGCGTCGGTGAGCGCCCTGTCGCGCTGCACCTTGTTCCACTCCCCGGGGAGCGCCCGTCACCGCACTGGGCGAATGCCACCCCGGCTGAGGGCAGACGCACGAGCCGAATGGCCTTGACCGCCCTCATACACACCTGACACCCCGACAGAACGAGCGTCGAGACTGCCTTGCGCCGGCTCTGCGTAGACCGGAGGAACAGCACTCGCCATTCCTCGGTCACCGGTCGAAACCGCAGGGGGTGCCGCTCAATCCGGTCCGTTGACCAGGGGAAACCCGTGGTCAACGGACCGTTCCGTATGCCAGGCTCCGGCATATGGAGCCCCAACGGTCGGTTGCGCCCCCACTTGCCTCTGGAGTGCTTGTACGGGTGGAACTGCAACCAGCAGCGAACTGCTTGCCATCGTCGGAAGCTCGACGTCCTCACCGAGGCCGACACCGGCATCTTCACCAGAAAGCAGTAGCCGACTGAAGCCCCGCAACCAGCAGCCCTGCCCCAACCGGGTCTGTCAAACGAGCGGCTCTGTCCCGTAATCGGTGGTGACCGTACGTCACTGTGTGTCAGGCTGGGGCGTGCTTGAGGTCAATGCCCTTGTGGGTGTGGTGTTTTCGGGTCTGTCTGCCCTGGTCATCGAGGGTGTGGCGGATGAGGGTGAGCTGGTCCGGGTGGTGGCGCGTACCCGTGATGATCCGGTGCCGTGTCCGGTGTGCGGGACGCCGACTGGGCGGGTGCACGGCTTTCACGGCCGGACGGTGGCGGACGTGGCGGTGGACGGCAGGCGGGTGGTGGTGTCGGTGAGGGTGCGGCGCCTGGTGTGCCCGGTGCTGGGCTGTCCGTGGCAGACGTTTCGTGAGCAGGTGCCCGGCCTGCTGGGGCGCTACCAGCGCCGGACGAACCGGCTCACCGACCAACTCGGCAGCGTAGTCAAGGAGTTAGCGGGCCGGGCGGGCGCCCGCCTCTCCCGGGCTCTGGCCACCGCGGTGTCGCGCTCGACCGCCCTGCGGATGCTCATGCGACTGCCGCTGCCTCCGCGCCGGGTGCCGCGGGTGCTGGGCGTGGACGACTTCGCGCTCAAGCGCCGCCACCGGTACGCCACCATCGTGATCAACGCCGAGACCGGCGAGCGGATCGACGTACTCCCCGACCGCAGCGCGGACACCCTTGAGGCGTGGCTGCGCGAGCATCCCGGCGCTGAGATCGTCTGCCGGGACGGCTCAGGCGCCTACGGCGAGGCCATACGCCGGGCCCTGCCCGCCGCGGTGCAGGTCAGCGACCGGTGGCAGTGCGCCATGAGGCGCCTTGTCGTATCCCCGACTCAGTCGGGAAGAATTCGGAAGGAAATTCTTGGGTCTGATGGCTTACCTAATCCGGAAACGGTGAGGGGACCGCAGCATGCCAGGAAAGCGACGGCCGGGCTCAGGCATTGGAGACGGGGCGTCGTGGGACCCGCGTGATATGGCGAAAGCTGGATTGCCTGAATCCCAATCCCCAGAAGATTGAAGGTCGAATCCACCGGAAAAATGCCTGAAACCGGTGCCGCGCCCTGCGACGGCTTTGTGCCATGGCCGACGCAACCTCCGGAGCGCGGAGCGATGCCCAGTGAGGGAATTCAAGGGGATGAATGGGGCGCCTACCTCACGCTATTACGTACGACAAGGACGAACATGGGATCGCCTAAGGGGTGAGATCTTCCTATGGCGACGGAGGTCCCGTAGTAGTCGCCGGAGTCACGACCGGCCAAGGAGGACGGGAAAGGGGCCAGGTGATCGGACACTCAAGGATCGGGAGGTATGCGTAATGCAGAGCGCCGAAACGGTGCTGGGTGTCCTCCGTGAACGCGGCAGGCGTGGCCTGCCGTGCAGCGAATTGTATCGACAGCTCTTCAATCCGCAGTTGTATCTGCTGGCCTACGGCCGTCTGTACTCCAACAAGGGGTCAATGACACCGGGGGTCAACGGGGAGACCGTGGACGGCATGTCGCTGGGAAAAATCGAGCACGTCATCGACGCGCTGCGTCACGAACGCTACCGGTGGAGCCCAGCCAGAAGGGTCTATATCCCAAAGGGGCGGGGCAGCACGAAGCTGCGCCCGCTCGGCCTGCCGCCCTGGAGTGACAAACTCGTCGGCGAGGTGATCCGTCTGCTGCTTGAGGCGTATTACGAGCCGACGTTCTCCAACTCCTCGCACGGTTTCCGTCCCCGCCGGGGCTGTCACACCGCACTACGTGATGTGGCCAATACCTGGACGGGCACAGTTTGGTTTGTCGAGGGCGACATCGCCCAGTGCTTCGATCGCCTTGACCATTCGGTCATGCTCCGAATCCTGGGTGAAAGAATCCAAGACAACCGGTTCCTGCGGCTGATGGGCAACATGCTCAAGGCCGGATACATGGAGGACTGGGTCTGGAACGCTACGCACAGCGGGAGTCCGCAAGGCGGTGTAGTTTCACCGATCCTGTCAAATATCTATCTGCACAAGATGGATGAGTACGTCGAGAATATTCTGATCCCGGAATACACCCGGGGAAGAGTCAGGCAGCCGAACCGTGCCTTTCATCGGGTGTGGGCGGCCATAAGACGCGCAGGCAAGCGCGATGACCGCACCGAGGTGCGGGAGCTGCGCAAGCAACTTCGCAGTGTGCCCAGCATGGATACTCATGATCCTGGCTACCGGCGACTGCGATATACGCGTTACGCCGACGACACCCTGCTCGGGTTCGCCGGACCGAAGGCAGAAGCCGAGGAAATCAAAGAGCGGCTGGCACAATTCATCCGTGACGAACTCAGGTTGGAACTGTCGCCGGAGAAGACCCTCATCACGCACGCCCGCACCCAGGCGGCGAGGTTCCTCGGCTACGAAATCACCGTGCACCACAACGACCGCAAGATCACCGGCGGACGTCGTTCCGTCAATGGGGTCATCAGATTGCGCGTCCCTCGTTCGGTGGTATCTGCCAAGCAAGCCCAGTACATGAAGCGCGGCAAACCCGCGCGTCGGCCGGAACTGCTGAACCAGGACGATCACGTCATCCTCAGCACCTACGGGTCGGAGTACCGCGGCATCGTCCAGTACTACCTGCTGGCCGGCGACGTCTTTCGACTCGCCCGGCTGCAATGGGTCATGGAGACCTCGATGCTGATGACGCTCGCCAACAAGCACCGCTCGTCGGTGTCGAAGATGGCCCGCAAGTACGCGGCCACCATCGAGACCCCGCACGGACTGCGCAAGTGCTTCGAAGCCCGCGTCGAACGCACCGGCAGGAAGCCACTGGTCGGACGGTTCGGAGGGATCCCGCTGCGACGGGACAAGAAGACGGTGATCAATGACCGTCGGCTGGCCCCGGTCAACACCAAACGCAAGGAGCTGGTCACCCGGCTCCTCGCCGGACGGTGCGAGTCCTGCGGGCAGATCAACGAGGTGGAAGTCCACCACGTCGCCAAGCTCGCAGACCTCGGACGATCAGGAACCCGGCCACCGTGGGCAGATCTCATGGCCGCACGACATCGCAAAGCCCTTGTGGTCTGCGGAAGTTGTCACGCGGACATCCACGGCAAGAAGCCCGCCCCAGCACTCACGGAGTAGTCACTGGAAAGCGACGTGCGGTGAAAGTCGCATGCGTCGTTTGGGCTGGGGGCCGTGGGAAAAGGACCTGCTCAGCAGGCACCTCGCCGACGGCCCACCAGTACCCTGTGGCACAACCTCTGCGACAAGGCCCTGGCCGAGGTCCGCTCCCACAGCTCCTGCTGGGCCACCGTCAACCCACCCCGCCCCGAGGGAGCACGCGGGCAGACCACCCGCGAACGCTGGCACCAGGTCCACGACCTCCTCGGCAAGGGCGTCGGCCTGCTCGAATGCGCCCGCCGCCTGAACCTCGCCCTCAACACCGTCAAACGCTACGCCCGCACCCAGGAGCCCAACGCCCTGCGCCGGGCCCCGCAGTACCGGCCCACCCTCGTCGACCCCTACCGCGACCACCTGCGCGCCCGCCGGACCGCGGACCCCGCCGTCCCCGTGCTTCAACTCTTCCGCGAGATCAAGGAACTGGGCTACACCGGCAGCCTCAATCTTCTCTACCGCTACATCACCCAGGGCCGGGCCGAGGGCGACCGGCCCGTCATCACCCCGCGCCGCCTCGCCCTCCTTCTCCTCACCCACCCCGACAACCTGCGGGACAAGGACGCCGAACTCCTGTGTGAACTCACTGCCGCCTGCCCCGAGATGACCGAACTCGCGCGTCTCGTCAAGGAGTTCGCTGAACTCCTCACCCCCGCCACCGGCAACGACACCAAGCTCACCGAGTGGATCACAGCCGTCCGCGCCTGCGACCTGCCCCACCTGCACACCTTCGCGCACGGCCTCGAACTCGACCGCGCCGCGGTCAACGCCGGCCTCACTCACCCCCACCACAACGGCCGCACCGAGGGCGTCAACACACGCACCAAGATGATCACGAGACAGATGCACGGCCGAGCCGGATTTCCCCTGCTCCGCCACCGCGTCCTCCTCCAATGACCACCACATAGCGCTACCACCGATTACGGGACAGAGCCTAAGTAGCTGTTGAAGTTTCCCCGTGATCCTGGACACGATCTTGTTATGCCGCGAGGGCTTGTTCCCGCTGGTGACGCAGGCGCGTTTCGTGGGGTGTGAGGTATCCCCACACGATGTGCTTGCGGAGCCTGCGGCGGTTGTAGAAGGTCTCGATGAACGCGAAGATCTCGGCGCGGGCGGTGGCCCGGTCCGGCCAGAAGCGAGTGCCGATCTCTTCCTTGAGGACGGCCCAGAAGCTCTCGGCGGCGGCGTTGTCGTAGCAGATTCCAGTCCGCCCCATGCTCTGGCGGCATTCCAACTGGCAGATTTTTGCGCCAAGTTGGGTGGAGGTGTACTCGGATCCGCGGTCCGAGTGGATCACGCAGCCGGGTTCCAGGCGGCCCAGGTTGGCGGCCATGTCCAGGGGGTCGACGACGAGTTCGGCGCGGTGGTGGTCGGCCATCGAGTAGCCGATCACCTCCCGTGTGGCCAGGTCCAGCCACGAGGCGAGGTAGAGCCAGCCCTCGGCGGTGGGGATGTAGACACCTCAGGCGCGTAACTCGTCAAGCTGCGGCGGCAAGTTCGACGGGGAAGGCGGTGTGTTCGTCGAACAGCTCTTCGTGCTGGAGGCAGTGGTAGAGCTGGCCGATCATGCGGTTGAAGAGGTTGCGCTGGGCGGCGGCGTGCCAGTCTCCGTGGTCGTCGCGGCGCCGTGCTTTCCGGGTACGCCGGCGTCGACCTGAAGACCAGCTCGGGGTCGCTGTCCGCGAAGCGCACCGGTGAGAAGGCCACCCCGATGACCCTCAAGGACGGGAAGTCGGTGTACTTCGGCATCAACTACCCGATCAACACGTCGGGCGGCTCCGGCGTCCGCATCACGGGGCTGGTGGTGACCCCGCCGGACGAGACGAAGTCGGTCACCCTCCACTGGCCGGGCGCCGACACTCTGCCCGTCACGGACGGCTCCGGCTCCCAGGTGAAGGTCGGCCCGATGGGGAGCGCCGGTCAGGGCGGCTGACCCGCACGTCCCAGGGTGCTCAGGCCGCACCGCGCCGCTGCCCGAGCACCCGCCAGTACGGAATGCAAAGCCCCCAACACGCTGAACTCGACACAGAGAAAGCAGCTGGGAGGGGTACGGTGACGCGGAGTTCGGCATCAGCCGCGCGCACGCGTACCGGCTGCTCGACGTCGCCCGCGCCCTGGGCACCATCCAGGCCGTCGCCGCGGGCACCGATCCGGCTCGCACACGAGACACCAACCCGGCCGCCGCACGAGCATCTCCCGCGCCGCGGCGAAGCACGCGACCACGGACATCGACGGCAGGCTGACAGCCGCCCTCTACCGGTCCAGCCGGTTCTGCGCTCAGCGGATGTGCCGGGCCAGGCCCGTCGCCTTGGCCATCATCCATTCCAGTGGTCCGCGCTGCTGAAAGCGCGACCAGACGGTCGCGGACACCAAGGCGGCCGCGATGAAGCCAAATAGGACATACAGGGGCGATCCGGGTAGTTCCTCGATGCCCAGGAACCGGATGCCGACGAGGTGGAAAACGTACGCGGTCAGCGACATGGAACCAACTGCGATGACCGGCCGGGCCAGGAACTGGAGCCGCGGGAGGGTGTCCGTCGCGGCCAGACACGCGGTCACTACCATGATCGCCACACCGGTGTTGCCCAGGATCGACAGGGTGGTCTCACTGTGCGGGGAGGCAGCCAGCAGCCAGGCGGGGGTGTCACCGGACGGATAGCCCGCGATGTCGGACCACCACGCGCTGGCCCCACCCGCGCCGATGGCGTCGGCGGCGCCGGGAGCGACGTGCAGCGCCAGCCAGGAGCCTCCGTAGCCGGTGATCATGAGGACGGCACCCGTGAGGGCCAGGCGTGTCCGGACAGCGGTGGCAGCCAGGTCCAGGCGGGCCACGGCCATGCCGGCGATCACGAACGGGATCCAGGTCAGGGCCGGGTAGGTGCCGGTGAAGAGCAGCGAGACGATGCCGTCGGGCTCACCGGGCGAGCGGACGCCACTGTCGCCGATCGCCTGCTGCACCACGTAGAGCACCTGGGGCAGGACGAGGGCCGTTCCCGCGGCGATCGCCGCCAAGGGGCCGGCGCCGAGCCGGTACAGCGGCAGTACGAGCAGGAAGTACAGGCCGTAGAAGGCGAGGATCACGTCGACCGGGATGCCGCTCATGGTCAGCACGGTGCCCAGGGCCAGAAGGATCACGGCCCGGATCACCACCTTGGCCACCGCCTGACGCCCGGCCCGGCCCGTCTTCGGCGTCACACGCCCGGTGATGAAGACAACGGCGAAGCCCGCCAGGAAGGCGAAGAGAGCGGAGGATCTGCCGTGGGCCAGCTCCATCAGGAAGCCGATCGCACCGCCCTGGTCAGGGTCGGGCCCCACATGAGCCGCGTACATGCCGAACACCGCGAGTCCGCGGGCCAGGTCCAGCCCGATCAGCCGACCCGCCGGTGCCTTCCCTCTGTCGCGCACGGGGGCCGGGGCGTCTACCACAGGAGCTGCGACGTCTGAGTACTGAGTCATGCCTTCCAGGTTTGAGAGTGGGCTGATCGCCGGGTGACCGGCAGATGTCCGGGCCGCCCCGCCATCCGGCGGAGGCCCACCTGCGCCGGATGTCCGGAGCCGCTGCTCGCGGAGCCGCCCCGGTCATCTGGGGCTTTGGGCTCGGTGCAGCAGGCATGGACAGCCATCGGCGCGTGTACTTCGAATGTACAGACGGCGAGGCGGAACGTATGTGATCCGGCTCTCGGTGGGGGGCCTGAAACTGGCGACCTCGCGTATTCGAGAGTCGCGTATCGGAAGATTTCAAGTCCAGTGAGACGGTCGTGACGCTATGAGGTTTGTGGTGCGGGTTCCCTGCGTTTGGCCGGGTCGTTGATCCAGGCCGTCTGGGGTATCTCGGGTGGTCTGGGGCGGCGGCCGAAGCGTTCGGGGTGGCGGGCGTATGCCTCGGCGAGGGTGACCGCGCGCTGGTCACGGACCTCCTCGGCGGTCCCGAAGTGGACGGAGGCGGGTGTGTGCCAGCCGATACCCGAGTGCCGGTGCTCATGGTTGTAATACGCGAAGAACGCGTCGAACCACTCGCGGGCGTGGGCCAGCGAATTGAACCGTTCGGGATAGTCCGACATGTACTTCGTGGTCTTGAACTGGGCCTCGCTGTAAGGGTTGTCGTTGGAGACCTTCGGCCTCGAGTGCGACCGCGTCACGCCCAGATCGATCAGTAGTTGGGAGACCTTCTTCGACGTCATCGAGGTGCCGCGGTCCGCGTGCACGGTCTGGGGCACGATGCCGTTGCGGGCGATGGTCTCGCGGATCAGCTCCTCGGCCCGCACAGCTGATTCGGCTCGCTCGACGGTGTGGCCGACGATGTACCGGCTGAAGATATCGATGATCACGTAGGCGTGATACCAGACGCCCTTGACCGGTCCGGCCGCCTTGGTGATGTCCCAGGTGAACACCTGCGACGGGCCGGTGGCGACCAGCTCGGGCACCGCCTTGGCGGGATGGGTGGCCTGCCGTCGGCGCTCACCGGACTGATCCTGCTCGCGCAGGATCCGGTACATCGTCGAGACGGAGCAGTGATAGCGCCCGGCATCCAGCTCGCGGGCCCAGATCTGCGCAGGCGCCAGCTCGGCGTACTCGTCGCCGTTCATCAACTCCAGTACCGCAGACCGCTCTTCGGCCGTCAGGGCCGACGGCTGCACCTGCGGGGTACGTGTTCTGCGCGGTGGTGCCGGCCGGAGCCGACGGTAATGCGTGGCGCGGGAGCGGCCGGTCAGCCGACAGGCGGCCGTGATGCCCAGCTGAACCTCGACGCCGGTGAACGCCTCGTCCACGACAGGGTCGGCGGCAGGCTTCAGTCCGCGCTCTCGGAGATCATTTCCAAGAGCGCGGAAGCTTTTCCCATCACCTCGAGTGCGGCCTTGTTCCGTGCCAGGTCCTTCTGCAACCGCTCCACCTGCTGCCGCAGCTTTTCGTTCTCCACCTCCGCGGCGGACTTCTTCGCACGGGCCGGGCTGGTCCGGCGGTCGACCAGGTTTTCCAGGGCCCCGGCATCCCGGGCGGCCCGCCACTCCTTGACATGCGAGTGGTAGAGGCGTTCCCGGCGCAGGACCGCGCCCTTCTCGTTCCTGGGCGCGGCGTCGTACTCGGCGACGATCCGCATTTTGTACTCCGAGGTGAAGGTACGGCGCTTCGGCCTCGGTGCCGGGTCGGACCCGACGGGCTCTGTACTGGGCATAAGGGACGGTTCTCCTGTCGTGCCCTCTCAGGCTAACCCCGCAGAACGGGATGTCTCACCCAAGGCTGACAGAGAGGGTATTCCTCACCAGTTGAAGCCTCTCGGTCACCGTGTGCGGTCACCGGGGGCATGGTGGCGCCAGGTGCCTCCGCCTTCGGCGGTTGGCCACCTGCATGGCGAGGACCGTCACCAGATCAGCGCTCCCTATGGGGCCACGCGCGAGGTAACGCCCGGCAAGAGCCCGGTCATGGAGATCGCGGGTTATGTTGCCGCTTGCGACTGTTTCAGTGATCTTCTCTTCCTCGTCGCCGGCGGTGATGTCGAGAACCACGAGGCCGGGCTCGTCGATGTGCTGGGCGTCGATCGTCACGCCGAATCTAACGCGGCGATCGCCTGGCCGGGTTCACCGACGCCGTGCACACCATCCATACGAGCGAGGCGAGGCCCGCCCTCCGGGGCGGTGGTTGACGGCACCGCCTGCCCCATGCTCGGCGGCGGGGCGGCGTCGCAGAGACAGAAGTTCAGGGGACGTCGCCGACCCAGTCCCACCGGCAGGGCTCGCCAAGGCGGGCTTTGTAGTCGGCGCGGCCGTCGGTCCCGGTCCCAGCAGAACCGCATCGGCAACGCGGCCGCGCGCCATGACGCGCGCTCTGTCCCGGGTGGTGGGGGCCGGCCGCCTGGCCGACCGGGGTGCAGTGCTCGGTGTGCGGCACTCCAACGCCTGGCTGTGGTGACGATGTCGGGCATCGTCCACCGAGTGGACCGCACGATGTTCTGCATCCGGTGCACGACGCCCATCATCGGATGCTGTGCATCGAGTGGACTCCACTCGGTGGGCTCCACTCCCGTGCGCACCGGCTGACGGTGGACTCCACTCTCGTGCGCACCACGATGTCCGGCACCGCACCGGTGCGCACCACCCGACGATGCCCGGCACTCTCGCGCGCACCCGGTGCGCCGCACTCGATGTCCCCGGCGGAGGGCACCCTGCGCTGCGCCCAGGGCCGCGCCCGGCTGGTCCGCGCCTTGTGCGGACGGCTGGACCGGCTCGCACAACCCCCGCCAGCCACGGGGGCTTCCTGAAACTGCCGAGTGCCCGGGCAGGACCACGGTCCCCGGGTGCGCGGCGTATCGCCCCGTCCGGACCCCGGACGGACAGTACTACTCGATCCGACACGAGAGGGGCCACCACCATGACCACCGTCATCCAGCCCGCCGCCGTCGCGAACCGGGCTGGGCAGATTTTGGACGCCCGGCAGGCCGACCCCGAGTTCGGGCGGCTGTGGGAGGGCTGCGCGGAGTACAGCAGCGAATGGGACGACTTCTACGTTGGCTGGGCTGGAACTTGTAGGCGGCGGGAGTCAGGTTGGACGCGAGGGGACGGCCGGTGGTCTTCGGGGGAGGTGAGGGGGGCGGGGACGGCGCCGTGGCGGCGTTGGCGTCGGCTGTACTCGGTGATGGCCTGCCACAGGTCACGTCGGTCGATGTCGGGCCAGTAGTCGGGCGTGAAGTACAGCTCTGCGTAGGTGGCGTGCCAGGGCAGGAAGTTGGAGGTGCGCTGCTCGTTGCCGGTGCGCCACAGCAGGTCGACGTCCGGCATGTCGGGGTGGGGCAGATGGCGCGCGAAGTCGTCCGGGCCGATGAGGTGGGGATCCACTTCACCTTCTCGGGCTGCCTGGGCGAGTGCTGCGGCGGTCCGGGTGATCTCGTCGCGGCCGCCGTAGTTGATGCACATAGTGAGTGTCAGTCCGGTGCGGGGGCGGGTGCGGCGCTCTTCGCGTCTGAGGGCATGGACGAGGTCCTCGGGCAGTTCGTCGGGACGGCCGGACCAGTGCTGGCGCACGTCGAGGTCACGGATGGGGCCCTCGTCGAGTTCGCGTTGGACCGTCTCCAGGATCGTTGTGATTTCCTCTTTGTCGCGTTTCCAGTTTTCGGTGGAGAACGTGTAGAGGGTCAGGTGGCGCAGGCCGATCTCCAGGGCGCCGTAAACCATCTCGTGCACGGTGGCGGTGCCGGCGCGGTGGCCTTCATGGCGGGGCAGGCCGCGCTGCTCGGCCCAGCGCCCGTTGCCGTCCATGATGACCGCCACGTGGGAGGGCATCTGGTCGGCTGCGATCTGCGGGCGCCGGGCGCCGTCGGGGTGCGGCGGCGGGGGTCGGAGTCCGGTGCCGTCGGCTGCCGGGCTCGGGTCCCTCACGGCCACCGCGGGTCGTCGTGGATCCGGCACGGTCAGGGGGGTCAGGCTCCAGGCCATGGCCGACCGGAGGCGGGCGGGGGCCAGTACGCGGGTGCGGGCCACGGCGGAGGGGCTCGGTGCCCGTTTCAGCAGCGTGGGGCCGGCCGCGTCGATGGCGTCGAGTTGGGCGCGCATCAGGTCTGCGGCCGTGTTGAGCACGGTGGCGGCGCCCGGGTGCATTCCTCTCGTCATGGCGGGCCTGGTCACCCATTGGCGGGCCAGGGCCGTCAGCTTGGCGGTCAAGGCCGCTACGGCCGGACTCCAGCGGCCCTGGGTCAGGTCCCCCTCGGCGCCGGGGAAGGGCTCCAGGGCTTCCTGCGGCAGGAGCAGGTGGCCCTGGGCGAGGTCGGCACTCAGGTCGGTGAGGATGTCGGTGAGCTGGGCGCCGTCGATGAAGTGTTCGTAGTCGGCTTGCCGGTCCAGCCGTAGCGTCATCGGTGCGCCGGCGTGCTCGAACAGCTGCCGTACTTGGTCGACCCAGGGCACCAGGCCCTCATTGCACCAGGCCCGCCATGCGGCCCAGTCGGTGAAGCGTAGACCGTGGGCGTCGTCTCGCGTCCTGGCCATGGCGCCCTGCAGGCTGGACAGGTCCAGACGCCATCGTCCGGCGGTGTCCACCAGGGCGTGCCGGATAGGATCCGTGCTCGTGCCCGCCGCCAGGTCGTGCTTCACCGCCCTGGTCCACGCCTCGACGCGGGCCGCGCGCTTGGCCGGCTCCGCATCTTGTTCGTCTGCCAGGTCGTCAAGGACGCTGGCAGCCGCCCACAAGGCCCAGCACGCCGGGCGCAGCACGGACGGCATCAGCTGGACGAGGGCGTAGATCCCGGGATCGTGCTGTCGTGTGGTGCGGCGGCACAGCCGGTATGCCGCCCGCAGGACGGGGTCCTCGCCGGTCAGCGAACGGGCGGTGGCTCGGCTCTGCCGCGCTTGCGTGGCCGCGTCAAGGTGTGCAGGGGTGGGCTGCGGTTTCGCGCGCATATCGGGAACCAGGACCTCAGTGTGTTTCCGTGTCGGATGCCGTAGCCGATGGCGTGGCAGCTTGGCGCGGCGCGGGAAGGAAGGAATTGCCGCTGCCTGGCCCGGGCTCAGGGGCCTGGGTTGTTGTGGGCAGGGCGCTGCGGGTGCTGCGGCGGAAGCCCCCCAGGGCGATGAGGGCCGCCCCCGCGAACCAGGTGAGCTGGATGGCCAGATAGCGCGGCACTGGGCTGGTGGAGAATCCCGCCGCCGTGCTGGCCTGCATGGCCCCGTAGGAGGGCAGGTAGCGCATGACCGGGTTGTCGGCCCCGGAGTTCGTGACCGGGTTCTGCAGCGCGAGGTCGATGATGCTGGTCATCACGATGGCGAACATGCCCTCGACGTCCCGGTGCAGCACGGAGCCGAAGCCGACGCCGAGAGCGCCGTAGGTGAGCCCGGCGCAAAACAGCGCGGCGGCCAGCAGCAGAGGCTGCCGGGGTGTCCAGGCCAGGCAGGTGACCGTGGTGCGTAGGCGGCGACCGCCGCCGATACCAGAGCCAGTGCGGTTACCTTGGCCAGGACGAGGTGGGTGCGTGGATAGCCGGCCATCGCCAGCCGGCGGTCGAAGTGGTTGCCGGAGAATGTGGCGGCGAACATCATGAAACCGGTGATCAGAGTGACCGCGTTGAGCGCGCCGCTGATCTCAGTCAGTTCGTTGCCATCCGGCGCCAGCGTCTCCCCGGTGGCGCGAAGCCGCATGTGCGCCGGGGTGTCGGGCATCGCCAGATAGGCAAGGGTCGCCCACAGGGGGACGAACAGGTTCACGAGCACCAGGGCGAACCGGTTGCGGCCATGCTCGATCAGCGCGAACCGGGTGGCGATAGCGAACCGGGTTAACCTCAATACCGGTAACGTAGGGCGCTTTGGTCCGCTTGACCCGTTTGGGTTTGGTGGCGTTGACGATGGTGAGAGTCGGGATAGCTGGACGGTCCGTAACACGGTGGGCGGCGCGTTTGAGGGGCCAGGCGAGGACTTTGCGTTTGATGACGCGGGGGTTGGATCTGCGGCGTCGCGGTGGCAGGAGACGCTCGATGAGTTCAGCGTGGGTCGCTTTGACCGCGCGGGTGAGTCTGCCGGGGGAAAATGCCGCCTGGTCGGTGACCTGGCGGCGCACGACGCGCACTGAACGGATGAAGGAGATGCGGTCGGGATCCTGACCGGCTTGGTTCGCGGCCTGGTGCATCAGGTGCCGGATAGCGTGGTGGACGAGCAGGAAGCCGTAAAGTTCCTGCTCGGCTCCGTCAGGGTGTTGTGAACGCAGCACCAGGTGCGACCCGCCGAGGTGGGTCTTGATCTCGTCGAGGGTGGACTCGAACTCCCATCGCTGGGCGTAAAGGGCTGCCAGTTCCGCGGCTGGGGCCATGGACGGGTCGAGGATGGTGGTGAGGAGCCGGTAGACACCCTCGTGGCCGGCGATGGTGTACTCCACCGCGCGCACCCGCACCCCACGACGAGTGTGGTGGATGTCGCTCCGATCGAAAATTTCGGTGAGGTAGGAGCCGTCCGGCAGTTGCTCCACCACCGGCAGCACCAGGTCCTTGCGCACGCGCCACAACAGGTCCGCCCCGGTGGCTGCCGCTTTGCACCACAGGTCCACGCCGTAGAAACCGCGGTCGGCCAGGAGCAGCATCCCCGGCCGCAGGGACCCCAGCACCGCCCGGGCCAGTGTCTGCTCTCCGGCGCGCAGACCTCCGACCGCAGCGTCGAAAACGACGTGGGTGCCGCATTCCACCAGGCCGACCATGCGCAACTGCGGGCGGCCGACCTCAAGTTCGCCCCGCCCGGAGCGGGGCGGGCGGCCGAACGCTTCCGTGTTCGCTTTCGTGTCCGGCAGGTCAAACGTGGTGCCGTCGATCGCGGTCAGCCGCCAGACGCCGTAGAAGGCGCCCTGCGTGTCGGGTGTGGCGACCGGACAGCACACGCGCGCGAACAGCCGCCGCAGAGGCGCCACACCCAGCCGGGACCTGGCTTTCCAGATCGCAGCCGTACTCGGCACCACCCACGTCCCACGCCAACGCCGCTCGTCCTGCAGACCAGCTGTCAGCAGCCGGGCGACTTCCTCATAGCTCTGCCCGGAGAACAAACACATCGCCAGCACGAAATAGACCACCAACCGGGCCGGCAGCAACCGGTTCCGCAGTTGCATCCGGCCCGTCTCCACCAGTACCTCGTCCACCAGCGACCGAGGAAACGCCTGCGTCAGCACTCCGACCGCAACTCGGTCCGACAACCGCTCACCAGATGACTTCAGTTGGCCCGCTCTTGGCATACCAACAACAACGAGCAGAATCTCCGTAAGTTACCGGTATTGGGGTTAACCTCGCCGTTTCACTTGGGTACGGCTGACTTTGGGGCGGAAACGCGAAAGTGCCTTCCTGACCTGGGACGATGAACCTTGCTGAGGGGTTCTGTCGGTCCAGGCGGAGGGCACTTTCTACGTGCAGGCTATCGGGTTGCGTCCCAAGGTCCATGTCAGTGCCGATGGTTCGGGGGTGGTCGGGCATGCCGGGGCACGGTTGCTGGCGGATCTCGCTGATGCCACCGGGCTGACCGCCGCGTACTCGGGGCCGTCGATTTTCTACGGGTTGCTTCCGAGCCTTCGGATCGTTGATGTGGTATGGGGCGTTTCGATGAGTTGATCGGTCCGTTGCGGGCGAAGCTGGAGGCGGTGACGCCGCATCTGGACGAGCGTCAGCGTCGGTTGTTGTACGGGGCGGAGGCCCGGATACTCGGTCACGGTGGGATCGCCGCCGTCGCGAAGGCGGCAGGAGTCTCCAAGGGCTGCGTCTCCCGTGGGCTGGCCGAGCTGGAGGAGGATCCCGCGCCACACGGCCGTACCCGCCGGGCCGGCGCGGGCCGTCCGGCCGCGGCCGAGAAGGATCCGGGGCTGCGGGCCGCACTACTGGCCCTGGTCGAGGACAGTACCCAGGGTGATCCCATACGGCCGCTGACGTGGACGACGAAGTCGCTGCGCCACCTGGCGGGTGAACTGGCCGCCCAGGGCCACGCGGTGGGCCGGGACACCATCGCCGCGCTGCTCAAGCAGGCCGGGTTCAGCCTGCGCGCGAACGCGCGGGTCCTGGCGGGGAGTTCGCACCCGGACCGTGATGCCCAGTTCCGGCACCTCAACGACACGGTGGGCCAGTTCCTGGCCGCCGGCGATCCCGTGATCAGTGTGGACACCAAGAAGAAGGAGCAGATCGGGCTGTTCGCGCAGGCCGGGAGGGAGTGGGTGCCGCCGGGTGCGCCGGTGAAGGTCCTCGACCACGACTTCCCCTCCCACGCTACCGGTACGGCGATCCCGTACGGCATCTACGACCTGGGGCGCAATACCGGCTTCGTCGTGGTGGGCACCGACCACGACACCGCCGCGTTCGCGGTCGCGGCCCTGCGCCGCTGGTGGAGGGAGGAAGGCCAAACGGCCTACCCCGACGCACACAGACTCCTGATCACCGCGGACGGCGGGGGCTCGAACAGCTCCCGCGCCCGCGCCTGGAAGGCCAACCTCGCCGCCCTGGCCACCGAGACGGGTCTGGAGATCAGCGTGTGCCACCTGCCCCCAGGCACATCGAAATGGAACAAGGTCGAACATCGCCTGTTCTCCTTCATCTCCATGAACTGGCGCGCCCGCCCGCTGACCAGCTACGAAGTCGCTCTCAACCTGATCGCCTCCACCACGACCACGACCGGCCTGCGTGTCAGCGCCCGCCTGGACGAGGGCGCCTATCCCACCGGTATCGAGATTGACGCCCAGCACCTTGCGGCGCTGCGTATCGACCCCGACGACTTCCACGGCGAGTGGAACTACACCATTCCGCCGCAGCCCGGCGTCCCGGCCGTGCCGCTGCAGCCGCAAGGGCGCCGAGCCCATCCCCGCCAGGCCCACACCTTCGACGCGGCGCTGGCCACCCACCCGGTGCTGACCGGTCTCACCCGGCAAGCCCTCGACCAACTCGTCAGCAGAGTTCGTGAGTTGATCGACCAACTCGCACCGGGCCAGCGACCCCGCCACCGCAAACTCGCGGTCGAAAACATCATCTGGGCCTCCGTCCTGGACCAGCGCGGGCTGCCCGCCTCGCTGATCGCCCACCTCTTCCGCGTCGGCGAGAACCAGATGCGCACCCTCCTCCAGCAGACCCGCCCCCTGCTACAGCGACACGGCCACCACAGCGACCCGCTCCCGGTCCGCCTTATCGACCCCAGCGAACTCGCCCGCTATGTCATACACGCAACGACAACAGACGATTGACCCGACACGCACCAGTAATTTCTCGACGGCCCCATGCGTTCGCCCGGGCGCTCGATACGCGCTTGAACACGGGGTACCGCCACGTTGGTACGCCTTTCCTGCCAGCCGCTGTCTACCAGCGAATCGTTGCCGAGCTCCGGGTGAGCGCGCGGTCGGCCGACGCCTCGTCGAGGGCGTGGACGGCCGCCAGCCGACACCTTCGCCTGATCAAGCGAGCATGCGACCGCTGGGTGGATGCGGTGGTGTAATACGCAGAATCTCGACGGGCCGTCGGCCGGTATGGAGGCGCCCGAGCCCGACGTGCTCGACTCTGGCTGTGCCGCCGCTGGGTCGGCAGTCACCGTCCGCGTTCGGCCCCGAGGCCCGCCCTCGGAGTCGGGTCCGGCGTGCCGGCGATTGAGGATGCCGTCCGCTTTCGCCGTCACCGAGACGCTCTGACGGAACGGCCACGCACGCCCCAGCCGCATCACGCAGGATCTGAAGATCACCTGCGGTGACAGGCCGAACCGCTCCTGGCAGGTTTCGACCCACCCGTACCGGCGGTCCAGCAGGTACTCCACGAACAGCTCGATCTCCACCTCGTACGACCGAGCCGTAGACAACTGGATCGGCTTGGCCCCGCTGCGAAGGTGGACGATGAACGCCTCGCCATCGGTGGGAGTCCACTGCCACGGGTACAACCCCGTGAGTGCCGTCCTGGGAGAGAAGAAGATCTCCTACTTGGGGGGCTCGTACGGCACCTATCTAGGTGCCGTCTATATGCAGATGTACCCCCGGCAAACCGACCGGTTCGTGCTGGACAGCGCGATCGACCCCGCGCGGTACGGACGGGGTACCTTCCAGCAGATGGCGGAGGGGACCGAGCCCGCTTTCGTGCGGTGGAGCCAGTGGACTGCCCAGCGGCACACGACGTACCAACTGGGCAAGACCCCGGCCGAGGTCCGCGAGACCTTCCGGGACATCGTCGCCCGAGCCAACCGCAAGCCCATCGACACCGACGCGGGACCCCTCACCGGTGACGACATCCGCGCCATGCGCGACATGTTCTTCCGGGCGCACAAGGCTGCCGACTGGGTCGCCGGGCTGAAGAAGGCCGCCGAGGGCAACAAGCCCGCTGTGCCGGCGCCCGACCCCGAGCTCCCCCCGGAGAACGAGACCGCGAGCCTTTGGGCGGTCATGTGCGGCGACACCTCCCGTTCGTGGCCGCGCGACCCCGAGCAATACCGGCGCGACGCCGTCCGCGACAAGGCCCGGTATCCCCTGTACGGCGACTTCGCGTCCAACATCAAGCCGTGCGCCTTCTGGAAGCCGGGCAGTGAGGCGCCGACCAAGGTGGACAACGAGGTCAAGGCGCTGATCCTGCAGAACAAGTGGGACTCCCAAACGCCCCTGGCAGCAGCCCAGGGCATGCACCGGGTCCTGCGCGGCTCGCGGATGGTCACTGTCGCGGGAGGAGAGGGGCACGGCGTCTACGGCGCCGAGTCCTGTGCGGACGAGCCCGCCACGGTCTACCTGACCACGGGCAGGCTTCCGGCCAAGGACCTGACCTGCCGAACGCCGGCCGGGAGATGAACAACCGCTTCTGACTCTCACCGGTCCAGGGTGTTCAGGTGGGGCCTTCCCGGAAGGCCCCACCTCGCATCAGTGGCGTACCAGCCGCGGCCGCGGTGGCCGTCGGCCTGGTGGCGACGGGTGTCCTGGCGCCGCCCGCGGCATCCGCCGCCGCAAGGCCGGACACGGTCCAGCAGGGTCCGAACGCGTGGGTACGCACCGACGGCGTGCCCGCCGCACCGGCGGGCCTCAATGGTCGCGACGGCCGCACCTGTACCTCCACCACAGGGCCCGGAAGGTCACCGGCTGCGCCCATGGTCGACGTCACGGAATGGGACCGCCCTGGGCTGGGCGGCGGGACGGGTGATCTCCACCCACTCCGACCTCAACCAGTTCTTCACCGCTCGGCCGGGCGCCTCCGCCCGGCGGCCCGGAACCACCGATGACGGCCGCGCCGCCGGCATCGCGGTGGCCATGCAGCCGGGCAAGGCGACCAAAAGCGTGTCGAGAGTGTCGCGGACACGGCCTTGCCCCGCTGAACCAACGCCTGTGTCACTGGTGCCCGTGCTCAATGACCTGCTGCGTGCACGCGCAGCCACCCTCGGGTAAGGGCCCCTGGAGCCGCATCTCGAAGTCGGCTCTCACATGGCTCCCAAGACAGGGGCAAAAACCACTCAGGGGCCCGCCCCGCAGGCGGACAGGGCCCGCCGGGTGTCCCGCACCACGAGACGTGCTTTCTGCCGCGCCTCGTCCGGGACTTCGGGGAGATGCACGAGGAGTGCGTGCAACCAGCCGAGATCGCGCACGACCGGATTGCGCGAATCGGAGTCAGGCTCCCAGAGGCTCAAGGCGGTAAGGGAGATGGTCGCGAACTGGGTGCTGAGGGTGGCGACGAGTTCTTCAGACGCCAGCCATTCCCGGGGCCGTCCGAGACGCTGAGCCTCGCCAGGGTTGAGGAGGAACCGCCAGGTTTGCCTGGCTGCGCGCTCCACCCAGGCGACAGCGGAACGGCAGGCCATGGTCTGGAGGTACCCGGACTGCATCTCCTCGTCGAGGAATCGCTCCACGTAGTCCCGCTCCTCCTGGGACGCAGCCGCCAGCTCGTCGGCGTAGCGCTCCCGTGCCTGCGCGGGCGTCAGCCCGTCCCGGCAGGACCGGGAGATCCGGGTGAGGAGGACCGCTCGACCGAAGTACTCCAGGTCGTGTGCGGCGACTTCCTCCAACAAGGTCGGTTCGACGTGCCATGGCAAGGAGCCGAGCAGGTGTTTGCGCACCACGCGATCGGCGGCGGGGTGCCGCGCGGACCAGGCCAGCAGGCGGCGGTGATGCCCGGTCTGCGCCCGGACGATACCGGACCACATGCTGTCCCATGCGTCGGATGCGGACGGTGGCGCTCCATCCACGCCTCGACGTCTTCTTCGCCGTCATGCTTGTCCGGCCCGAACGGGAGGCAGTCGAGCGCTGCGACGAACACGTCCTCATGCAAGCCGTGTTCACCGAGTACGAGCTGGGCGGGCGTCGGAGCCGTCAGCAGCTCGGGGGTGATGGTCAGGTCCGTTGCCGAGCGGCGGTGGAGCTCAGCAACGACGGCGCGTATGAGCGCTGCCCCACCCTCTCTTCGGCCAAGCACACCGAGTCGCGCCTCAGTGCACTCCCGTAGAAACCGCACCCTGTATGCGTCCGGGCAGGCGGGGTGCGACAGGGCGACGCGGGTCAACTCCATGCGGTCGGTCGTTATGTATGGCTGCGGTTCGCGATTCAGATCGCTCTCCACCACCGTGGCCAACAGCCACTCGGGCGCCGACTGCGCGAGCGGTCCCGTGAGCAGGGCCATGAGCAGGCCGTCCCGGTCCGTGCCCTGGGATGCCGTGCGTATCGCCTCGACAGCCATGCGCGTGGGCGGGGAGTCGTCGGATGCCTGTGAGATGACCGTACGCAGAAAATCGAAAGGAAGAGACGTACGTGATTCCGCCGCGGTCATCGGACTCCAATCTCCAACACCGCGCCCCTGGCCTCTGATAGGTCCCACCCGGGCACGGTGATCCAGCAGGTGTTGGCGTCAATCATGCCGAAAGGGACTGACAGCGCAGTCGGTTACGGACATACGGGTCTGGAGGGGGGCTTGCGGAGCAGGTTGGCTCCCGGAGTTCGGCACGGCGCCGATCCAAGGCACCAGGGTCCCGGCGTCAGATGTCGCTGCCCTCGTAAGAGACGGCATCCCACCGGACCAGATCGGTGAGTTCTACCCAGGCGTGACGGCCGAGGCCGCTCGTGACGCCGCCGACTCCAGCGAGTACGTCGACAGCTATGGCAGCAGCGAGCCCGGCAGGTCGTTGCTTGAAACTGCTGCTCGACGAGAACGTGCCCCGCCCCATGGCCGAGATCGTGCGCATCCTGCTGAAGGCACACGACGTCGTCCACGTCCATGAGATCAAGGGCTGGACGGGCACGAAGGACATCGAGCTGTACGCCAGAGCCAAAGCTGAGGACTTCGACGTCGTCATCACCAACGACACCAAACGGCTCAGCCGGCCACTCGAAGTGGCGGCCATCGCACAGTCGGGCCTGCATCGCATCGAGTACCGCCAGAACAACAAGCGCGGCGGCCTGGTGGGACTGGGCACGGCGATCGCCACCGTGTGCGCGGCCCTTCCCCACGCCCTATCCGAACTCGAAACAGCCGACGGCCACCGTCTCGTCTCCCTGACATCGATCGACCCGACTCGGCAGAAGCGCCTTCAGATCACGGACCCAGCCGTCTCCGCCGAAGCACTGGCCGGGGCGTGATTCGTCCGCTGAGTCCTGACACCTCGATACACGAGGGCTCCCGGCCGGTGACCCATTGGAAGCGATGCCGGGAAATGACCCGGCGTCGCCGACTGCGCTGCGTCTCATCAAGACTCGCTGCTGAGCTCTTCCTGGAGCTCGGCGATGCGCCGTTGGGTTGCCGCCGCGCTCTTCTGCTGACGGGTCAGCTTCGCCTCGGCGGATGCCAGTTCCCGGGCGAGGCGCTCTAGATCAGCTGCCGTGCGCTCACGGACGGTCCCGTCGTCGCGGTACGCGGGCCCTACCCGCTCACTGCTCACTACTCCGCGACGGTCTCCGCATTCTGGGCAGTCGACGACGCGGGTGGAAACGTAGGAGTTATCCCGATGTTGAATGTATGGCACCACGTGGTCGCAACGGAGAGTGAGGTTCCAGCTATGGAGGTCCTTTTGGCGTTCCTCCTGTGAGGGCCAGGAAGCAAACAGCCTGGCGAGCTTCTCCATCTGCTTCGGCCCCACCGGCGGTGGCGGGCAACAGAAACAGCAATGCGTCACCCGAGAACCGCTGATGCTCCACCGACCACCCCGGCAGTCGGCGTGCCGCTCGCGGAATCTCCGGTCGGCTTCCTCGTACTCATGCCTCTCCGACTCGGACAATTTCATGAGGGGATACCAGTCAACCAGCCCATCTTGTATAGGCTCTCCGCAACCCCGGCAGGGCTCACCGGCCACGTACTCCGCCCAGCTGAGGCGCGTGCCTTCTCGCTTCCACCGCTCATCCCGCTCACGGCGCCGCCGGTCATCTGCTTCGGCATCGAGAGCCGAGCGCAGAGCACGTTTGGCGGCTCGTTGTCGCTTCTGCTCCTCTGTGAGCTTGGCCATGAGCTTCACCCTCCGCTGCACCGTGTTCTCGTGCGCGACCGCAGAATCCATGCTGGCGTGGCAGCCCCCTACGCCGGCTGCCCGTGTGTCGGATGACAACTTGTAACCGGACTTGGATCGCAAGCGGCCTTCAGGCGACTGATGTTGTCTGGTGCAGGCAGTCGGAGGTTGCTGATTTGATAGACCGTCAGTGAGCCTCTCGACTTTCGCTGTTCTGACCAACTGTCAGGTAGGTAGCTCGCGCGGGTGACCTGTGGCCGTTGTTCCGCCTTGGGAGTGGACAGCAAGGAAGCATCGGCGGTGCTTGTGTCGCCTGCTGTGAGGGACCCGCCGATGCTTCCGGATCCGACCGTACCCGCATCTCTGCTCGCCGTGTTGGGTGCTTTGCGCGGCAGTTTCACCTCGCCGACCTTCTCCACGTTCGCCGCGCTGGTCACCGGGCTGATCGCGAACACCGGCCGGGGCACGGTCACCGGGATGCTGTTGGGCGCGAACTTGACGCATCACTGGTCCCACGACCGGGCGCACTCCTTCTTCGCTCGCGCCCGCTGGGACCCGCAGACGCTTGGCGCGTCGCTGTCCCACCTCGTGGTGCGCTCGCTGGTGCCCGACGGCGCCGTCTTGACGGTGGCGGTGGACGACACGCTGTTCAAACGGCGCGGGAAGAAGGTCTTCGGCGCCGCCTGGCAGCACGACGGCTCCGCCGCCGGCCGCGACGGAATCGGCTACGGCACCTGCTTCGTCGTGATCGGCCTGATCGTGGACCTGCCGTTCCTGTCCCGGCCGGTGTGCCTGCCGGTGGCCGCCCGGCTGCACCGCCCGAAGGGCGAGAAGACCAAGGTCGAGTTGGCCGCGGCGATGATCCGGTTCCTGGCCGCCTGTCACTGGGGTCGGCGTATCGATGTGGTCGCCGACGCTGCCTACCACGGCCGTGCGCTGCGTGACCTGCCGGTATCCGTCACCTTCACCACCCGGGTGCCGTCCAACGCCGTGCTCTACGCTCTCGCCCCGCCGCCGACCGGGCGGCGTGGGCGGCCCCGCCTGAAGGGCGACCGGCTCGGCACGCCGGCCGAGCTGGCCGCCACGCTGGTGTTCACCCCGCAGGCGGTGACCCGCTACGGCCGCACCGAAACCGTGTTCGCCACCGAGACCACCTGCCTGTGGTACGGCTCCTTCCACACCCAGCCGGTGAAGGTGGTACTGCTGCGTGAGGACACCACCGATACCGGCTACGACCTGGCGCTGATATCCACCGATCTGACCGCGTCGGCCGGGCAGTTGGTGGCCCGCTATGCCGCGCGGTGGTCGATCGAGGTGACCTTCGGCGAAGCCCGCAGCGTCCTCGGCGTCGGGCAGGCCCACCACCGGACCCGGCACGCAGTCCAGCGAGGGGTGCCGTTCGGCCTGTACTGCTACACGATCACCGTCATCTGGTACGCGCTGCACGGTCACCACCCCGCCGATGCCGCCGAACGCCGCGAGCGAGCCCCGTGGTACACCACCAAGACCACCCCGGCATTCGCCGACATGACCGCCAAGCTCCGCCGCACCATCATCGCGGCCCGATTTACGCCCACCACCCCAGGTCGGCCCACGGATGCAGAAATCCGGGAGGTCCAGCACGCCTGGGCCGCCGCCGACGGTGACCAGGCAGCCTGACCCCGGAACAGGCACTGACGACTGGTCAGAACAGCGAAACTCGAGATGTGTACGAGCTCAGGTATTGGAATGTCGCGCTGGACACGCCGGGTCGGAAGTAGGCGCACCAGCCCGGCAGCATCCGGTTGAGATGGATGAGCAGGGTGTCAAGTGGCTGGTTCGTGGCCATCCTCCGGCACGCCGTCTTGACCTTGGCCATCACAGCCGCGAGGGCTTTGCGTGCGGGGTAGGTGTAGACGTAGTACCGGCTGGTTCCTCGTTTGCGGTGGCGCTGGATGTGCCACCCGAGGAAGTCCAGTCCCTCATCGATGCGGGTGATCAGGGTCTTCTCCGGGGACAGGCGCAGGCTCATCGTGGACAAGACCCCAGCGATCTCATCGCGCAGGGCTTCGGCGTCGTCTTCGGTGCCGTGGACCATCAGACACCAGTCGTCCGCGTACCGTGACAAACGGTAGTTGGGAAGACCTTGACGGCGACGCTGTTCCCGCCCGAGCTTGCTGCTTCCGGGTCCTCCCGGACCCTGGGCGACGTACTCGTCCAGGACGGAGAGGGCCACGTTGCTGAGCAACGGCGACAAGATCGAACCCTGTGGGGTTCCTGCGCTGGTTTCTCGCAGCACGCGATCCTCACCGTGGATGCCCGCCTTGAGGAACGCCTTCACCAGGTCAAGAACGCGTTTGTCCCCGATCCGAAGCCGCACCCGGTCCAGCAGGGCCGGATGCGAAATCTCGTCGAAGCAGGCTTTGATGTCGCCCTCCACGATCCACTCATACCCGTGGGACGTGAAGTGGCGGACCTCGGCCACCGCGTCGTGAGCCCGGCGGTTCGGACGGAACCCGTAGGAGCACGGGAGGAATTCCGCCTCGAAAATCGGCACACGCCATGGCGATGGCTCTTGCGCGGGACGTCCTGTGCGCAGATCCCTCGACGTGGCGGTGCTCGCCCTACTGTTGCCTGAGGCCAGAGATCGGGTCTGCCGCAACCTCCTTCCCTTAACAATCCAGCCGAAGCCGGGGCATAAGGCCCACGTAGCGGCGCGCGGTGGGTGCGTCGGAATAGGTTCCCCGCGGGTGGCGGATGACGACCTTGCGCGTCTTGTCGGCGTGGGTCAGTTCGGTGACGGTCTGCTCGCCCAACTGGTGGTCCTCGGTGACCCCGTCGTCCTCGACGAGGGGGAACGCACCGTCGGCGCCTCGCATCCGGTGGTCGTCGCGCTGAAGCCGACGGCATCGCGCAGCGGAACAGCCAGCCGGATCTCCACGGTGGTGCCCTTCGGGGCGGTGACGTCCAGGGCAATCAGCCCGCCGGGCAGCTCGCGGACGGCGAACCGACCGCCCAGCAGCGCGACCGTCACGTCGTCGATCAACGGGGTCTCCGGCGCCGCAGGGCGCTCTACAATGGTCACAACACTCATGGTCATGAACTCCTCGGTAGTGGGGACAGCCATGGGAGCCCGGATCGGGCGGACGGCGCGGTGGCCTCGGCCAACGCGCGGCTCAGCAGGCTGTCGTGGGGTCGTCCGCAGGACAGTGCCGCGCGCGCCAACGATCCGCCGGGTCCGGGGCAGGTGGTGCTTCCCCGGTCATGCCGCAGGTGTACACATCACCGGCCGGCAGATCGCCCTGCGCGGCCCGTACCAGGCAATGATGCGGGGCAGTATCGACGGTGCGGCCCCGTCACGATCACATTGTCGGCGCACAAGAACCAGGCGAGCCAGGGCCACGACATCTCTCTGGACTCCGTCGAAGGGAAGCGCTGAGGCGTGTCGTCACACTTCCGTCGTGGCCCTGACTGTTTTCAGCGGTCATGGACCGACCGAGGCCGTTGTCAGCCGCGAGTGACCTGCAGGCTGTACGTGACCTCCGCGTCGGGCATGATGCCGTTGTTGCGCGCGGTGATCGTGAACCGCTTGGTGCCCGGGGCGGTGGGGACTCCGGTGATGCCGCCGGTGTCCTTGTTCAGGCTCAGTCCGGCGGGCAGCGCGCCGGATGTGACCTCGTACCGGACCGTACGGGGCGAGCTAGAGGTGACCTTGAACGCGTACAGCTCACCCACGCGGCCGTTGGCCGGCTCCGGTGTCGTGAAACCGGGCTTCGGCGCCCGCACCGGCTGAGCCCGGCCGACCGGACTGCCGGACGAGTCCAGCTCCTGCAGCGACCACTCCTTCCCCTCGGCCATCTCGCTCAGGTGCCAGTTCTTCTTCTCGTCGGTCATGAGCTGCTGCTGGGCGGGCGTGAAGGCGCCGGCCTCGATGGCGGAGTTCCAGATCCGTACCGCAGTGAGGACCTCTGCGGTGTTGGATCCCTTGGCGAGACTGTCCGTGCTCGTCTCGAACCAGCCGAAGTTCGCGCCGATCGACGCGCCGAGGGCCAGGTTGTGCTCGACGCCGAGCGTGCTCGTGCCTCCACCGATCGGCAGTGAACCACCCATGGCGGGCAGGAAGTTGGCCCGGTAGAAGTTGTTGTTCCTGATCACCTGCGCGTAGTTGGAGTCGGACCAGCCGATGCCGCCCCAGCTGATCCGCGACTGGGCGAACCACGAGTTGGACGACGGGTTGGACGCCTCGCAGATGAAACCGTCCTGGGAGTCGAGCCGGCGATAGATCCCGTTGACCAGGTGAGCGAAGCCCTGGCCGCGCCAGCCGCTCCAGGACACCTCCTCCAGCCCGTCGTACGAGATGCTCCGGACGCCGGTGGTGTTGGCCATCGCGGCAAGGCGGGTGGCGATCTCGTCGATGACCGGCAGGTCGCCTCGTGCACCGCCGTACTGGTTCTCGCTGACCCGGGTGGCGTCGGCCCCGGCGAGGTGGGCCGCCGCGGCCGATCCCCACTGCGCCCGGCTGATGCCGGTGAACTGCCACTCGCCGGCGCCGGCCTGCGTCACACCGGAGTATGTGAGGAACTCGTCGCCGATGCGCAGCCGGCGGCCGATGACGTGACCGCCGCCGCCGGAGTCTCCGTCGGCGTACAGGGTCGTGTCCGACGCGGCCAGAGCGCGGGTCAGCTGCACGGTCGCGCCGACCGTGAGCCGCATGTCGGCCGGTGCGGGAGAGATGTACGGGTCATCGGCCTGGATGAAGTTGGACAGGGTGTGCACGCCGACCCGCATGCCGCCCGCGGCGGCGGTCGCCACCAGTTGAGCCGCGGCGGCGTCCGAGCCGCCGAAGCCGCTGTTGAACTGGTAGTGCCCCGTCGACTTCCAGGGACCGGCCGCGCCCTGCACGGAGTAGACGTTCTTGATGCCCGCCTGCTTCGCGAACTTCATGGCGTCGGAGAGGTTCGAGGTGCCGAGGGACGACAGGGCCAGGAACGGCTGCCGGGTCGCCCGGGTCGTCTTCTGCCACTGCCCGTCGATGGTCGGGTACGGCAGGTGCTCGCCCTGCGCGATCTGGCTGAGCACGGTGAGCACGAGATCAGGGGTGCTGCCGTACACGGCCAGCTTCGATCCGAGGATCCGGCCTTCGAAGCCCGGCAGCGGGCCGATCCGGATGCCGTCCTCGCGGGTCCGCACGGTGCTGTAGTCGTAGGAGTAGGCGCGCAGAATGCTGCCCCACGACGTCTTCGCCGCGGCGCCCCACTCGTTCTGCGTCCCGGCCTCCCCGTACGGCTTCGACTGCACCTCCGAGCCGAACCCGTACGCGTCGAACTCCTTGGGCCAGCCGCCGACGGTCTTGTCGTTGAGCGGGGTGATGCCGAGGGCGAAGCCGCTGTCGCGGACCACACCGACGGCCTCGCCGACGGTGTCAGTGACGCTGGTGGTCAGCGGCCCCCACAGCAGGGTCCGCACGTCCACGCCCGGTGCGGCGTCCAGACCGACGACCTCAAGCGTCGCGTACGTCGCGTGGTTGACGACCTTGACCTCGACCGTCGCCTGGTCGCCGCTGAACACCAGCATGTGCCGGTCCTGCCGGGAGACCTTCACCTGGGTGGGGGTGTCCTGGTGTCCGTCGCCCAGGACGACGGACACCAGGGGGAGCGACTTGCCCGCCGGCAAATGGTCGGTTCCCGTGCGTATGTCCTTCAGTTCGACGACCCGGCCCGCCGGGTCGAGACCCAGCGACAGGAATCCCGCCCTGATCCGTAACGGGCGGCCGGCCTGTTCCGTGAACGCCGGCCCTGCTGCTGCCGCCGGCTGGGCGAGGGCCGGCGTCGCGATCAGCGCCAGCGAACTGACACCGCCGGCGATCAGGAAGTTTCTTCTGTCCACAATTCCTCCAAATCGACATGTGTCGATATGTCTCGTGTTCTACGTGGAGGGTGCAATCGGTTGTGCAGTGGTGCCGGCCGACGTCGTCACCGATGAAGGCCACGACGCCGACCGGTCGCCATGTCACCTATCTCCCGTTGATGGCAACCTCGAGCAGGTCGGTCGTCGACCCGTTCGAGCCGTCGTCGAACGCCAACTTCACGTACTGGGCCTGCGCGCTGAGGGGGTACTGGTTGCGGAACCCGAAATAGGCAGTACCCGTCGGGCCGTTGACGGTAGTGGCATCACTCCAGGTCACGCCGTCGACACTGGTTTGGATCTTGATTGTCCTGGGCGTGTTGAAGTAATTCTGATCCAGCGTGTTGAAGTTGATGTCGATGTTCGCGATATCCGACTTCGCGGGCAGCTTGAATTGAATCCAAGCCTTTTCGCTTCCTGGCACCGACCACTTCGACCGATCGAAGTGGTCGCCATTGATGAGCCTGCCGTCGGTGAGGTGCGACAACGTATCCCGCCCCTGGCCGGCGGTGATTTCGGCACCCTTCGCGAGGTTCCGGTACGGCAGCAGGTCCATGAAGACCCTGTTCGTTCGGTAGGTCTTACCGTCCAGTGTCACGTCTGCCCAGACGACCCCTCTCGTGGGTGCCTCGACCTGCGGGGTGGTGATCTTTTTCCCCTTGAACGTGAACGTGTCCACTTCCTTGATGGCGACCGGCTTGTATTTGTCACCGCCTGCCAGATCGACGATTCCGCCATGCCATGTGATCTGAGCCGCGTCCAAGCCGATGGGCCCGCCCGAGGTCGACCTGCCTTGTATGTCGTACGTGAGCCCGTCGTTCAGGCCGAACTCGCCGTAGGCCTCTTTCCCTTCCACCGACAACGACGCACTGAGCATGTCGGCGGCATGGACGAGGCCGTCCTTGACCGTCACCTTCAACACGCCTTGCTTGGTCACGCCCTCATAAGCGCCTCGGACCGTGATGCTCGTCGTGCCGTCCGACACCGGATGCACGATTCCACTGGGGCGAACCTTCGCTGTCTCAGGGTTCGCGCTGCTGTAGGTAACGCCCGAAAGCTTGGCTTTCAGCGCGGGATACGTCATGTAACCCTCGGCCTTGACCTTCAGCACCTTCGGCGCCAACTGCTGACCCGTGACGTCGATGTCGGTCAGCTTGTACTTGCGCTCAGGATTGTCCGTCACGATCTTGACGATCGTGTCGATCGGGTCTTCCTTCACATCGGCCAGGTCGATGGTCAGGCTGTCGCCCTTCTGACTGAACGACGTGACCGGGACGTCGCTGTTCAGCCATCTCACCGACTTCACCCGATCCTTGACCGGACGAATGGTCAGGGGCTTGTCGGTGATCGCGTCGAAGCCCTTCTTGCCGTCCGGCCCCTTCACGATGTGCAGATAGATGTTGTTGTCCCTGACAGTCGCATATCCCCATTGCGGGCCGGTCGTGCTGTTGGGGAAAGCGAACTTCTCGTAGTTTCCTCGTCCATCGTCTTCGTAGCCGGCGTCCGCCAGGAAGTACGGCGTCGTGCCCGTCGTGGACTCGTGTCTCTCCGTACCATGCACCGGAGCGAACCAGCCGGCGAGGTTCTCTCGTACGTCGATGAACTCCTGGACGGCCTTCGGGTATCTCGTGGCGATGTCCTGGGGAGAGTCCCAGTTCGGTCCCCGGCTGTCGAGAACCGATTGATCGTTGTTGTCGACATAGCCCCGACCGGCATTCATCACCATCTCTTTGGCGACCTGCCTGAAGTCGTCGCGCTTGCCATAGTACGGCGAGAGCATGTTCTTGGTGTGGATCATCTTCCACGGTTCCATGGGGGTCCGCTTGAGAAGATGGTTCTTCCCCGTATTGGCGTAGATGCCCGACGCCTCGCTGGTTCTCACATCCGGATCACCGTACTCTGCCCCCTGGGCATTTGAGTCCACGATGATCTCATCGCTGTGGTCGCGCACTGCGCTGTACATCGCGTCGTAGTTGGCATTGGGCATTGCCTGTGGGCCGTCGAAGTACAGGTAGTCCGGAGAGTAACGCCTGATGAGATCCTCCACATTCTGCACGAACACATCAGTGGAGTAATGCTGCAAGCCGCCGCCCTCGGTAGCGTAGTACAGGCCGAATTTCATTCCGTAGCGCTTTACCGCCTGTTCATACGGCTTCAATCCGTCTACTACATTGCCGTTCTCGTCCTTGGGGAGGTACTCCGCCCTGATGTGCTTCGGATCGGCGAATTTTGACGGCCAGAAGTAGTTCTGCTGCAGGGATTCGACCGAAACCAGCGAGTGTCCTTCGCGCTTCGCTCTCGCTGCCCATTGATCAACGGAGTAGGTGGGATCCACAAAGTAGTTGTACGTCGGGGTGGAATGGGTCAGTGCGCTGACCCTGCCCTCCTCGAACCACTTGTTCGGACGTTCCTTCACCGTGATGGTGAAGTCTTTTGAGGCAGTGCTCCCTTCCTTGTCGGCCACCTGGACGGTGAAGCGGTAGTCTCCTGGTTCGGTGTTGACGCCAACGATGCCTTTGGTGCTGTTCAGATCGACTTTCCCGTCGACCAGTCCATCCGCGATGGAGCCATCAGGGTTCAGCGCCAGGCCATCAGGCAACTTCCCGTCGATGATCTTCCAGGTATAGCCCGGCGCGCCACTGGCAGCCATGAACTGGAAAGCCGAAGCGCTGACGCCGTACTTGTTGTTGGACGCCGACTTGTTCCAGACGTACGGCCATTCCTTGTAGCCGGTGGGCATGCTGTTCTTCGGAAGCGGAGTGTGGATCGCATCGTCGGTCGAGAGTCCTTGCGACACGATCTGCAGACTCCCCGACGACCCTGTCACGGAATTGACCAGGCCGTCGATCTTGTTGCCGTTCTGGTCCGCCACCCGGCCGTAGAACCCGAGAAAGGCGACGTTCTGATCCTTGGCTATCGGCACACCGTTTGAATTCACGTCCTCCGTGTAGGTGTGCTTGATCTGAATCATCAGCTTGTTCCAACCTGCGTGCAGCTGGACGGCTTGCTTCGTCAGATCCTTTTGCACCTCCACCGGGGTGCTCGGGTTCGTCAGGCAGCTGTCGTTCGCATACAGCCGGTACGAACCGCTCGCGCCGACATTGAGATATGCCTGCTGCTCGACAGGGCTGTAGACGTACGTGTGTGCATACACGTACTTGTTCCTCGTATCGACACCCTTCTTGACGGAGTAATACCCGTAAAGATCCTGGTAGTCGTCGTAGTTCCGGTTATAGATGCGGTCGTCGAAGTACTCCCACTTTCTGCTTTCGTTGCCGAAGCTCAATGAATCGCCGACCTTCGGAGTGATCTCCGCCTTCCCGTCGACCGGGGTCTTCGAGCCATCGGCTTCACATTCATATTGCTTGTCGACCACCGGCGAATCGAATGGGCCCGAGACCAGCCAGGAGTTGATGAACGGAGCGTTCCCGGGCACCTGCTGCGCGGACGCCTTTTTCGTTGCGGATACACCGAACAGGAGTGATGCGACGATCACCACCCCCAAGAAGGAAGCGATCTTTCTATAGCTGTTACTCACTGTCGAGTGGCCCTCTCTCCATTAGCGCGACTACTCCGTGCTCCGTAGGGGTTGTGCAGTGGTGCCGACCGGCGCCGTCACCGGCCGGCACCACGTCTCAGCGGCGCAGCAGGTTCGTCGCCGGGCTCGCGGCCCGGACCTCGAGGCGCCGGAGCGAATAGCCGAAGGACGACGTGCGCTTGATGCCCTGCATGCGGATGTACCGGCCCGACACGGGAGCGAAGGTGAGGTCGTCCACGCGGGCGCCTGCGGGCTTGTCCCGGACGGCGGCGGCTGTCTTCCAGTTCGTCCCGTCGTCGGAGACCTGGATGTCGTAGTCCTTTCCGGACGCCGTCTCCCAGTCGAGCAGGACGCGGCGGACCGTCTGTACCTGGCCCAGGTCCACCTGGATCCATTCGCCGTCACGGTAGGCACTGGCCCAGCGGCTCACCGGGTCACCGTCAGTGGCGTTCTCCGGTCCCAGGCTGGGCACTTCGGACGACGACGCGGTGGTGGGCCGGTGCAGCGCCAGATCCGCTGCGTCGAAGACGCGCATGCTCCACAGCGCGAAGCCGTCCTGCTTGCGGGCCGCTTCGGTGCCGACGAGACGCACGTACCGGGCGGTGACCGGCTCGAAGGTGAGCGTGTCGGATCCCGCGGACGCGCGGTCCGTGCGGTGGGCGACCGTGGTCCAGGTCGTGCCGTCGCCGGACACCTGGATCGCGTAGTCACGGCCGTGTGCGGGCGCCCAGTCCAGGTCGGCCTTGGTGACGGTCCGGGGGCGGCCGAGGTCCACGCGGAGCCAGGCGTGATCTCCCGGGCCGCTCTGCCACTTGGTGGTGCTCACCCCGTCGAACGCCGCGTCGGCCGTGCCCGCGGACGCGGACGCCGGCTTGCCCGCACTCAGCTCACTGTTGGCCGGGGTGGCGAGTGTCGTGGCGACCTCGGTCAGCCCCGTACCCACGCCGAGCTTGCGCACGGTCGACATGAAATCGCTGTACGGGACACCCGAGTTGGCGCCGCTCCACATCTTCTGCGCGAGGACCCCGAAGGTGGGCTCGACCAGCTCGTGCACGTCGAGTTCGGTGTAGCTGGACTTGGTCAGGTCGTTCCACACCGAGGACATGGCGCCGAGGAGTTGGGGGTCCTTCGGTGCGACGCTCTGGCCGTCGGGGAAGACGTTGGGTTCCCAGTTGTCGTAGAGGTACTTACCGTCCAGGCCGTGGCCGTGGTAGTAGCTCGCGAACGGGACGATGTAGAGCAGGGCGTCGTTGGTGTTGATGAACGAATAGCCGTCCTTCTTGGCGGCCTGCGGGCCGTACCACGAGTTGTTCCAGCTGTTGAGGGTGACGTCGCGGTCGAAGCCCTCGGTGTCGGACGTCATCAGGGACAGGCTGCCCCAGGCGCGCGGATGCTTGCCGAGCGCGCGGATGTGGGCGGCGATCTCGTTGAAGTAGCTCTTGTAGCGGGGCTTGTCCGACCGGTACTCGTCGGCGCCGAAGTGCACGTCCGGGCCGCGGAACCACGGCGTGAACTCGTCGAACACCGACTTCATGAACGCGGTGGTCTCCGGCTTGGACAGGTCCAGGTGGTCGGAATCGCCGTTGTTGAGACCCAGGGACGGCTTGAACCGGATGAACGCGAGCGAATGGGCGGGGGCGTCGAACTCGGGGACGAGCGTGACGCCGTTGGCGGCGGCGGTGTCCTCGAAGGAGTCCCAGTCGTGCCGGCCGTACGCCCCGTCCTTCGAGGCCAGGCCGGACAGCGCGGGGTTGTCGGTCTCGAGCCGGAAGCCGGCCTGGGCCTCGCTCCAGGGCCGGTCACCCTTGAACCCGTTGTCGTTGAGGTGGATCTGGAACTCATTGAGCTTGAACCAGCCCATGAGGCGGATGTAGTCGCGGATGAAGTCCGCGGTGAAGAAGCGCCGCCCGACATCCAGCGTGAAGCCCCGCACCTTGTAGTTCGGCCAGTCCACGGCGGTGCCCACGGGGACGGAGTCACGGCCGTCGTCGAGCAGCAGGATCTGCAGGAGCGTACGGGTGCCGTAGTAGACGCCCTTCGCGGTCGGCGCGGTGATCCGCACGTTCTCGCCGGTGACCGTGAAGGTGTAGCCCTCTTCCTTGAACCGGGCGCTGTCCACCGCTTCGGGCAGGGTGGGATCGACCGAAAGCACGATGTCGCCGCTGTGCGGGCGGCGCGGCGACAGGGCCGGCTTGCGCCCCGTGACCTGCTCGATCTCGTCGGGGAGGGTGGCGAGTTGATCGCGGAGACGGTCGCGGTGCGCTCCGGCGAACACGATGCGGCTGTGCCGGCCCAGCTCGAAGAATCCGGTGCGGCCCTGCCACTTCTGGAGGGCGGGCACCACTGCGGGTTCTGCGTTGACCGGGTCGGGGGCGGCGCTCGCCGGTGTCGCGGGAGCGGCGAGGGCGAGCAAGGAGAGCATTGACGCGAGAAGGCACAGCAGCTGTCCTGGACGCACTCTCATGTGAAACTCCAAGCGTTCTCGATGGATTCGTTCCTGGAGGTTCGTGCGGGTGACGCGACGGGGAGCAGGTGCCGGCCGTGCCGTGCCCCGACCGAGGCCGGGGCACGGCACGGCAGCGGTCACGGCCGGGTCGTCATCTTGTAGGTGGTCTTCGCGTCGGCGATGCTCCCGCCGTTCTTGGCGGTGATGGTGAATTTGCTGGTGCCGGGGAAGGCAGGAATTCCGGTGATGCCACCGGTGTCCTGGTTGAGGGTCAGGCCGTGCGGGAGGCGGCCGTCGGTGACCTCGTAGCGGATGGTCCGCGGAGTCGTCGAGGTCACCTTGAAGGCGTACAGCTTTCCGACCCGGGCGTCCGCCGGCTCCGGCGTGGCGAAGCCCGGTGTCGGGGCCTTGATCGACTGCGGGTCACCGATCGGCTGACCGGACGTGTCCATCTCCTGCAGCGTCCACTCGGCGTCCGGCGTGACCTCGCTCAGGTGCCAGTGCCTGCTCGCGACGCCCAGCTGCTTCTTCTGCTCGGCAGTGAACGCGCCGGATGCGCGCGCGGACTCCCACATCCGGACGGCGGCGAGCAGCACGGCGGTGTTCTGCCCGGACTGGAGGCTGCTCACGCTGGTCTCGAAGTTGATGCCGGCGTCGAGGGATGCCGCGTGCGCCAGGGTGTCCTCGATCTTCTGCAGGGCGTCGCCGCCCGAGAGCCCCTGCTGGCCCATCATCCCGGGCAGGTAGTTCGCCCGGTAGAAGGTGTTGCTGCGGATGATCTGGGCGTAGCTCGTGGGGCCGATCTCACCCCAGCTCGCCCTGGACTGGGCGTCCCAGGTGTTCGACGCGAGGTTGCTGCACTCGGTGATGAAGTTCTTGGTGGTGACCTGCCGGTGGACGCCGTTGACGAGCCGTGCGAAGCCGTAGCCGCCCCAGCCGTTGTAGCCGGTGCCTTCAAGCCCGTCGTAGGACGTGGCGTGGACGCCGCTGGTGTTGTAGGCGGTGGCCAGCCGGGTCGCGATCTCGTCGGTGATCGGCAGACCGGCCAGCGCGCCGCCGTAGCCGTTCTGGATGAGCCGGGCGACGGTGGTACCGGCCGGGTAGTCCTTGGCGACCGAGGACCACTGTGCCCGGCTCAGGCCGCTGACCTGCCACTCGGTGTTGCTGACCTTGGTGACGGAACCGTAGGTGATGAACTCGTCGCCGATGCACAGCCGTTGACCGTCGACGCCGGAGGCCAGCAGGCCGTTGGCATCCACGTACAGCGTGGTGTCCGCCCCGGCCAGCGGGCGGGTGAGCCGGGCGGAGCCGCCCACCGCGAGCCGTGGATCGGCCGGCGCCTTCACGTACGGGTCGTTGGCATCGATGAAGGTGGACAGGGTGTGCACTCCGACCTCGATGCCCTCCTTCGCCGCTGCGGCCACCAACTGGGCGGCCGCCGCGTCCGATCCACCGAAGGAGCCGTTGAACTGGTAGTGCCCGTGCGACACCCACGGCCCGTTGCCGCTGATCGCGTAGATGTTCCGCACCCCGGCCTGCGCGGCGAGCTTGGCGGCCGCTGTGACGGTGCCCGTGTTGAGGTCGTGGACCCAGAAGTGGGTCTGCGAGGTGCGCTGGGCCGCCTTCTGCCACTGGCCGTCCAGGGTGGGGTACGCCTGGTCGTGCTCCTTGGCGATCTGGCTGAGCACGGTCAGGGCGAGATCCGGCGCACTGCCGAACAGGGCGATCTTCGACCCGACGATCCGGCCCTCGGGCGCGGGCAGCGGGCCGAGCGGGATCTCGTAACCGTTGGTGCGCTGCCGGACCCGTGCCTTGCTGTAGTCGTAGGTGGTGGCGCGCAGGACGCTGCCCCACGTGGTCTTCGCGGCGACGTTGCTCGCCAGCCACTCGTCCTTCACACCGGTCTGCAGGCCGTACGGATTCCATACGAGGTCAGGACCGAACCCGTACGCCAGATGCTCGTTCGGCCACCCGCCCACCGTCTTGTCGTTCAGCGGCCGGACCCCCATGACGAAATCGGAGTTGGCGACCACACCGACCGTCTCGCCGATGGTGTCGTCGAGCATCGTCGGCAGCGGACCCCACAGCAGCGTCTGCACATCCACACCCGAGGCGGCCGTCAGGCCGACGACTTCAAGTGTGGAATGCGTGGGAAACCCGACGGCCTCTACCTGGATCGTCACGCTCTCGCCGACGAACTCCAGGACCTGCCGGTGGTGCGCCCGGTCACGCGACACGACCCGCACCTTCGCGGGAACCACGTGCTTGCCGTCGGCCACCACGCTGACCAGCGGCACAGGGGTGTCCTTGGCCAGGTGGTCGGTGCCGTCACGCAGGTCCACCAGGCTGTCCACGTACCCGGAGCCGCTGATGCCCACCGAAAGGAAGCCCGCCCCGATCCGCAGCGACGAGGACGTCTTGGTCCTGGCCGTTCGCGCGGCATGCGCGGGTCCGGCGGCCATGGCCACGGCCGTGGCCGAACTCAAGCCGCTGGCAACCAGAAAGCGACGCCTGTCCACATGTCCTCCTAGGTGAAGTGACTCTCGATGACGCGCGGGATCGCTGATCAACTGCCCGCGAACAGCTCATAGGGGCGCAAGGCCGGCAAACGTCGAGCGACGAACGAAGTCACCTGGATAGTTCGTATTCTTCAACGAAGATGGTTCGCGCTGTTCCGAGGAGCGGGATCGGCGGACGGCCGTGAGCCGGAGAGCCCATAGGCCTGCCCGTGCAGGGAAGTGCGCTTGCTTCTCCTGTGTAACTACCGCAGCACAAGTGCGGTCTAGCGTGCACGGCACGGAAGTGGCCGTCAAGGCTTAGTTCGGATCTATTCCCGATGGCGCGGGTGCTCCGCAGGGCGGTCCGAGCACCCCTGTACGGGCGGCCAGGGAGGTATCTTGGGGGCCCAGCACTTGGTATTTCGTGACGGAATGCATCGGATACATGGAGCAACATGACTGGATCTTCCCGGCCCGCGTCCGCGTCCGCGGCATCGGAGACGGAGACGGAGACTGAGGCGGCCCCCTACCGCCCCGGCTACGAGGTCGCGGCGGAGCGCATCCTGGAGTACGTCGCCCGGCAGGGGATGGGGCCCGGCGACCGGCTGCCGACGGAGAAGGATCTGGCGGCCGAAGTGGACATGAGCAGGACGGTGGTGCGAGAGGGCGTCAAGATCCTCTCGGCCCTCGGGAGGCTCTCGGTGGAGAAGGGGCGCGGCATCTTCGTGGCGCATCCCAGGAACGACCTGTGGTCCGACACGTTCTCCCGGTTCCTGCCGACCGACCCGAGCCGCGTCGGTGAACTGTTCGAGTTCCGGCGCTTCACCGAGGCCGAGACCAGCGGGCTCGCGGCCGCGCGGGCCACACCGGTTCAGCTCAGGGCGATCCGCGAGGCGGCGCAGCGCTCGGCGGAGGCTGCCGAGCGCGACGACCACGAGTCGTTCGGCCGGGCCGATGCGGAGTTCCATCAGGCGATCGGCGCGGCAGCGGGGAACGCGTTCCTCTCCAGCCTGGTCGACGCGATCCAGCGGCTGCAGCGACAGGTCACCATCGTGGCCCTGGCCGACTCCGCACCGGGATCACTCGCCGGGGCCGCGGAGCAGCACCTGGCGATCCTGGAAGCGATCGGGGCCGGTGAGCAGGAACAGGCCGCCGCCCTAATGGCCCGCCATATCGACACGACGGAACTCCAGGTCCAGCGAGAGATCCGCAATCGCATTTTCGCCGCTCCCGCCGCTCCCGCCGGCCGGGACGGGGCGTGACCGCGGACGACAGCCTCGATCAGTAGCGCCCCGCCGCCCCGCCCCGCCGCCCACACCGGAAACGACCGGGCGACGGGGCGGTCGAAGCGTGCCGGGGTCGTGAACCGCGCCACCGACGCGTCTCGTTCCCGCGAAGCGAATCCGTAGGGGCCGACGAAACTCTACCGACATGTATCAGATCTATTGCCTCCCTGGTTCAGCAATAACTCCGTCTCATCTCTTGACATGCCGTCGCGCGCGGACTTCCATACCCCAAGGTGCCCTGACGGGCGAACGCTGAGGGGAAGCGGTCGCCCCCGAGAGCAGCAGGACTCTGGGAAGAGTCTGAACCATGTGACGGATTCGGTGGACGGTCGGCAGCGGGATTCCCTCTCTCGTCCCGGTACGAACAAGACAGCGACTCGGTACCGCCCCCGGACAACGACGGGTAGGGGAAGTTGGACATGATGCGCAATCCGATACTCACGAGAACCGCCGCCCTCGCAGGTGCTCTCCTCCTGGCCGGGTGCACGGCCGGCAGTTCCGGTACGAGTGCGTCCAAGGGCGACGGCGACAAGGTCACCCTGACCTTCCTCACCTTCGAAACGCCCAACCTGGACGCGAAGTACTGGGACGCCGCGATTGCCCGCGCCTCGGCGAAGGTGCCCGGGGTGACGATCAAGAAGCTCGTGTCGCCCAGCGCCGACCGCACCGGGTACGCGAAGCAGCTCGACAGCACGGGTCAGTTCCCGGACGTCATGATCGGCCTGAACCCCGCCGGATTCGCCGAGGCGGGCAAGCTGTCACCGTGGACGGACAAGGAACTCGCGACGTACGAGAACCCCCGCGCCAACACCTATGACGGCAAGGTCTACCAGCTGCCCTACGCCGCCCAGACGACGCTCGTTTACTACAACAAGAAGGACTTCGCGGCCGCCGGCATCGACGCACCGCCCCACACGTACCGTGAACTGCTCGACGACAGTGCCAAGTTGAAGAAGAAGGGCATCAACCCCTTCGTGGTCGGCGGTGGCGGCAAGGATTCCTGGGCCGACATGTTCCCGCTGATCTGCACGGTGGCCACCGACGTCTACAAGAAGACGCCGGACTGGCTGTCCCAACGCGCCAAGGGCAAGGTCAAGTTCACCGACCCGGCGTTCGTCGCCGCCGCCCAGAAGGTCGCCGGCCTCGCGGACAAGGGATACATCGACCGCGCCGGCCTTTCCCGCTCCTACGCGGACACCGAACAGGCCTTCCGTGACGGAAAGGGCGCGATGTATCCGATGGGCAGCTGGTTCTCCGCCTCGGCCGACACGAAGAAGCCGGACTTCGACACGGGCGTCTTCGCGTGGCCCACGGACCAAGGGGCCCCGGCACTCCCGGGCGTCCTCGGCGGCGGGATGACCGTGAGCTCCAAGGCGTCCGATGTTCCTCTGGCCAAGAAGTGGGCCAAGGCGTTCATGGAGGACCAGAAGAACCTGGACGCCGCCGTCAAGGCCGACGGGCTCATCATCGACATCAAGGGCTACAGCCCGCCCAGCACCATGGGCCCCGTCTACAAGAAGACCGTGGCGGCGTATCGGCAGGCCCAGAAGGACGACGGGATCGTCAACTCGTTCTCCCAGGAGACCGGTGACGGTTCCCTGCCGCCCGGCCTGGCCGACAAGGCCGCGGCCGGCGTCCAGAATCTCCTCGGCGGCCGCATGACAGCCCGTCAGTTCGGTGCCTACATGGACGAGCAGTGGGACAAGGCCACCCGATAATGCGCCTACGTACCCTGACTCGACCGGAGGGTTCCGCTGCCGCGCCCGAGGCGCAGGACACGGCAGCTGTCCGATCACAGGACGCCCCCGCGCGGCGGCCGTCGCGACCGTCCCGGCGCTTCCGGCCGAACGGCGGACCGGGCCGCTTCGCTCTCTTCGCGGCTCCCGGACTGCTCGCCTACCTGGCCCTCGTCCTGGTGCCGATCGGCATGACCGCCGGCTACAGCCTCACCAACAAGAACCCCTTCAACCCGCCGACCCGGTGGGTGGGCCTGGCCAACCTCACGAGCCTGTTCTCCGACGACGACTTCCTCAAAGCACTGCAGAACACCGTCGTCATCACCGTGATCGTGACGCTGGTGACCAACGCCGGCGGCCTGGCGATCGCCCTGCTGCTCGACCGGCGCGGCTGGCTGTACAACGCCCTGCGCAGCGTGTTCTTCGTACCGGTCGTGCTGAGCGCCGTGGTGGTCAGCGTCATCTGGCAGGCGATCCTCGTCGATGACGGCCTGCTCAACTCCATGCTGCGGCAGCTGGGGGTGAGCCATCCGCCGGGCTGGCTCTCCGACCCGAGCCTCGCCCTCTACACGGTCTCGTGGGTCATCGCCTGGCAGGGGCTCGGCTTCTGCGTGGTGATCTACCTGGCCGGACTGCAGGGCATCCCGCAGGAGTTGCACGAAGCGGCGGCCATCGACGGCTGCAGACCACTGATGCGGTTCCGCCACGTCACCTGGCCGATGCTGGCACCCGCCGTCACCATCAACACGGTCATGTCACTGATCGGCGGATTCAAGGCCTACGACCAGATCCAGGTGCTCACCAACGGCGGCCCCGGCCCCGGCACCACGTCCACCCTCGCCTTCCAGGTGATCCAGACCGCGTTCAACGGCAACCACGTCGGCTACGCCTCCGCGATGGCCGTGGCGATGCTGATCCTGGTCGCGACCGTCTCCGTGATGGCGCTCGGGTGGCTGCAGAAACGCGAGGTGTCCGCATGAGCACGAAGACGAACCCGGACCTGAACGCGAGCATGAACAGGGGTGGAACAAGGGCGTGGATACGTCCGGTCGTCGCGCTCCTCGCCGGCCTGCTGTTCTTCCTGCCGATCTACCTCGTGCTGGTCAACGTGTTCAAGGACGGTTCGGCGATCGTGTCGAACCCGGTCGGCCTCCCGGTGCCACCGACCCTGGACAACGTCCAGAGCGTGCTGTCGCGCCCTGACCACCTCTTCTGGTACGGGCTGGTCAACAGCACGGAGGTCACCGTGATCTCCATCCTCGTCATCACCGCGATCTCCGCCATGCTCGGCCACTACCTGGCCCGGTCGACCGGCTTCCTGTCCAAGGTCATCATGGTCGTCCTGCTCTGCGGTCTCATGGTGCCACCCGCGGTGATCCTCACCCCGATCACCGAAGTCCTGCGCACGCTGGGGCTGATGAGCAGCGTGCCCGGACTGGTCCTGGCGTACGTCGGCTACTACATGCCGTTCGGGGTGTTCGTCTTCGCGGGCTTCGCCAAGACGATCCCCCGAGAGCTCGAAGAAGCCGCGGCGATCGACGGCGCCGGAGCGTTCCGCGCCTTCTGGCAGGTGGTCTTCCCGCTGATGCGGCCGGCCTCGGCCAGCGTGGTGATCTTCCTCGGCGTCTGGATCTGGAACGACTTCCTCAACCCGCTGATCGTCCTGGGCCCGGCTGCAGGCACCACGGTGACCGTCGGCATCTACCGTGCCATCGGTGAACACCAGGCGGACTTCGGCTCGGTCTTCGCCTTCATGTTCCTGGCGACACTGCCCATCCTCGTCTTCTACCTGGCCTTCCAGAAGCAGTTCGTCAAGGGCCTCACAGGAGGAGCGACGAAGGGTTGAGCGGCCGGCACCGGGGCGGGTCCGCGCAATCCCCCGCCCCGGTTGTCCCATGCCGTGCGACCGGGTCCCGAACGAGAGGCACACCTGAACTCATGCGCACCACCACACGGGTCGGTCAACTCACCCTGGGAGCAGCCGCGTTGGGCAACCTGTTCCATCCGGTCAGTGACGAGGACGCGGCCGCCACCGTCGAGACAGCCTGGGCCTGCGGCATCCGCGCGTTCGACACCGCTCCGCACTACGGACTCGGCCTGTCCGAGCGCCGGCTGGGGGACGCACTGCGCACTCGGCCACGTGTGCAGTTCACGCTGTCCACCAAGGTCGGCCGCCTGCTGCGCGCACGTGCCGGAGTGCCCGGCGACGACCTGGCGAACGGCTTCGCCGTCCCGGCCACCCACGAACGGGTGTGGGACTTCAGCGCCCGCGGTGTACGCACCAGCGTCGAGGAGAGCCTCGCCCGGATCGGCCTGGATCGCGTGGACACCGTCTACCTGCACGACCCGGACAGCCACGAGCGCGAGGCCTTCGACTGCGCCTACCCCGAGCTGGAGCGGATGCGTGCGGAGGGCACGCGATCGGCGTCGGCATGAATCAGACCGCGATGCCGACACGCTTCGTCCGCGACACTGACATCGACGTGGTCCTGCTGGCCGGCCGCTACTCCCTGCTCGACCAGAGCGCTCTGGCCGCACTGCTGCCGCTGGCGGCGCAACGCGGAGTGTCCGTGCTGGTCGGCGGGGTGTTCAACTCGGGCCTCCTCGCCGATCCCCAGCCGGGCGCGACCTTCGACTACGCACCGGCCCCGGCACACCTGCTGGACCGGGCGCTGGCTCTGCGCACGCTGTGCGAGACCTTCGGGGTTCCGCTGCGGGCCGCCGCCCTGCAATTCCCGCTGGGGCACCCGGCGGTCGCCGGTGTGTTGCTCGGGGCACGCAGCGCCGCCGAGGTGACGGATGCCACCGCGATGATCAGCCACCCCGTCCCCGAGGAGATGTGGCTCGCCCTGCGTGCCCAGGGTCTGCTGCCGGGCGCGCCGGTGCCTGTACCGATATCGAACTGAAGCTCAATTCGCTGGAACACGCACACAAGGATGGTTGCAGAATGCTTGACAGGAGAAACTGCCTTTCTTTGTTGGCGGCCGCCGGAGTCGGAGCGAAGATCGCTCTCGAACCCACCGTCTCGCAAGCCCAACCGCTCGACGCAGGGGTTGCCGTAGCCAATGGTCAGGCCGTGGAACTCAGCCGTGCTCTGCGCGAGTTGCACGGCTCCCTCCTGGTGTCGATTCGGGAATATGACGGCACGACGCTGCGCCGGGCCCAGCAGTTCGATGGCGACCTGCTGACCGACGGACCGCGACAGTGGCAACTGAAGTGGGATACGCGGCGGGTTCCCGCTGGTCACGGGTGGGAGGTCACCCTGACCTGCACCCTGGAGAAGGGGGCGGCGGAACAGACCGCAATCTCCGTTGATTTCCCATTCGAGAGCTGGGAGACCGCCAACTACGTGATGATTCCCGGAATCATCTACAACGGCAATCGCTATCGCGCCATCGGCAACGGATACAATCCGGACTATCCGGCCGACATGTACTACAACCCACAGTCGCCGCTGACGATATCGAACAACCCGCGACTGGCCGTCGATGCCGCGGCGCCTTCGCGGATCGAGCTGGCGACGTTCAGTACTGCCGCCCCGGCGATGAGCTTCTTCTCGCCCAAGTTCAAAAAGGGATGGATCGTCCTCACCGAGCAGGGAACCCGCCTGGGCAACAGTGGACTCTCGATTGAGGAGAGTGCAGGCAGGGAAAGCTGTGAATTCAGCATCTCGGCACCGGTTGTGCGCCGGCAGGTGGCCGGTTTCGGCGATTTCCGGACGAGCGATGACAGGGCGTCGGACTGGGCTCCCGGTGACGCGGTTTCGATTCGCTTCCAGGTCTTCACCTTCGATGTCGACGGAATTCCGGAAGTCCTGCAAAAATTCATGGATGTGCGAAAGTCGCTCACCGGCCCCACCGTGCCTCGCAACCTACTTCCGATGAGTAAGCTGGCCGAGCTCGGCACCAACATCTGCCGAGGCAATTTCACAGAGACCAAAGCAGGCCGCTACTACCTGCCGGAAAATTCCAGGCACTTTCAACTGGGTTGGGTCAGCGGAATGATCAACACTTACCCCATGTTGGCTCTGAATGACCCGACGGAACGGGGCAGGGTATCCGATGAGCTGGACTTCATCTGTTCCCGCATGAAGGGGCAGAGCGGATTCTTCTACGGCTTCATCAACGAAGACGGAGAGATCCGATCGGAGAAGGCCCACCCCGGCTTCCCGGCGGTGCAGGCGATGGTACGCAAGAACGGAGACGTGCTCTTCTGGCTGATCAAGCATGTGATGCTCCTGAAGGCGCAAGGGCACGGCGACATCGTCAAGGAATCCTGGGAACTGGCCGCAGGCGGTCTGGCCGAAGCATTCACCCGGACCTGGCGAAAGCACGGAGAATTCGGTCAGTACATCGTGCCCGAAACAGGCGACATCGCCGTGTACAACTCGACGGCCGGCGCCATCGCTCCGGCCGGGCTCGCCCTGGCGGCTGAATACTTCCACCGTCCGGACTGGTTGGCCGTGGCCGAGGAAGCAGCCGAATTCTACTATGAGCGCGACATCAAGTCCCGTGGATTCACCAGCGGAGCGTGCGCGGATATTTCACAGGATGCGGACTCCGAAACAGCGTTCGGTCTCCTGGAGTCATTCATGGCGCTGTACCAGTACACCGGAAAGAAGATATGGCTGAATCGCGCGAAGGTCCAGGCTGCTCTGTGCTCGTCCTGGACTCTTGCGTACGATCCGCTGTTTCCGGCAGGCAGTGATATCGCGCGGCTGGAGGGAAGGATGGCGGGCGCCGTTTGGGCGAGCAGCCAGAACAAACATGCCGCACCCGGTGTCTGTACGTCCTCCGCCGACCACCTGTTCAAGCTGTATCGAGCTACTGGGAACAAGAAGTACGCTGAACTCATCAGCGATATCCAGCATGCGCACGCCGAGGCCGTCAACATGCCAGGACACATAACCACCGACTACCTCATCGGTTCGAGCATGGAGCGGATCCAGCCCAGCGATGCCGAGGGCAAGAATGCCGTCGGTGATTTCATCAGGACGAGAAACTCATGGACCGAGACCAATGGTGTCCTGATGGCACTCGAACTTCCCGGTATCTACGTCCGGCCCGGGGAAGGAATTCTCATTCCCTTTGATCATGTAGAGGCCGAGCATGTCAGCGAGAGCCGTCAGGCAACCGTAGTCCGCTTGACCAACAACACGGCCTACGCGGCACGGGTGTCGGTACTGGCGGAGACGGCCCGCCAAGCGGCTCGCCCCCTTGGGTACACGGCGTTCCTCGACTGGCCGCAGGTCGAAGTCCCGGCGGGCGGGGCGGTCACCGTGCGGATCACGAGGAGGGGCAAAGTCGCACGTCAGGCCTGATCCGGCTGAGCCTGTCCCCGTCTACGGTCTGTGACCCGCGGCAGGCAAGCGGCAGGGGGGGGCGGACGCAGCTGCGTCCGCCCCCCCCTGCCGCTTGCCCCTGATGTCAGTCAAGATGGAAGACCTCTTCGGCGGGTGCCCACCGCTCGCCGTCGCCGACGCTGTCCAGTGGCTGCTGGCAGGGGTCGGTACGGGCCCACCAGTCCCGGGTGACCGGGCACTCGGCGATGAGCGCGGTGTCGGCCGCGTAGTCCTCGCCGGTGTACTCGAGGTAGCTGAAGAGCAGCCCGTCACGCAGGAAGATCGAGTAGTTGCCGATGTGGGCGCGCTTGAGGGTCGCGAGGACCTCGGGCCAGGCCGCCGCGTGCAAGGCGCGGTATTCCGCCTCGAGTTCCCCACGCAGACGTATGACCGAGGCGTAGCGTTTCACGGGCATGGTGTGGCTCCTTTCCACGAAGCGCCGAGGAGTTGAGATGTTGGGACGTTGAGATGTTGGAACCTGAGACATCGTCAAGAATGTGCCGGAGCCGCCCTGTTACTTCGACCGGAAGTCGTCACCAGCCCGGCTGATCGAAGCCGATGCCGGGGGCCGTCGGCGCCCGCACCAGCCCGTCGGCGCCGACCGCCGGCTCGCGCTGTACGGGGTTGGTGTACACGAGGGACTCGTAGTAGGTGGTGTTGGGGATCGCCATGCACAGGTGGGCGTTGACCACTCCGCTGCCGTGCACCTCGGCCCGCAGGTTGTAGCTCTCGGCCAGGTGCGCGATGCGCAGGGCTCCGGTGATCCCGCCTTTGAGCTGCGCGCTGGTGCGGACCCGGCTCGCCGCGCCCGCCATGATGAAGTCACCAGCGTTGAAATGCGCGCCGTCGGAGGTCTCCGCGACCAGCAGCGGAATGTCGACCTGTTCGGCCAGCCACCGGTGGGCGGTCACGCTGAACTCGCGCATCGGCTCCTCGTACCACAGGTAGTCCGCCTCGGACAGTGCGCGGCCGAGGTACACCGAGTCTGCGAGGTCGAACCCGGCCGAGCCGTCGTACATGAGCGGGACGTCGTCACCGACGTGGGCCCGCAGCTTCTGGCACAGGTCCGCGTCGGCTCGCGGGTCTCCCCACGCGTGCAGCTTGATGGCGGAGTAGCCGAGCTCCAGACACTGGTCGGCCACATCGAGGTACTCCTCGACGCTGCCGAAGGTGACCGTGCTCGCGTAGGCGGGGATGGCCTCGCGGTAGGGGCCGAGCAGCCGGTGGACCGGCTGGCCGGCCGCGCGGCCGGCCAGGTCCCACAGCGCTACGTCGACCAGGCCGAGCGCGTAGATGGGGAGCTCCTCTATGCGGTCCAGCTCCCACAGGCGGTGCCACAGCAGCTCGCGCATCAGCGGGTCGCGGCCGAGCAGGTCCTCACGTATACGGCGGTTCACCAGATCGGCGACGATCAGCCCACGTCTCGTGTGCGCCTCGCCCACCAGGCCTTCGTCCGTGTGGACCCGCAGGATCCCGCCCACGACCGCCGGCTCCGATCCGGGCAGCCCTGCCCGCCACCGGAAGGGCGGCTGAGCGGGCAGATCGACGAGTTCCACAGTCACGTCGGTGATTCGCATGGGTGTCCTTCATGGGTGGTGGTGTGGGGTTCAGGCGTTGGGGTGGCCCGGGGCGATGCGGTGCCGGATCTCTCGCTGGAACTGGTGGGTGGTCCGGTCGATGTGGTGGGCCATGAGGGTGTGCGCGTGCGTGGGTTCGCCGGTGGCGACGGCGTGGGCGATGGCTTCGTGCTGGGCGGCGGCGTCGCGCAGGGAGCCGCCCGCGAGGCCGGCCAGTCCTATGGCGGTGACCTGGTGTTGCAGGCGACGCAGGGTGTCGATGGTGGCGGCGAAGAAGGCGTTGTTGGTGGCTGTGGCGATGGCGGTGTGGAAGGTGTCGTCGGCGTGGCTGAAGGCGTCGATGTCGTCTTGCCGGGCGGCCCGGGTGGACTGGTGGGCGGCCGCGCGGACGGCTTTGACCTGGGCGGGGGTGGCGCGTTCGGCGGCCAGGCGGGCGGTGGTGGTTTCCAAGTGGCGCCGGAATTCGAAGAGTTCGTCGACCTGACGCAGATCGGCGGGCAGGAAATGGGTCAGGGAGTGCTGCCAGGAGGACTGGTCGGGCTGGGCGACGTAGATGCCGCGGCCCTTGTGTACGGACAGCCGGCCCAACGCGGAAAGGATCTTCACCGCCTCGCGGACCACGGTCCGGCTCGTCCCCACCCGGTCGGCCAGGTCCTGCTCGGTGGGCAGCCGGGCGCCGGGCCCCAGGCCGGCCAGGACGAGGTACTCGAGGATGCGTTCGGCCGCGACCTCGTAGCCGGGACGGTAACCGGCCCCGTCGCCCGGGGGTTGTGGCGCGGGTGCGGTGCTGCGGGCTGCGCGGGTCAACGGCGCTCCCCTTTCACGTCGATCCACTTCTCCGTCGATCCACGTCACGGCGGTCCGGACAGTACGGCGGTCCACGTCGGGCGTGAGCTCGCCGAGCGACGCAGAGACGCGCCATTTGCGATATGTTTCTGATACATCAGCCAATCCGGGGTCAGTGAATCACATTCAAACTCTTGACGCCAGGATCCGGTGAGCTCAGACTCGTTCCGTCCCGCACCGGCCGCCTCACCCCACCTCTCACCGGGGCAGCATCCTTCTCCGCCCGGCCGCAGGGCCCCCGAGAGTGCGGCCGCCCTGGCGGTCGGCACCATCCCGACCCCCTCAGAATCAAGACAATCTCACCATGCAACCGGACATGTTCCAGATCTATCGTCCGGTCATCCTCGCCCTGCTGGGGTCGAAACCTTCTGAAAGGGCAAGCACCTTGGACGACATCAGGCTCGGCGTCATCGGCCTGGGTAATCGCAGCGACCTGGCCGATCTGGCCCACCAGCCCGGATCGGGCTCACTGGTGGCCGCCGCCTGCGACCGCGACCGACAGTTGCTGACGCGCGCCGAACAGCGATTCGGCACCCAGGTGCGGACCGCCGCGGATCACCATGAGTTGCTCGACGCGGGACTCGACGGCGTGCTGGTGCTGACTCCGGACCACACGCACGAGGGGATCGGCCTGGACTTCCTTCAGGCTGGTGTACCAGTGTTCCTGGACAAACCGATGGCAATCACCACCGAGGGGTGTGACCGGCTGCTCGCGGCAGCTCACCGGCATCGGACCCCGCTGTACGTGGGCCACAATATGCGCCACATGCCGGTCGTGGTGGCCATGCGTGAACTGATCGTCAAGGGGGCGATCGGCGAGGTCAAGGTCATCTGGTGCCGCCATTTCGTCGGCCACGGCGGGGACTTCTACTTCAAGGACTGGCACGCGGACCGACGCCTCACCACCGGCCTGCTGCTGCAGAAGGGCGCGCACGACATTGATGTCATCCATTGGCTGGCCGGCGGCTACACCCGGCGGGTGAACGCCATGGGCGGGCTGACGGTCTACGGGGACATCGACTCACACCGCGACCGCAGCGGGGAGCGGATGACCGAGTGGCTGTCGACGGAGAACTGGCCGCCACTCAGCCAGACCGGTCTCCACCCGGTGGTGGACGTGGAGGACCTGAGCATGATGCAGATGCAGCTGGACAACGGAGTTTTCGCGAGCTACCAGCAGTGCCACTACACCCCCGACTACTGGCGCAACTACACGGTGATCGGCACCGAGGGGCGCCTGGAGAACTTCGGCGACTCGGAGGGAGCGGAGGTCCACGTGTGGAACCGCCGCTCCGACGGCCGCGCCGAGGCCGATCTGGTGGTGCCCGTGCACACACCGAGCGGCACGCACGGGGGCGCCGATCCCGTGCTGATGGCGGAATTCCTGCGGTTCGTGCGGGACGGCGGAGCCACCGTCACCTCGCCCGTTGCGGCCCGCGAAGCGGTGGCGGCCGGCTACGCGGCCACCGTGTCGTTGCGGGACGGCGGCCGGGCCGTCGAGGTCGCGGCCCCGGACCGGGACCTGGCCGCGTACTTCGGGCACGGCCAGAGCTGATTCGGGCAGGCGGAAGCCGGCGGGATCCCGTCGGCCCTCCGGGACTCGCTTCAGGTGGCTCCGGTCCGGAAGGAATACGGACCGGAGCCACTTGGCAGTCCGGAGGTCAGTCGGTCGGGCCCAGATCCGGGGCGTCGCAGAGCTCGATCCGCTCGCCCGGCCGGTGCAGTTCCAGGATCACGAGTTCATTTCGGCCGGCCCGCCACACCGGGGCAGGGGCGTACAGGGTGCGCTGGGGTCCGCGGTCCCAGTAACGGCCGAGGGCGAAGCCGTTCAGCCACACCTGGCCCTTGGTCCAGCCCGGCAGGGCCAGGAAACCGTCGGCCGGTTCCGGTACCTCCAGCGTCGCACGGTGAAAGGCCGGGCCCTCGACCTGTTCGGCGGCCCCGAACCGCAGGCCTGCCAGATCGGTCAGCGGGAGGGGGCGGATCTCCCAGTCGAACTGGTACTGGCCGTCGATGCGGACGCCGCCGCTGATGCCCTTGCGATCTTCCAGCAAGGGGCCGTAGTTGATCCGTCCCATGTTCTCCACCAGCAGGTCGAGTTCGGCACCGGTGTCGGGGACGTCGATCGGCAGCGCGTCGAGCGACCCTGTCCGCTCCAGGACGCCCAGCGGCACTCCGTCGAGGAACACCTGGGCCCGGTCCGCGAGGCCGTGCACGCGCAGGGTCGAGTCGGGGAAGGAGCCACGGAGCCACGTGCGGTAGTGGATCAGCCCCAGTGACTGGCCCAGCACCTCCATCGGTTCCGGTGAGAGCCGCTGCCGAGGAGTGGATAGCACGTCGAGGCAGTCTGCCAGCGCCACCGCACCGTTCGGCCGTACCGTCTGCGGGGCGAGCCGGTCCGGTGTCGCGGGTATCGCGTACGGGATCGGGCCACGGTGCCGCTCGATCACCGCGCGGAACGCGTGAAACTTCTCGGTCAGCTCTCCGGCCTCACCGACCGGAGCGTCATAGTCGTAGCTGGTGCAGGTGGGCTGGTAGTCGGTCTCATTGTGGTTGGCTCCGTTCCACCATCCGAAGTTCGTGCCGCCGTGGCCCATGTAGAGGTTGACCGAAGCGCCCTGAGCCAGCATCCGGTCCAGCTCCCCGGCGGCCTCGTCCGCGTTCCGTACGTGGTGGTGCTCGCCCCAGTGGTCGAACCAGCCGTGCCAGTACTCGGAGCACATCAGCGGGCCGGTCGGCTGGTGGCGGCGCAAGGTCGCCAGTGACTCCTCGGGCTGTGAGCCGAAGGTCGCGGTCGCCAGGGTGCCGGGCAGCATGCCCCCGCGCAGTACGCCGTCAGTGGCTCCGTCGGCGGTGAACAGCGGGCAGTCCACGCCGCGTCGGATCAGACCTTGCCGCAGATGGTCGAGGTAGGGGGTGTCATGGCCGTAACTGCCGTACTCGTTCTCGATCTGGACGGCGATCACCGGCCCGCCCCGGCCGGCGAGCAGGGGGCGCAGGACTGGGATCAGCTGGTCGAACCAGGCGTCCACGGCGGCCAGATAGCGGTCGTCGGTGCGGCGCAGCCGCAGCCCGGGGTCGGCCAGCAGCCATGCGGGGAGGCCGCCGAACTCCCACTCGGCGCAGATGTAGGGGCCGGGTCGCACGATCACGTCCAGGTCGAGCCGGGCGGCGGTGCGCAGGAAGCGGGCGACATCTGCCTGTCCGGAGAAGTCGGTCTGCCCGGGAGCCGGCTGGTGCAGATTCCAGGCGATGTAGGTCTCGACGGTGTTGACGCCCATGGCACGCAGCCGCAGCAGCCGGTCCTCCCACAGTTCGGGGTGGACACGGAAGTAGTGGATGGCGGCGGAGACGATCTGGTGGGGGCGTCCGGCGCGCAGGAAGCCGCGCTCGGTCACGGTCAGTTCGGCGGTGGAACGGGGAGGTGTCACAGCTGTTCCCAGGGGGTCGGGGGTGTGGATCGAGGAGGCCTCGTCGGGGGATCCGCTCTGCGCAATTCCCGGAAGAAGGCGGAAAGGGGTCCGGCCGACGTGCGCGAAGTGGTGCCGGCCGTACAGCGGGAAGCCGCTCAGCTCGTGCCGCCGCCCGCTGGACGGTGGCCGAGGCCCGAGAGGCATGCGGGGCGAGGCCGGCGGCGTGCTGATGCGCCGCCGGTGAGGATGTGACGAGGGCACCGAGGTGAGACCTTTCTTCTCGTCCTTCACCCGGCTTCCTCCGGGTCCCGCACGTGCCGGGTCGGTGTCAGCGGGAGTCTCCGAGCGGCGCGGTACGGTCGCCCGGCCGCCCGCGCTCCCCGGCCAGGTAGGCCGCGCCGAGCAGCGGGGCCTCGTCCGGCCGGTGCGCCGGGGTGATGACGACGCGTCGGTTGCGGACCGGATCGGCCTCGGCGAGCCCTGAGCGCAGCGGTTCGGCCAGGAGGTCCCAGGCCCCCGCGATGGCGCCCCCGACCACCAGAACCGTCGGTTCGAAGGCGGCGAGCAGTGGCCCGAGCACCCTTCCCAGGGCACGGAACGTCTCGGTGAACACCTCCGCCGCGGCCCGGTCCCCCTGCCGCGCCCGCCGGGCGATCTCCCGGACGTCGGGCGGCGCCGCGCCGGTCGCCCGTGCGTAGGCCCGCCGCAGGGCACACCGGGACACCGTCTCCTCCAGGGGTCCGCCCGCGTACCGCAGGTTGTGGACCCAGCCTTCGGGAGGGATCCCGGGGCCGTGCCGCAGTATCCGGCCGTCGCGCAGGAAGCAGGAACCCACACCGGTCCCGAGCGTGATACCGGCGACGGTGCGGTGCCCGCGCGCCGCCCCGGCCCACCACTCGCCGAGCACGAACGCGTCCGCGTCGTTGCAGAAGCTGAGCGCGGTGGCGCCGGGCAGTGATGCTGTCAGGGCGGCCCGCAGATCGACCCCCCGCAGGGCTTCGAACTTGCCGACCCCTTCGAACCGCCCGATCCCACGCTCGTAGTCGAACGGACCGGGCAGTGCCACGGCCCATGGGCCCGCGCCGAGGCCGGACAGCCGGTCGGCGCAGCGGACGAGGGCCGACAGGATCTCCTCGGCACTGCCGTTACTGTCCACCGCCTCACGGAACGAGCGGCCGGACCGGAGGCTGCGGGCGCGGATGTCGACACCGGCCGCGGTCACATGGGTGCCGCCGACCTCGAGGACCGAGATGGTGGCCTCGTCTGCGGGGCTCACCGCACCAGCGCCTTCACATAGCGCACCGGTCCCCCGCCGAGGGCCCACACCCGGTAGGCGCCGACCGCGGCGGGCACGGTCAGTGTCTCGGCGTACGCCAGCACATGGCGGTGGCCGCCACTGGTCTCCAGGAGGATTCCGTCGCCCTCCACGACGTTGAGGACGTGGAAGCGGTGGTCCGTGTCGTCGTCCGCAACGGTGTCCGGCGCCAGTGCGATCCGCCGGACCTCGAAGAACATCTCCGGGAGGCGGCCGATGACGTCCTCGTGCCAGCCGTCGCCCGAGCGCAGGGTGCGCGGCGTGGGGACCAGGTCCCTGGCCACGGCTTCCCCCGACCGGTCCGGGTCCAGGTTTTCGAACGCGTGGCCGACGTGGACCGGCCGCTGCCTGCCTTCGCTGTCCTTGCGCAGCCAGTCGTAGAGGCGAAGGCTGTACAGGTACGGCGTCGCGCTGATCTCGAGTACGACATTGCCCTCGCCGCTGCCGTGCGGGGTGCCGCCCGGGATGAGGAAGATCTGGTGCGGATCGGCCGGGAAGGTCTGGACGTACTGTTCGATGTCGAACGGCACGCCGTCGTGGAACGCCCGGTCCGCCTCGTGTCGGAAGGCCGCGAGGTCGGCGTCCTGGCGCAGCCCCAGGAACACCTGCCGGCCGGGCCCGCCGAGCATCATGTAGTAGGTCTCGTGCTGGGTGTACGGCCATCCGAATACGCGGCGCATGTAGTCCGACTGCGGGTGGCAGTGGACGGAGAGGTTGCCACCGCCGACGGTGTCGAGGTAGTCGAAGCGGATCGGGAACGAGGTGCCGAACCTCGCGTGTACGTCGTCGCCGAGGATCGCCTCGGGGTGCGAGGCGACCAGTGCCTGCAGGGGCACCTCGACCCGCGGACCGTCCGGCGTACCCACCAGAATCCCGCTCTCGGGAGCGATGAGCTCGTAGCCCAGCGCGGTGTTGGCCCCCTCCTGGTTGAAGCCGAGCTGCGCCTGGGCCCAATGTCCGCCCCAGGAAGTGGTGTTGAAGGTGGGGCGGGTACGGAAGGGCCGCCTGGCCAGATCTGCGAGGGCAGTGCGCAGGGCGGCGCCCTCCAGCCAGGACGGGGCCTGCGCGTCCTGGGTGTCCAGCCACAGGTCGACGCCGGACACGAGGGTGTCGCGGTGCCGGTCGAGGACGGGCCAGTCGATGTAGAAGAGCCGACGGGTCGTGCCCGCCCCGGTACCGGCGGGCTGCCCCAGGTTGCGGCCGGTCCCGCCGGTGATCTGGGCCTCGGCGTACCGCTTGGGCAGGTCCGCGTACCAGAGCCGGTCGTGCGGCACCAGGGCCGCGCCCGGTCCGAAGACGACCGTTACGGTGTCGTCGGCGGCCCCGGGCTCCGGCAGCCCGGTGAAGAAGTCGGCGAGCCCGGCCCGGGACAGCGGGGCGAAGTCCGGGTCGTCCTCCAGTACCGCGGAGGCGGTCAGGGCAAGGACGTCCGGCCAGGGCGCGAAGTGCTCGCGCAGGTCGGTCTGTTTGGTCGCGACGGCACGGGCGGCCAGCGCCTCACAGATCCCGGCGGCAACCGCCTCCCAGTCCACGGCCGCCGGGCCGTCGACGGCGAGGACAAGACCCGGGGCGAGTCCGGCGACCGCCTCCCGGTACCCGGCGCCCACCTCTGCGGAGATGCTGTAACACGGTTCGGCTTCATAGCCGCGAACTTCCGACATGACGGTGTCAGCCTTTCTGTCTTTCGGTAGGGCTTGCTGATCGTGCGGCTCAGGCCGCTCCTGCGACGAGGGCCGGGAGCACCGCACCCGGCGTGATGCCGGGTCCAAGCGGCGCAGGCGCCGACCGCGCCGTGATCGGGACGGTCGGAGGGCGACGGCGACCGGGTCGCCGTCGCCCTCCGGTCCGCTCAGCCTCCCCGTGGCGCTCCAGCCGCCGGTCCGGTCCCGGCCTGGTGTCCGACGGTGGGATCACGGCCGACGCGGCGATGAAGGCAGGCTCGCAGCCGCTTCAATGCCCATCTGATATTTCTGAGCTACGGATCTCCACAGCTGGAATGTATCCGATCTATGGTCTTGACGTCACGGAGCACCCCACAAATACTGAGCTTCGCCTCGCAATGGATACAAGTACCGGACCTCAGCGCCTCGGGAAACTACAGCCCCACCCCTCGACCTTCGAGGGCAGCACCAGGCTCCTCACGTTCAACGTGCCCAAGAATCTGAGTAATTTCCAGTTCTTCGCAACGGGAAGGTGCACATAAATGCTTGCTAAGTTGGCCGCGCGCTCCAGAAGGCGGGTCGTACTCGGGAGTTTGTCCGCGGCCGCCCTGGTCCTGACAGCGGCGGCGTGCGGAGGGAGCGGCGACGACAAGGCCGCCGGCGGCACCGTCCACCTGGAGTTCTGGGGCTGGGCCCCTGGCTACGACAAGTCGGCCGAGCTGTTCAACGCCACCCACAAGAACATCAAGGTCACCTTCAAGAAGCTGCCGTCCGGTGGCCAGGGCGGCTACGACAAGATGCTCTCGGCGGTGAAGGCGGGCAACGCCCCCTGTCTGGCGCAGATCGGCTTCGAGTCCATACCCACGTTCCTGCTCGAGGGCGCCCTGGAGGACGTCTCCCAGGAGGCCGGTGCCGCGAAGGACAAGTTCGTTCCGTGGACGTGGAACCAGGTCACCGTCGCGGGCAGGACCTACGGCATCCCGGTCGACACGGGCCCGATGGCCATGTACTACCGCAAGGACGTCTTCACGAAGTACGGCATCTCGGTGCCGACGACCTGGGACGAGTACGCCAAGGCGGCCGAGAAGCTGCACAAGGTCGACCCCGAGGCCCACATCGTGAACCTGCGGGCGATCACCCTGTCCGGCCTGGCCTGGCAGAAGGGCGCCAAGTGGTTCGGCACCGAGGGCGACGCGTGGCACATCGGCGTCAACGACGACCAGTCCCTTCAACTCGCCAACTACTGGCAGCAGTTGGTAGACAAGAAGCTGGTGGCCACGGACCAGGGCTACAGCCCCGCGTGGTGGAGCGGCCTGCAGTCCGGCAAGGTGGCCACGGCGATCGGCGCGGTCTGGCTGAACCCGCTGATCGCCCAGAATGCCCCCAAGGCCAAAGGCAAGTTCGCCGTCGCCCCGATGCCGCAGTGGACCGCCGGGGAGAAAAAGTTCGGCAACGACGGCGGCGGCAGCACGGCCCTGCTCAAGGGCTGTCAGCACAAGGACGAAGCAGTCGAGTTCGCCACCTGGATGAGCACCGACCCCGACAGCCTCAAGAATCTGATCACGAAGACCGGCATCTACCCGGCCGCCACCGCCGGACTTGAGCTGCCCGAAGTGAACAAGGGCGTGGACTACTACGGCGGCCAGAACATCTACAAGGTGTTCGGCGAAGCCGCCCAGCACACGGACACGAACTGGCACTGGGGTCCCACGCAGTCGCAGTTCGGTGTCGATCTGGACGAGGCGACCGCCAACGCCTACGCCGGTTCCGGCACGCTGTTCGACGCGCTCAACAACGTACAGAAGAAGACGCTCGCGGCGATCAAGTCGAAGGGCGTGAAGGTCAGATGACCCGCGATGTGGACTCCTCGACAGTGCCGGTCGCGGACCGGCCGGCGCGGTCGGGCGGTCACGGACGGGACCGGTTCGCCGGTGTCCCGGGCCGGGAGCGGCGGCCGTCGCGCGGCCGCTCCGGCAGCAGGCTCGCCGCCCGGCGCAACCGCTCCGCCGCCGTGCTGCTCGCCCCGTTCGGCGTCCTGTTCCTGGCCGTGTTCGTCATCCCGATCGGGTACGCCGTCCATCAGAGCCTGTTCCGGGTGGAGCGCTCCGGGCTCGGCTTCGGGGCGCCGCGCACCGTCTTCGCCGGCCTGGACAACTACACGCGGGTGCTCACCGACAGCACGTTTCTGAAGGGCGTGGGCAGGGTCCTGGTCTTCGGCCTCGTCCAGGTGCCGGTGATGCTGGGTCTCGCCCTGCTCCTCGCCCTGCTCCTCGACTCGCAAGTGGCACGGTTCAAGCGCTTCTTCCGCGTGGCGTACTTCCTGCCGTTCGCGATCCCCGGTGTGATCGCGGCGGTGCTGTGGGCCTTCCTCTACATGCCCGGCATCAGTCCGTTGAACGACGTCGGCAGGAGCATCGGCGTAGACGTCGACTTCCTCTCCCACAACGTGATCCTCTTCTCGATCGGCAACATCGTCACCTGGTCCTGGACCGGCTACAACATGCTGATCATCTACACCTCGCTGCAGTCGGTCCCCAAGGAGCTGTACGAGGCCGCCGAGCTGGACGGATGCTCCGGATTCCGGATCGCCTGGCACATCAAGGTGCCGCTGGTGCGCCCGGCCCTCACCCTGACCGGCGTCTTCTCCATCATCGGCACGCTGCAGCTGTTCGGCGAACCGATGGTGCTGCGCCCCATGACCGCCACGATCAGCAGCAACTACACCCCGGTGATGCTCTCCTACCAGGCTGCCTTCGGCCTCAACGACTACAACTTCGCCGCGGCTGTCGCGGTGGTCCTGGCCCTGGCCACATTCGCCCTGTCCTACGGCTTCCTGCGCCTGAGCACACAAGGATCGCGATGAGCACGCAGCCCACACCCCGAGACCGCGGGTCCGACCCCGGGCGGGCGGCGCCGCCCGCCCGCCGTCGCGGCACCTCGGCCGCCCGACTGAGCACCACCGTGCTGCTGTTCGCGATCGCGGGCTACTTCCTGCTGCCGATCTGGTGGCTGATCGTCTCGGCGACGAAATCCAACGGCGACCTGTTCGGCAGCAACGGCTTCTGGTTCGGCTCGCACTTCCACCTCGCCGACAACCTCACGAAGGTCTTCCGGCACAGCGACGGCGTCTTCGGCCGCTGGCTCCTCAACAGCCTTCTGTACTGCGGGGCCGGGGCCCTGGTGGCGACCCTGTTCGCCGCGATGGCCGGATACGCCCTGGCCAAATATCCCTTCAAAGGCCGGGAGGGTGTCTTCGCCGTGATCCTCGGCGCGGTGCTCATCCCCCCGCCGCTGCTCGCCCTCCCGCTGTATCTGCTCGCCTCGTCGACCGGCCTCGTCAACACGTACTGGTCGGTGCTGATCCCGAGCGCCGTCACCCCCTTCGGGGTCTACCTCGCCCGCGTCTACGCCGAAGCCTCCGTGCCCGACGAACTCACCGACGCCGCCCGGGTCGACGGCGCGGGAGAACTCCGGATCTTCTTCACCATCGCCCTGCGGCTGATGTCGCCCGCGCTGGTCACCATCTGCCTGTTCCAGTTCGTGGGGATCTGGAACAACTTCTTCCTGCCACTGATGATGCTCGCCGACGACTCACGCTGGCCGCTCACCCTGGGGCTCTACTTCTGGAACAGCCAGCTTCGGGACCAGCCCTGGTACGACATCGTCGTCACGGGCTCCCTGGTGTCGGTGGTCCCCCTCTGTATCGCCTTCCTCGCCCTCCAGAGGTTCTGGCGCTCGGGGCTGTCCGCCGGAAGCCTCAAGAGCTGACGCGCGGACAGTTCCGTGCTGATCAGCTTTGGCGAGTGTTGCGGGCTTCTCTCAGCAGGTGAGGGCAGTGGCTCACCCGAGGAAGGCGTGGAAGTGGGAGCCGGATCGCTCGTACCGGATGGTGAGGCGCCGGCGGCCGAAGAGCCGGGCGATGGACCGCTCGGTCCTCCAGCGGTGCCGGCCGAGCTGTTCGCCGGACTCGATGCCCGGCCGTGCGATGCGTGGGACGACTCCCCGCTCGCGCGGCCAGGCCAGGTGTTCGGCGGAGAAGTCCGTCTTGTCCGCGCGGAGTTTGGCCGGGCGTCGTCGACGGGTTCCGCGTCGGGAACGGATGGCGGGTATGCCGCGGACCGACGACTTGAGGGCGAGGCTCTCGTGCATGTTGGCGCCGACCATGGCAACGCTGAGCGGGACGCCCTGAAGCTCGGCCAGCAGATGCAGTACGCTGCCCTGCTTGCCGCGAGCGACCGGGGGCGGCCCGGTCAGCGAACGCCCTCTTTCGCCCGCTCCGAGGCGGCGTCAACGATCGCATATGTCCAGTCGAGCTCAGCCTGGCCGCCGAGTTCGTCCAGGACCGCCCGGTTCGATCCGCGCCACAGCCCCGCCTTGGCCCATGAGGTGCGCCGTCGCGGGCGACATCCCGGACGTCTCCAGCAGGGGCCGCCAGGCACCCCCGCTGGTCGGCATGTACACCACCGCCGTGAATCCGACCCGCTCGTCCAGCAGCACGGTTCCGCCGCCCTGAGGGCGGGAGTTGAACGACGAAAGCAACGGAACGCCAAGTTCCGACAGACCGTCAGGAACCAGCCGCCGCGACAGATCGGCACCCCCGAAGAGACGTCGTGCCGCAGCTCACACCACCACGTGGGGCATCCCCTCAGTCCGAACCTTCGTGGTGCCCTGCCGTGGTCGCGGCACGCCCTTCCCGTCGGAGCCGGCATCCCGATGACTGCGGGCTGCAGCCGGTGCCAACCATGCCTCTCCTGTGCCAACTATGAATCCTCGTCACAGCTGCTGTGACCACTGCCGCTAGTGTGATGCGCCAGAAATTGCAGCTGTAAGTCTGTAGGCTGTTTTCATGTCGCATCGGGGTCCGCGTGCTGTCGAGGTCGTACTGTCCGAGGAGGAGCGCGCTGAGTTGTCGCGTTGGGTGGGTGGTGGGGCGGGATCTCGTCCGGCTGAGCGCGCGCGGATCGTCCTGTCTTGCGCGGATGGCGCGTCAAGTTCCCAGGTGGCGGCTGACTTGGGCGTGAACGTGGCGACGGTACGCAAGTGGCGCTCCCGGTTCGTGGACCTACGGATGGCGGGCTTGGTCGACGAGCCGCGGCCGGGCCGGCGCAAGTCGGAGCTGGTACTCAGCAAGACCGAGCGCGCGCAGTTGACCCGCTGGGCGAAGCGGGCGAAGACTGCGCAGTTCCTGGCGCTGCGCGCGAAGATTGTGCTGCGGTGTGCGGAGGGCAGGACGAACAAGCAGGTCGCCACCGAACTCGGGGTGGCGCAGGCGACGGTCAACCGCTGGCGGTCGAGGTTCGTCACCGGTCGCCTGGACGGGCTGATGGACGAACGGCGTCCGGGACGGCCCCCGTCGATCCTGCTCGACCAGGTCGAGGACGTCGTCGTGGCGACCTTGGAGTCGACGCCGGGCAGGGACACACACTGGTCGCGCGCCTCGATGGCCAAACGCACCGGACTGTCGAAATCCACCATCGGGCGGATCTGGAAGAGGTTCGACCTCAAGCCGCACCTGCAGGACTCCTTCAAACTCTCCACCGATCCGCAGTTCGTCGACAAGGTCGTCGATGTCGTCGGCCTGTACCACAACCCGCCCGAAAAGGCGGTGGTGCTCTGCGTGGACGAGAAGAGCCAGATACAAGCTCTGGACCGCTCCCAGCCGGTGCTGCCGATGATGCCGGGCATGCCCGAGCGTCGCACCCACGACTACCTGCGGCACGGCATCACCAGCCTGTTCGCCGCCTTCAACATCGCCGACGGCACCGTCATCGGTGAACTCCACCGCCGCCACCGGGCGATCGAGTTCAAGAAGTTCCTGGTCACGATAGACAAGGCCGTCCGCAGCGAGCTCGACGTGCACCTGGTGTGCGACAACTACGCGACCCACAACACTCCAGAGATCAAGGGGCGTTTCCCCTTAAGCGTGGACACCCTGGACACTGGATCCGTGAAGATCCGGAGATCAGGAGTTCCCGTTGGGGACCTACAAGTACTCGGCTGAGTTCCGAGCCGACGCCGTCGCGCTGTACCGCTCCAGCCCGGGGCGGCCGGTCGCGTCGGTGGCCGCTGACCTGGGCGTGAACCACGAGACGCTGCGCCAGTGGATCAAGGCCGCCGAGAAGACCGAGCATCCCGGGACCGGGGCGGCATCGGAGAAGGACGCCGAGATCGCCAGGCTGCGCAAGCAGGTCCGCGAGCTCGAGCAGGAACGTGAGATCCTGCGCCGGGCGGCCAAGTATTTCGCGGGCGAGACCAACTGGTGAGCCGCTTCCAGTTCGTCGAGGACCACCACCGCGCCTTCGGCGTGAAGCGGCTGTGCCAGGTCCTGGAGGTCTCCCGCTCCGGGTTCTACCGCTGGCGCGAGGCAGCTCCGGCCCGGGTGGAGCGTGAGCGCGCCGACCGGATGCTCACGGAGCGGATCAAGGAGATCCACACCGAGTCGGACGGCACCTACGGCAGCCCGAGGATCACCGCCGAGCTGCGGGACGCCACCTGCCCGGTCAACCACAAGCGCGTCGAGCGCCTGATGCGCGAGCACGGCATCGTCGGAGTCCACCTGCGCAAGAAGATCCGCACCACCGTCCCCGAGCCGGAGGCGGCCCCGGTGCCCGACCTGCTCCAGCGGGACTTCACTGCCACGGCGCCGAACACGAAGTACGTCGGCGACATAACCTACCTCCCAGTCGGTGACGGCCAATTCCTCTATCTGGCAACGGTGCTGGATCTGCACTCCAAGCGGCTTGCGGGCTGGTCGATCGCCGACCACATGCGGACCGAGCTGGTCACCGACGCGCTGCGGGCCGCCGCCGCAACCAGAGGTGGAGACCTGGCCGGCGCGGTGTTCCACACGGACAACGGCGCCCAGTACTGCTCGAAGGACTTCGCGAAGGTCTGCCGCGAGCTCGGCGTGACCCGATCGCGCGGGGCCGTCGGCACCTCGGCGGACAACGCCGCCGCCGAGGCGTTCAACGCGAGCCTGAAGCGGGAGACGCTCCAGGGCGCGAAGCGCTGGCCGGGAGCCCGCGCGGCCCGGCTCGCGGTGTTCCGGTGGATCAACCGCTACAACACCTGGAGGCGGCACTCCGCCCTCGACCACATGACCCCGATCGCCTACGAGCAGAGATCAGTTACCCTGGCCACGGCCGCATAGCACCCGGTGTCCACGCTCCCGGGGGAAGCCCCAAGACCTGGCTGGCCAGGCACCCTCGCTTCCACGTGCACTTCACCCCCACCGGCTCGTCCTGGATAAACCAAGTCGAGCGCTGGTTCGGCCTGTTGACCGACAAGCTCATCCGCCGCGGCGTCCACACTTCCGTAAAGGCGCTGGAAGACGACATCAAAGCGTGGATCGCAACCTGGAACGAGGACCCGAAGCCCTTCACCTGGACGAAGACCGCCGACGAGATCCTCAACTCACTCGCCGACTACCTCGCCAAGATCACCCCACCCAGCACCGAATCCTGACAAGAAAATAAGCTCGCCATTTCTGGCGCAGGACACACTAGGTGACATTTCGGGTCACCGTCGACCTGGTCTTTTGCCAACCATCGGCGGTACCTCAACGCGCCAGATGCCGAGTCTTCTTGGCACATCGGTACAGACCGAGGGCACCCGCCACGCCCGCCTCGACGTCGGCAAGATGGGGCACGCCTCTCTCCTTGCCGCGCTGATATGGTTCCTGCCCGGCGAGCCATGAATAATTCCCTCGAAAGTGTGCTCGCACGTCCCTGCACATTAATGTGACTGCCCCCTCGAAGTAAGCGAAGAATCGCTCCTCCGGCTCTCCTTGACCCGAGCTCGGCATTCCGTTCATGGCAGATTTCTAGGCCGTGACAGGACCACGAGATCCTCTGAATCTCCCTTGCATAGGCTTCGTTCCTTCTCGGACTCACCCAGCTGCGTGCAGAAACGGCCTGCCCACTACCACACCGCCATGACGCGGTTCTCTTGATCCGCTGGGTCAAGTTGCAGAACCCGCGCATGTCTCAGCATGATCACGGCGTTTTCCGCTGCACTGCTATGAACGTGAGGCAGAGCCATGCCACTCCGTACCCTGCTGCGAGACGCCGCGCGGGTTCCCGCATCTACCACCAGTCCTTGGTCGGACACATCTCGGCTGTCCGACCTCGCGCACGCGCACACCATTTCGACCGAAGCTGCCGCTCAACTCGTCATGCCGGGAGACTGGCATGCCCGATGGACCACGGCTTGGCGCCACGGGAAGACGCAGGTCGCCTGTTCCGTGAAAGACCTCAACCAGGTCGACATGCTGTCCAGTGTTCCCGTACGCCGCTTCACCTGGCGCACCGGGCAATGGCATCGCCCGGGCCTTGAATACCTCGTGACCACGGATCGCCACCATGGTTTTGAGAGTTTCGAGGAGGAACTCCTGCTTCTGGTAGCCGACTTCGCCGGAGGCCTGGTGGAAGCCCTCGCGCAACCGTTCCGGCTGCGCTTCCAGAGCACCAGCGGGCGGGAGGACCATATTCCCGACTTGTGCCGTTCAGAAATGCGTTGCTGCAGGTCGTAGGGGGTGTGGTGGCGCTCAGGGTCGCGTGGGACGATGCCGCGGGTGATTGTCTCGCTGGTCTATCGGGTGACGAGGAAGCTGTTGTCGGTCCCGGTGTTGCTGCTGCGTCGGCAGGTGGCCAAGGACACCGAACTTCTTGTCCTGCGGCACGAGAACGCGGTGCTGCGCAGGCAACTTGCAGGTCCGGTGCGCTACGAGCCGGCGGACCGGCTGTGGTTCGCGGCGTTGTCCTCGTTGATACCCTGGCGTCGTTGGGCGCAGGTGTTCCCGGTGACTCCGGGCACCGTGCTGGCGTGGCATCGAAGGCTCGTGGCGCGCCGGTGGGACTACAGCAAGCGCCGGAGCAGGCCCGGCCGGCCACCGACCACGAAGGCGATCAAAGAGCTGGTGCTGCGGCTGGCCGCAGAGAATCCGCGTTGGGGGTGTTGCAGGATCCAAGGCGAGCTCGCGCGGCTCGGGCATCGGGTCGGAGCCTCCACGGTCTGGGAGATCTTGACTGTTGCCGGAGTAGGCCCTGCTCCCCGTAGAGGTGGGCCGACGTGGCGCGAGTTCCTGACGGCGCAGACCGACGGCGTCATCGCCCGCGACTTACTGCACATCGACCTGGCTGATCGTCGCCGGGTCTACGCACTGGTCTTCCTCGAGCACGGCACGCGCCGCCTGCACATCGCTGGTATAACCGCGCATCCGACCGCGCAGTGGACGGTCCGGCAAGCCCGCAGCCTCGCCGTCGACCTGGGCCTGCGCTTGGAGTCGCTGCGCTTCTTGGTCCGCGACCGGGACCGCAAGTACACCGAGTCCTTCGACGCGGTCTTCGCGTCCGAGGGCATCGAGACCCTGAAGACGACGCCGCGGGCCCCACGGATGAACGCGCACTGCGAAAGGGCCATCGGGACACTCCGGCGCGAGGCCCTTGACCACCTGCTGATCCTGAACGAAGCCCACGCTCGACGCGTGCTCGACGTCTACGCCTTCCACTACAACGGCCATCGCCCCACCAGGCCCGGGGACAACTTCCTCCCCTCGCCCAGGAGCACCCGGCGCCCTCGACCGACTTGACCGCGCACCGACTCCTCCGCACCCGAGTACTGGGCGGCGTCATCAACGAGTACAGATACGCGGCTTGACCAGCAGCGATGAGTTTCTGAACGGCACAGCCGCCAGCTGCGCATGCACGTGCTCCTGGTCGCCCAGTCCGCCACCGCCCGCGCCCTGGGAGGCCCGGAGGTCCGCGAACAGTTCGCCACCCGCATCCTCGCCCGCTACAGCATGAACGCCTGGCGCATGCTCGCCCCCGAGGTCCACCCGGCGCCGAAGTCCACCAAGCACGCGGGCCGCGCCCAGGTCGTCATCGGCGGCTCCGCCCGCGAGACGCAGGTGCTGTTCTTCACCGAGGCCGAAGCCCGCGAGTGGGCCACCACCGGCAAGAAGGCCACCGACCCGAAGCCCGCGGACCTCCCGACGCAGCCCGGCCCGGTGCAGCTGCAGAAGCCGCCCGCCCCCGATGCCACCGAGGCGACCACGGCCGCGCCCGATCCGGCCCCGGCCGCCGACCGCGACTTCCTCGCCGACGCCTGGAGCCTCACGCCCCCGGCTGCCGACCCGGGCGACAGCGCGGCCGCCGCGACGACCGCAGCGACGTCGCCGGCGAACCCGGCCCCGGTCGACGACGACCAGGTGATGGGGCTCCGCGAGGCGTTCGAGAACCACCTGCCGGGCGCCGCCAGCCTCCACGCCCTGCGCACCGCCCGTCACACCGACGCCACCTTCCCCAAGCACGTCGCCAAGCGCGGCTCCGCATTCCTCTACCGCGTCGGCGACCTCAAGAAGTGGGCACGCAACCGGCCCCGCGCCGCCTCCGGCACCACCGAACTCGAGGATGACTGACCCGCCCCGGCCCAACCGCCGACGTCCGCGAACCGGACCTGTCCGCTTCGGCCGACACGATCCCCCCCAGTCCTGGTGAACACCCGGTTCACCAGGCACAGCACAGAAAAGGAACACCGCACCATGTGGAACAAGAAGAGCACCCTCCCGGAGCTGCTGCGCTTCACCGACCCCGGCATCCGCGAACAGCTCGCAGCGCTGCCCGCCTCCCAGATCCTGATCGGCATCGGCCCTGACGGGCAGCCGGTCTGCGTCGACCTGGACGTCGAATCGCCGCACGTCCTGGTCTGCTCCGGCAGCGGCGGCGGCACCACGTCCACCCTGCGCACCCTGACCGCCCAGCTCCTGCACCACGGCGGGCACGCCCTGGTCCTCGATACCAAGCGGATCTCCCAGCAGTGGGCGCGTGCCCTGCCGACGGTGACGTACCGCACCAACCTCGCCGACATCCACGACGCCTTGGTCGGACTCCAGGCCGAACTGAAGCGCCGCATCGACCACACCGACCAGGACGGTGACACCGACGACCTGCCGCGCCTGACGGTGGTGTTCGAGGCCGCCGACCACACCCTGCATAAGCTCGCCCGCTACTGGGACACGGTCCGGGAGAAGGGCGACCCGAAGACGTCCCCGGCCGTCGACGCCCTTCACGAGCTCCTCTTCGTGGGCCGTGAGGCCCGCATCCACGTCTTCTACCACGGCCACGCCCTCAACAGCGCCCTCGGCTTGGGAGGGCACGAGCAGTTCTCCACCGTGCTCCTCGGGCGGGTGACCACCCGCACCTGGGACCGGCTCGCCCCGCAGATCGACTCCGCCCCGAAGTCCAGCTCGCACCCGGGTCGCGTCCACGTCGTGCAGGGCTTCACCGCCCACCCGACGCAGGTGCTGCTTATGACCGACGCCGAAGCCGCCGCGTGGGTCGCCGCCACGGCGGCCGAAGAGGGCTGACCCCGAGTCGGACACACCACGGGCCCCGGGGGATCAGCCATGACCTCCCTGGGGCCCGGCTATATGGAGTCGCCGACTCAACGATCTCCGCCCGCTGCGGTATGGGTGCCGGACGCGGAGCAGGGGGAACGTCGCCGCGGATCTGAGGTAAACCAGAACCATGAAGACCCAGGAAGCGTTCTGCGTGCGATGCGGCAGCGCAGACACCCGACTTACCCACCTCGACCAGAACAGCGCGGAAGGCGTCTGCTTCCGCTGCGACAAGCCCTTCCACGCCACCCCGTGCCAAGAATGCGGAGGCTTCCGCATCGACGGATCCTTCGGCGTCTCCGGCACGCGATTCGAGAATCTCCCGGAGACCGTGAGGTGCTGGGACTGCAGGCACCGTAACCCGCTGCGCGATCCTGGCCCGGAATAGACGAACAGTCGACTGTCGGTCCCCCTCCGTAGTCTTGGCGCTCAGCCGCCTGGGCTACGGCCTGTGTTGGGCCTTGGATCACGGGAAGCGGGACCGCATAGTGTCATCGATCTACCTCTCCTCCGACAACCCCCGGTGGATACCGAAGACCGAGGTTGACCTCCAGGCCGCCGTCGACGGCGGCCTGTTCGAGGAAAGCCACCACCTGGACCTGAAGAAAGCCCCGAACAGCAAGGGCGACAACAAGGAACTGGCGCGCGACCTGTCCTCGTTCGCCGTCGACGGCGGCACCCTGATCATCGGTGTGCAGGAGAACAAGGAGAGCCGCACCTTCGAACTCGCCCCCCAGCCCCTGAACGGACTGCCGGAAAAGATCGAGCAGGTGGCCCGGACCATCCCCGACCCGCCCCTGACCATCCTCACCGAGGAGATCAGCTCGGCGGCCAACGACGGGACCGGCTACCTCGTCGTTCACATCCCGGCCAGCCCCGTCGCACCGCACATGGTCGACAACCGCTACTTCGGCCGCGGCGACAAGACGAAGTACCAGATGGGCGATGCCGAGGTCGTCACACTGCACGCACGCCGGCGCAACGCCGAAGCCGACACCCTCACCCTGCTGCGCAAGGAGATGGACGAAGACCCACTGCGCGACGTCGGAGCCCAGTCCCACCTCTTCCTGGTCGCCCAGCCCACAGCCGGACGACGGGACCTGTGCCTGCCCATCACTGGTGCCCAAGACTGGAACATGCAGCTGCACACCCTGATCCGTCGTGTCCAGGAGAACCAGAGCCTGCGGGCAGCGCTCGCGAACCAGGGCTTCAGCCCCGACTTGAGCGATGCCCACCAAGGGCACAGGCGCGCCAGGGGAGTGGCTCTCAGCTCCTCGAGTCTCCAGTCCGACCGCACGTACGTCGCAGACGGCAGCTGGGGCGACGAGAAAGTGATCGAAGTCCAGCTCTTCGAGGATGGCGGCCTGCGCCTCTTCATGACCCGCCTCTCCGACGGCCTCCAGCGCCATGCGTCGGAGAACGAAGAGGAGCAGGTCCTCTTCGACTCCGGCGCCGTCATCCTCACTCGGCACATGCTGGAGCTGATGCGCCTGGTCTCCGACGACGTGGGCTACCACGGGAACTGGGCCGTTGCGGTCGGGGCCAACCGGCTCCGCGGCCGCCGCAGGTACTCCGGACAGTCACACTGGCCCAGCAACCACAGGTACAGCGCCGACAACTACGAGGAGAGCACCGGCGCCACCCTGGCCGAACTGCATCACGCACCGGGCACGGTGACCCACAGGCTCATCGGCCCCCTGCTCCGCTCGCTCGACTCCGAAGAGCTGTTCGCTAAGGCTCTGACCGACGAAGAATGAGCCTCGCTCCACGAGACACCACGGGCCCCGGAGAATCGGTCATAACATCCCCAGGGCACCGGCATATGGAGTCGCGCTGTCCAACGACGGCGCGACTCCGGCGTCACGTGGCGGCCAGCTCCCGGACTTCGAGGGCGTCGGCAACCTTCCGGGCCATCGCGACACCGCGGGCGACCAGTCACCTACCGACCCGGGCCTGTTCCTCGCCACCCCGGGATCGTTCTTCGCCAGAGCCGAGATTGACCTCATGGCGCGGAAGGGCGCGAGCAGTTCTCCACCGTGACCCTGGGGCGGGTCACCACCCGCACCTGGGACCGGCTGGCCCCGCAGATCGACACCGCGCCGAAGAGCAGCACGCACCCGGGCCGCGTCCACGTCGTCCAGGGCTTCACCGCCCACCAGACGCAGGTGCTGCTCCTGACCAACGCCGAAGCCACCGCGTGGGTCGCCGCCACGGCGGCCCAAGAGGACTGACCTGACTCCGAGTCGGACACACCACGGGCCCCGGGGGATCAGCCATGACGTCCCCGGGGCCCGACCCCTGGAGTCGCACAGGCCGACGATGATCCGGCCTCGGTGTCACACGAACCGGTCGCGGTGCTGTCTGTGCCCTTGACCCCCGACACCACGGCGCGGGACGGTCGGTGCGCAACTACGCGCAACCGGCTCGCTCGGGAGGCGATCATGGCGTTACTTTTCTTCGGCACGGACCCGAACTCAGGCGGAGGGAACTGCCCCGCGGTGTGGGTGGACACCGACACCCCCGAGGGGCCGGAACTGGTCCTGCAGGGCAAGGCCGTCGACGAGGCCACCCGGGCCGCCTGCGGCCAGGACAGCCCGCCCGCGGACGACGAGACGGTCATCCGTATCCCGGCCCGGATGGTGCCGCAGATCAGAAAGGCGTGCGATGCCGCAGAAGCCGCCGGCACCCAGCTTTGAGGACCTGCTCGACTCCGCCCAGCAGCACGCCCTGCACCTGGAACTGCGGGACGTCTACGCCGTGGGGGAGGAACGGGAGGTCTACGACGCGTTCCTGAGAGACGGGAGCGTGCCCGCGGACAACTCTGCGTTCTGGAGTGGATGGCTGCCGCTGGTGGAGCGGACCATCGCCCGCGGGGTGAAGGTCCTGCGGGCCCGGGTCGTGTCCGAGCCCGTCACCGACTACATCCGATTCGAGCACGCCATCACCGACGCCAACCTCCGTGCAGGCGAGGAGATCCGCTGGCTCGGCCGCCGCCGCGCCTCCACGCTCGCACTGCCCGGCAACGACTTCTGGCTCATCGACGACCAGGTCGTGCGCTGGAACGTCTTCTCCGGTGACGGCCAGGCCCTCGAACCCGACCACACCGAAGACCCCAGCGCGATCAAGCTGTGCACCGAGGCGTTCCGGTCGGTGTGGGAACTGGCCGTCCCGCACGCCGATTACCGCATCTGACCGACGCACACCCAAGGGCCGCCACCTCATGACGACCGCCTCCCCGTCCTCGGCCGCGCAAGCCGCCCGCACGGCCCTCGCCCGGCGCCTGACGGGGCTGCGCAAGGACGCCGGTCTCAAGTCGTTCGAGGTGGCGGACCGGTGTGGCTGGCACAAGTCCAAGGCATCCCGCATCGAGAACTGCCGCACCCTGCCCTCGGACGCCGATATCCGTGCGTGGTGCCGCGCCTGCGACGCCGACGAACACACCGCGGACCTGATCGCCGAATCCCGCACAGCCAACGAGATGTACCAGGAGTGGAGACGCCTGCACCGAAGCGGCATCAAGGCGTTCCAGGAATCAGCCGTCCCGCTCTACCAGCGCACCAGCCTCTTCCGCGTCTACTGCTCCAACGTCGTCCCCGGCCTGCTCCAGACCCACCCCTACGCCACCGCGCTGCTCTCGACCATCAGCACCTTCCAGGGCACCCCCAACGACGCCGCAGACGCCGCCACCGCCCGCCTGGACCGCTCCCGGGTCATCTACGAGGGCAACCACCGCTTCGTGCTCCTGGCGGAAGAAGCCGTCCTGCGCTACCGGATCGGCGACCCCGAGGTGATGGCCGGCCAGCTCGGCAAGCTCCTGGAGCTGATGTCTCTGCCCTCAGTCGCCTTCGGGATCATCCCGCAAACCGCCCAGCGCGCCATCTGGCCCGCATGCTCGCCTCAGAGGCGCCGTCGCCTCACTGCGTATCGCCGGGTTCCGGCGGGATTGGGCGTCCTTCCGAGTCCGGCAGCTCCGGCGCGGTGATACCGAGGTCACGGCGCATCGCCGTCTGCATTTCGGTGATCAGGTCCCAGGTGCCCAGCACGTACTCGTAGAGGACCTCCCAGGTGTCCCCGTACTCCGTGTCGCCCGCCGCGAGACTCAGCATCCGCTTTCGGGCGTCGGCCAGAGTCGCACGCACTTGGGTGCAGGCGTGCAGTACCGGATCCGGAACCAGCATCTGTGCCTGCGCGTAGTCGTTCTGGAAGGCGATCCGCGCTTCCTCGGCATGCCCGCCTGCGATCTCGCCGGCACGCAGAGCCCGAAGGTCCTCCATGAGCCGTATACGCCAAAGCCGAGTGCTGGAGTTCACAGCGATGTAGGTGGTCCGCCTCCGTTCGATCTCCGTCCTGCGCTCCTCATCCTGGCGCGTGATCTCGGCGGCCCGCTGCTGCAGGGTGAACTCCTGCAGCCGGGTACGTGCACTGACCCATGCGGTCGTGATCGGGGCCAGAAGCGTGCCGGCCACACCCACGACTGCCACGAGCACGGCGACCATCTCTGCCCTCATGCTTCCTCCCAACGTTGGAAGACGGTCCAGCGGGTGCCGGTGACGTCTGCGTGCAAGGCGACGCGGTACGCGGGCTGGGAGGGAGTGGCGCGCTCGGTGCCGTTCCCGGCATCCGCGGAGGCCGGGGCGCCGAGCCGGGTCACCCCCAGGGGCGCCGCGAGGGCGATGGCCACGATTGCGTGCTCGGTCCGCCTCATGGTCTGCCCCGCAGTCATGGTGATCGGCCTGTGCACCGCCGACGCTACGGGACCCACATGACCTTGCCCATAGTCCCGCGCGACTCCGACGTCCAGGCTGAACTGGCCGTGGCCGAGTGGGACTGGAAGGAATGGGCCATTGCCCGCTCGCGGGTCGGCGAGGTGCTGGCCCCGGCGGACAAGACCGGGCATGGCCACGACCACGCCGACCGGACAGTGCCGGCCGCCGACGGGCAGGCCGAGCAGACGTCGTCAGTGCCGGGGGCGGCGAAGCCGAAGTCGCAGGTGCCGGTATGGCGTGAGCAACTTCGGAAAGATGCAGCGGCGATCCGGTAAGACGGGAGGCACCACACCGACTCTGCAGTCAACCCCCGAAGGACTTCCGGACGCGACCACTAATGTCCTGCGCCAGAAATGGCGAGCTTATTTTCTTGTCAGGATTCGGTGCTGGGTGGGGTGATCTTGGCGAGGTAGTCGGCGAGTGAGTTGAGGATCTCGTCGGCGGTCTTCGTCCAGGTGAAGGGCTTCGGGTCCTCGTTCCAGGTTGCGATCCACGCTTTGATGTCGTCTTCCAGCGCCTTTACGGAAGTGTGGACGCCGCGGCGGATGAGCTTGTCGGTCAACAGGCCGAACCAGCGCTCGACTTGGTTTATCCAGGACGAGCCGGTGGGGGTGAAGTGCACGTGGAAGCGAGGGTGCCTGGCCAGCCAGGTCTTGATCTCTGGAGTGTTATGGGTCGCGTAGTTGTCGCACACCAGGTGCACGTCGAGCTCGCTGCGGACGGCCTTGTCTATCGTGACCAGGAACTTCTTGAACTCGATCGCCCGGTGGCGGCGGTGGAGTTCACCGATGACGGTGCCGTCGGCGATGTTGAAGGCGGCGAACAGGCTGGTGATGCCGTGCCGCAGGTAGTCGTGGGTGCGACGCTCGGGCATGCCCGGCATCATCGGCAGCACCGGCTGGGAGCGGTCCAGAGCTTGTATCTGGCTCTTCTCGTCCACGCAGAGCACCACCGCCTTTTCGGGCGGGTTGTGGTACAGGCCGACGACATCGACGACCTTGTCGACGAACTGCGGATCGGTGGAGAGTTTGAAGGAGTCCTGCAGGTGCGGCTTGAGGTCGAACCTCTTCCAGATCCGCCCGATGGTGGATTTCGACAGTCCGGTGCGTTTGGCCATCGAGGCGCGCGACCAGTGTGTGTCCCTGCCCGGCGTCGACTCCAAGGTCGCCACGACGACGTCCTCGACCTGGTCGAGCAGGATCGACGGGGGCCGTCCCGGACGCCGCTCGTCCATCAGCCCGTCCAGGCGACCGGTGACGAACCTCGACCGCCAGCGGTTGACCGTCGCCTGCGCCACCCCGAGTTCGGTGGCGACCTGCTTGTTCGTCCTGCCCTCCGCACACCGCAGCACAATCTTCGCGCGCAGCGCCAGGAACTGCGCAGTCTTCGCCCGCTTCGCCCAGCGGGTCAACTGCGCGCGCTCGGTCTTGCTGAGTACCAGCTCCGACTTGCGCCGGCCCGGCCGCGGCTCGTCGACCAAGCCCGCCATCCGTAGGTCCACGAACCGGGAGCGCCACTTGCGTACCGTCGCCACGTTCACGCCCAAGTCAGCCGCCACCTGGGAACTTGACGCGCCATCCGCGCAAGACAGGACGATCCGCGCGCGCTCAGCCGGACGAGATCCCGCCCCACCACCCACCCAACGCGACAACTCAGCGCGCTCCTCCTCGGACAGTACGACCTCGACAGCACGCGGACCCCGATGCGACATGAAAACAGCCTACAGACTTACAGCCGCAATTTCCGGCGCGGGACACTAAGTGGTCAGCTCCGGAAGTCCTTCGGGGGTTGATCAGGCTGCCAGGGCGACGGAGGATTCTTCTTGTCGGTCGGCGGGTGTGTGTCGGTCGAGCCGGGCCAGCAGATCGTCCAGGTTGCCGGGTGACCACCGACGCCCGTGGGATCGGTGCGACGGGCCGGGTCAGCCGGCGACTGTCCTGACCACGCCACTGGGCACCGGCCGATCAGCATCCTGGCGCCGGTGGCGGGCAGGCCGCCAAGTGGTGACGAGGGCTGCGGCGAGGAGGAGTTCGGCGATGTCGCCGCCGTAGTACATGATCTCCGCGCCGCCTTGGACCTGGTCGATGGGTGCGTGAACGTTGATGAGGAAGCCGCCGTAGATCAGCTGGGAAATCGTGGCATGCGCCGCGACGGCGATCCCGAGGACGACGAGCCGGGTGGGGACGCCGGGCCGGGTCGGGGCGGGGTCGGGACCGGCGCCGGCGCCCGCCGCGATCAGCCGAACGAGACCCCTGTTCGACCAGCACCACTCAAGATCGGAACGACAACAGCCACTCACGGCAGACACTCCAGCACGGCCGAGTCCTCTGGTCAGCGTGGAGGCTACGGTCCCACACGTTCCGGTGACGACAGATGCGGCATCACGTCACATACCGCCCTCTCAGTGGAAGCTCTGGGGCCGTCGATTTTCTACGGGTTGCTTCCGAGCCTTCGGATCGTTGATGTGGTATGGGGCGTTTCGATGAGTTGATCGGTCCGTTGCGGGCGAAGCTGGAGGCGGTGACGCCGCATCTGGACGAGCGTCAGCGTCGGTTGTTGTACGGGGCGGAGGCCCGGATACTCGGTCACGGTGGGATCGCCGCCGTCGCGAAGGCGGCAGGAGTCTCCAAGGGCTGCGTCTCCCGTGGGCTGGCCGAGCTGGAGGAGGATCCCGCGCCACACGGCCGTACCCGCCGGGCCGGCGCGGGCCGTCCGGCCGCGGCCGAGAAGGATCCGGGGCTGCGGGCCGCACTACTGGCCCTGGTCGAGGACAGTACCCAGGGTGATCCCATACGGCCGCTGACGTGGACGACGAAGTCGCTGCGCCACCTGGCGGGTGAACTGGCCGCCCAGGCCCACGCGGTGGGCCGGGACACCATCGCCGCGCTGCTCAAGCAGGCCGGGTTCAGCCTGCGCGCGAACGCGCGGGTCCTGGCGGGGAGTTCGCACCCGGACCGTGATGCCCAGTTCCGGCACCTCAACGACACGGTGGGCCAGTTCCTGGCCGCCGGCGATCCCGTGATCAGTGTGGACACCAAGAAGAAGGAGCAGATCGGGCTGTTCGCGCAGGCCGGGAGGGAGTGGGTGCCGCCGGGTGCGCCGGTGAAGGTCCTCGACCACGACTTCCCCTCCCACGCTACCGGTACGGCGATCCCGTACGGCATCTACGACCTGGGGCGCAATACCGGCTTCGTCGTGGTGGGCACCGACCACGACACCGCCGCGTTCGCGGTCGCGGCCCTGCGCCGCTGGTGGAGGGAGGAAGGCCAAACGGCCTACCCCGACGCACACAGACTCCTGATCACCGCGGACGGCGGGGGCTCGAACAGCTCCCGCGCCCGCGCCTGGAAGGCCAACCTCGCCGCCCTGGCCACCGAGACGGGTCTGGAGATCAGCGTGTGCCACCTGCCCCCAGGCACATCGAAATGGAACAAGGTCGAACATCGCCTGTTCTCCTTCATCTCCATGAACTGGCGCGCCCGCCCGCTGACCAGCTACGAAGTCGCTCTCAACCTGATCGCCTCCACCACGACCACGACCGGCCTGCGTGTCAGCGCCCGCCTGGACGAGGGCGCCTATCCCACCGGTATCGAGATTGACGCCCAGCACCTTGCGGCGCTGCGTATCGACCCCGACGACTTCCACGGCGAGTGGAACTACACCATTCCGCCGCAGCCCGGCGTCCCGGCCGTGCCGCTGCAGCCGCAAGGGCGCCGAGCCCATCCCCGCCAGGCCCACACCTTCGACGCGGCGCTGGCCACCCACCCGGTGCTGACCGGTCTCACCCGGCAAGCCCTCGACCAACTCGTCAGCAGAGTTCGTGAGTTGATCGACCAACTCGCACCGGGCCAGCGACCCCGCCACCGCAAACTCGCGGTCGAAAACATCATCTGGGCCTCCGTCCTGGACCAGCGCGGGCTGCCCGCCTCGCTGATCGCCCACCTCTTCCGCGTCGGCGAGAACCAGATGCGCACCCTCCTCCAGCAGACCCGCCCCCTGCTACAGCGACACGGCCACCACAGCGACCCGCTCCCGGTCCGCCTTATCGACCCCAGCGAACTCGCCCGCTATGTCATACACGCAACGACAACAGACGATTGACCCGACACGCACCAGTAATTTCTCGACGGCCCCTCTTTCGGACAGTAGCGACCAGCGACCCGGGAATGATCGATGGGTGCTGAACGGTCGGTCCGCGGCAGTCGCTCACGCGTCCGCCGCGGACCGGGGGTGGGTCAGCCAAAGACCTGTACTTCGGCGAGCGACAGGGGCCGGTCCGAGCCGACCAGTTGGACGCGGATGTAGCGCGCGTCGCGGCCGACGGGCAGGGTCAGCCTCTGGCCGACGGCGTCGGTCTGGTACGAGCTCCACACGCCGGGCTGGTTCTTGGTGGCCTCCGGATCCGTGGAGGTGAAGGGAGTGTCGGAGGCGAACACGTAGAAGTCGCGGAGCCGGTCGGAGCAGCAGTCCGTCCGGTTCGACAGTTCGATCGTGCCGACGGACTGGGGCTTGCCCATGTCGACCTGCCACCACGGGTTGGCGTCCAGTGGTTTGTCGGAGGTGTGGGTGACCGAGCCGGAGCTGAAACTACCGCTGGTGTTTCCGTCGACGGCCTTACTGGCCTCGGTGCCGGCCTGAAGGGTGCTCGACTGGGTAGCGGGCTTGTCGAAGGCCAGGTTGATTCTCTGGTCGCCGTCTTGGTGGACGGAGAAGGTGGAGATCGCCGGAGGGAGTGCCCTGGACGCGGTGATCCGCAGCCGGAGCTTGGTGGTGGTGACCGGGTTCGGCAGCTTGAGGAGGCGGCGGTAGCCGATCGTGGTGCCGTTGCCGACTTCCTTCCAGGAGGTGCCGTCCCAGGCGTCCACGGCGAAGCCCGAGACGCGCTGTCCGACCTGGATGTTCTCCTGCAGGTTCACCACGTTGAACGTCTTGGCCCTGTGGAGGTTCAGCACGAGGTTCCCGGTGGTGGCCGTGGGCTGCCAGGCGGTGGCGTCGTCGGTGTCCAGCACGTTGCGAGGGTGGTTGCCCCTGGTGTGGGAGGTGCCCTTATCGTTCTGCGCCGACGCCTTTGCGGAGGTCTTGACCTGGACCGAGCGGATCCAGTCGCCGAACTCCTTCATCCGGGAGACCGCGTCGTCGGGGAACCGCCCGGTGTTGTCGGGTGCCACGTTCAGCAGTAGCTGGCAGTTCTTGCCCACCGAGTTGAGGTACATCTCCTTCAGCGTGTCCAGCGGGACGGGCCGGGCGTCCTTGTCCCAGAACCAGGATGGGGCCTGGAGCCGGCCGTCGCACTCGGCCGGTTGCCAGCGCAGCAGCTTCCAGCTACTGCTGCCGTTGGTCTGTCGTCCGAGTACCGCGTCGCTGCCCAGGTCGGCGGCCGTATTGTAGCCGGGCACGCTCAGGATCGTGTCGGCTGCGGTCGCCGGATCCGCGGGGTCGCCCTTGTAGTCGGTGTTGTACGGGAGCGGCGACCATTCGCTCGTCCGGTTGGTGAGACCGGCCTCGTTGCCGGACCAGCGGACGTCGGGACCGCCGTCCTGGAAGACGGCCGCGCCCGGCTGGAGGGTGCGGATCATGGTGACCCAGTCCGTGAAGTTGTACTTCTGGTTGGTGTTGGGCCAGGGATTGGCGCCGTCGAGCCATACCTCGCTGATCTCGCCGTACTTGGTGAGCAGCTCGTACAGGGTGTTCATGTAGTAGCGGTTGTAGTCGTCGGCGGTGAAGTTGAAGGTCGTGCCGTTGCCGTTACCCTTTCTCGGGATCTGGGTGGGCTGCGGGGTGCTGCCGTTGCCGTACCGGCCGCCGTCGTCCCTGGTCTCGTACTCGTGGCCGTCCGCGGGGGAGAGGTAGAAGCCGACCTTGAGACCGTACTTGCGGGCCGAGTCGGTGAACGCCTTGACGACGTCGCCCCGGCCGTTCTGCCAACTGCTGGAGGCCACCCCGTGATCGGAGTATTCCGAGGGGAACAGCAGCATGCCGTCGTGGTGCTTGGCGGTGAGGATGACCTTCTTGAAGCCCGCGTCCTTGAACGTCGCCGCCCACTGATCGGTGTCCAGGTCGGATGGGTTGAAAACGTCCGGGTCCTCAAGTCCCGACCCCCACTCCACACCGGTGAAGGTGTTCGGGCCGAAGTGGACGAACCCCGTCAGCTCCTCCCGCTGCCACGCCAACTGCCTCGCCGACGGCGTGACGGACGCCGCCTTCTCAAGGATCTGCGCCTGCGTGTCGGAGCTGCTGATCCCGACGACCGGACTCGGCGCCGCCGCCGTCACGGGCGGCGCCTTAGGGGGTGCGGCCGCGACGGCGTTGCCGCCGAGCGCCGCGAACATGCAGAGCGAAGCGATCACGGGCCGCCACACGCGCCGGCGTCTGGCTGGTTGGCCGATGGGTCTCTTGAACATGCGTCCTGCTCCTCCGGATCGGGGTGGAGTGCATTGCCTCGATGCGCGGACACGGTAGAACCGAAGAGACATCCGATCAATACTTCCGACGTAACTGCTCCACAGTCGCATGTCCCCCGAAAGCTTCGATGAAGCAATCAAATTAGTCGGACCATTTGCCCCTGCGGTGACCATCGTTGGACCAATCGGCGTCGGCGGCGGCAGTGACACGGGTGGCTACGACGCCGCGTGCGTTGTCTCTCCCGGACGGGCGTCACGGCCCCGCGAGCTGTGCCGCGGCCAGCGCCGGGACCACCGTCCCCGCGGCCACCACCGCCGAGGCCGTGGCCGCCCCCGAGCACATGGTCGTGCCCCTGCCCGCGGTGGTGATGCTCCCGACGGCGCAGATGCCGCAGCAGCATGCTCAGCCCCACCCCAGCCACCACCAGCGCCGCGATCAGATGGAGCCATCCCGTCACCGCCGCGATATCCGGAAAGCTCTTCGCCGCCAGCCACCGGCCGACCGCCAGGGCGGCGAGCTCGCGGTTGGCGGCACGGGCCGCGGCGAACGTTCGGCGCAGCTTGGTCTGGGCACGGCCGCGGGCAACGGCCAGCTGCTGCTCGCCGCGGCCGATGTCGGTGAGCGCTTCCACCGCGGCCCGGGTGGCCCGGGTGCAGGCGCGGCCGGCTGCGGTATGCGCGGCGTCGGCCTGGTCGGCGCGCCGGAGGGCTCCCAGCAGCTGCCGGCGGGTGGTGATGCCCATGGGCGTCGAGCAGGTGAACCCAGCAGCCGAAGGTGGACTCCGCCACCATCTTCCCGGCCGGGACGGTTCGCAGTGTCTTGCTCGCCGGTCTCCTGGTGCCGGGATCATTGGGCATGTTGATGTTGTGCCACGTGCTGCGGAACCCGTTGATCATGCAGTCGTCGAACAGTTCTTCCTGCGCGTACCAGGTGGCCCCGTACGCGGCGGCCAGCTGCTCGGCCATCGCGTTGCGCAGGATGATCTCCGCCAGGGCGATGACCTCGGCGAAGGCGGCAGAGACGCGGACGTTCCACAGATACAGCTCCATCGCAGCGGCCGACGACGTCGTGGGGCGAGGTAGGGCGCCAGGCGGTGGCGGGAGATCAGCGGCTCCAGAAGCCTGAGCTCTCGGGGACGCCGATGAGCTGGTCGGCTGCGAGTCGGGTGCGGACAGCTTCACCACGCACTTCGACAAGGGCATGGCGTCGCTAGGCAGCTCGGACGACGGCCGCGAGCGCACCATCACCACGCCGATCTCACCCACCTACGCCGCGCAGATCCTCCAGCTTCGGGAAGATGGTGCGACGGAGGAGGAGCTGCATCCGATCGTCGCGGGGGTCATCACCGAGTCGTATTTCACGGAATGGGGCACCAGCGCCGCTGGCCTGCGTGCGGTTTTTAGCACGTCCAGTCAATAGATTTCCGGTTCTGGCACGGTCGAATTTCGGGCCTGCCATAAACCATATTCGGCGGGCCGCCGACAGCGCTCTGGCGGCGGCCCGCTCCCGAATCCGCACCACGAATACGAGGTCGAAGATGATCACGCCCTGGCCGCCCCGGCGCACCGCGCGCCGACAGCTCGCCCGTCGGTTCGCTGGTTGGCGTGCGCGGAGGCGGCGTGAGGTTCCACGTCCGGGAGCGGAGCAGCCGACTCGTCCCGCGGACGAACGGGAGATCCAGCACCGGTCGCCCGGGCGGCGCCTGCGCTCCCTGGTGAGCGCGCAGAGCGTCGCCGGTCAGGTGTTTCTCCTGCAGCTGGCGGTCGTGGTGCTGCTTGTGGCCGCGGCGGTGGTGACGCTGGTGGTCCAGGCCCGGCACCAGGGGACGGAGAAAGCCCGCGACGAGGTGCTTGCCGTCGCCGAGGCGTTCGCGAACTCCCCGGGGATCGTGCAGGCGCTGGACAGCCGCGATCCGAGCGCGGTACTGCAACCGCTCACCGAGAGGGCCCGAAAGCGGTCCGGCGTCGACGCCATCGTGGTCATCAGCACGGACGGGATCCGGTACACGCACCCTGACCCGCATCAGATCGGGAAACACGTAGTCAAGGGCGACCCCTACCGGAAGGCGGTGAGGGGCACGGCCCTCACGGACTCCGAGGTGACTCCGCTGGGCGTTTCGGTTTTCGCGGAGGTCCCCGTCTTCCGGCCTGACGGCTCGGTCGCCGGCATCGTGTCCCCCGAGATCAAGGTCAAGAAGGTGAACGAAGCGGTGGCCGGGCAGCTTCCGGTGCTCTTCGGCGCCGCGGGCGGCGCGCTCGCCCTGGTCGCGGGCGGGTCGGCGCTGATTGGCCGCCGGCTGCTGCGCCAGACCCGCGGACTGGGCCCCGCCGAGATGACTCGCATGTACGAGCATCATGACGCGGTGCTGCATGCGGTGCGCGAGGGCGTGCTCATCGTCGGCGGTGACGGGCGGCTGCTGCTGGCCAACGACGAGGCGCGGCGGCTGCTGGAGCTGCCGGCGGACGTGGAGCAGCGCCAGATCACCGACCTCGGCCTGACCCCGGGCGCCGCCGAGCTGCTTTCCTCGGGGCGGACGGCCACCGACGAGGTCCATCTGGCTGGCGACCGGCTGCTGGCCGTCAACGTCCGGCCCGTCGAGCGCTACGGCGGCCCGGCGGGCAGCGTGGCCACGCTGCGCGACACCACCGAACTGCGCACACTCGCAGGCCGGGCCGAGGTGGCCCGCGAGCGCCTGCAGTTGCTCTACGACGCGGGCGTGCGGATCGGCACCACGCTGGATGTGGTGCGCACCGCCGAGGAACTGGCGGAGATGGTCGTCCCGCGGTTCACCGATTTCGTCACTGTGGAGCTGCTGGATCCGGTGCTGCGTGGCGAGGAGCCGGCCGAGGCAAGCACCGAAATGCGCCGCACCGCCGTCACCGGCGTCCGTGACGATCCGCCTCTCTACCCCGTGGGGGAGCTGATCCGCTTCGCCTCCACCAACCCCATCGCCGCCGGGGCGGCCAACGGCCACGCTGTGCTGGAGTCGGACCTCGCCGACTCCGACGGCTGGCGGGCCCAGGACCCGGAGCGGGCGCGGCGGGTGCTGGAGTACGGAATCCATTCCCTGATCTCGGTGCCGCTGCAGGCCCGCGGGGTGGTGCTAGGGATGGCCAACTTCTGGCGGGCGGACGCCTCCCCTCCCTTCGGGGAGGAGGACCTTTCCCTCTCCGAGGAGCTGGCCAGACGTGCTGCGTTGTGCATCGACAACGCCCGCCGCTACACCCGCGAGCACACCCTGGCGGCCACTCTGCAGCGCAGCCTGCTGCCCCGCACCCTGCCCGAGCAGACCGCCGTCGAGGTCGCCCACCGCTACCTGCCCGCCCAGGCCGGGGCGGGCGGCGACTGGTTCGACGTCATCCCCCTGCCCGGCACCCGGGTGGCCCTGGTGGTCGGCGACGTCGTTGGCCACGGCCTGCACGCCGCCGCCACCATGGGTCGGCTGCGCACCGCCGTGTACAACTTCTCCGCCCTGGACCTGGCCCCGGACGAACTCCTGAGCCACCTGGACGAGCTGGTCGCCCACATCGACCACGACGAGGCCGATGGCCAGGGAGTCACGGGGGCCACCTGCCTGTACGCCATCTACGATCCCGTCTCCGGCCGATGCACTGTGGCCCGGTCCGGCCACCCCGGCCCCGCCCTGGTCCACCCCGACGGCACCGTCACCTTCCCGGACGTACCCGTCAGTCCCCCGCTGGGCCTGGGCGGCAGCCTGCCCTTCGAGACAGCCGAACTCACTGTGCCCGAGGGCAGTCAGCTGGTCCTCTACACCGACGGGCTGATCGAGGACCGGGACCGCGACCACGACACCGGAATCGAGCAGCTGCGCACGGCCCTGGCCGATGCTGTGGACCGCACCCCGGAGGCCACCTGCCAGACCGTCTTCGCCACCATGCTCCCCGAGCGCCCCCGCGACGACATCGCCTTGCTGGTGGCCCGGACCCACCTGCTGGACCCGGCCCGGGTCGCGGACTGGGAGGTGCCCTCCGACCCGGCAGCCGTCTCCCGCGTCCGTACCGACGTCACCCGCCAGCTGGAGACCTGGGGCCTGGACCAGGTCGCCTTCACCACCGAACTGATCGTCAGCGAACTGGTCACCAACGCCATCCGATACGGCACCCAGCCCATCCGGCTGCGCCTGCTACACGACCGCAACCACCTGATCTGCGAGGTCACCGACGGCTCCAGCACCTCCCCCCACCTGCGGCGGGCGGCCACCACGGACGAGGGCGGCCGCGGGCTGTTCCTCGTCGCTCGGCTCGCCCAGCGCTGGGGCACCCGGTACGGCGCCCGCGGCAAGGTCATCTGGACCGAACAATCCCTCCACGACGCCGCAGCCGAACCCGGTGCAGGCCTCGGCGACAACCTGTTGGATCTATGGACTGGCACAGAGCTGTGACGGCGGTGTATTCGGTTACAGCGCAACTACTGGTGCGGGTCCCGGCTTCGCGGCAGCGGTAGCCCAGCCTTTCTGACCACGCAGCCGGCTCTCTGTCGCCAGTTGCCGGGGGTCAGCTCGGGGGTACCGCTGTCCTGACGCCGCCTGCCCTTTCAGCCCGAGCCCGGCGTGCGAATTCGCACGCCATCGTTCGAATCCCCTTCGGGTACCGAAGGGGCATCATCTCTGCCAGAGGCACTGTCACCTTGGCTGACCGGGTGGGATGATCTTCGTATTGATCACGCTGGGGAGGGGATCGCTGGTGTCGTCTGTGCTGCCGTCGTACAGGGGTCACCGGTACCCGGTCGAGGTGATCTCGCACTGCGTGTGGCTGTACTTCCGCCTCCCTCTGTCCTACCGCGAGGTCGAAGAGCTGATGCTCCGGCGCGGCGTCATCGTCTCCTACGAGACGGTGCGGCGGTGGTGTCTGAAGTTCGGACAGGCCTACGCCGCCGGACTGCGCCGCCGACAGCCACGGCCCGGCGACAAGTGGCATCTGGACGAGGTCTTCATCAAGATCAACGGTGTGCAGAAGTACCTGTGGCGGGCCGTCGACCAGGACGGCAACGTCCTCGACATCCTCGTCCAGAACCGCCGCGACAAGGCCGCGGCCAGGCGGTTCTTCCGCCGTCTGATGAAGAAGACCCGGGCGGTGCCAAGGGTGATCGTTACCGACAAGCTGCGTTCCTACGGCGCGGCCCACCGCGAAATCATGCCCTCGGTGGAGCACCGCTCCCACAAGGGACTGAACAACCGGGCCGAGAACTCCCACCAGCCGACGAGGCAATGCGAACGCGCGATGAAGGGCTTCCGCTCCGTCGGTGGAGCGCAGCGGTTCCTGTCCGCGTTCAGCGGCATCTCACCCCACTTCCGCACCCGGCGACATCTCCGCACCGCCGCCGAACACCGCTTCGAAATGACCATCCGCTTCACCCTCTGGGACCACGTCACCGAGAACATCGGCCTGACTACCGCGGCTTAAACGGGCACCGAAACCACACCTCAGCACGCCCCGAAGCTCCATCGACCGGTCACCGCGCCATCAACGTGACAACGCCGGACCGGCTCGTCGAGGGCAGCCATTCCAATGACCAGGGCGATCTCGTCAAGCTGGGCCGGGGTCGGCACCATCGGCACGTCGACCAGAGACAGCTCGTAGGGCGACCAGTTGCCATCCAGGAACCGGGGCAGACTGTTGCGGTGCATCACCACGATCTCCTCACCGAGTCTTGGGGTGGCAGAAGCCCATGCCCCGACCGGGTGAACGGTGAAGTCGGCCCCCTGTTCCGCGGCGATCAACGATGGCTGTCACTGCTGGAAGTCCTCGTGCAGGAAGCTGTTCGTCGCAAGGTCCACGACGAGGATCGTGTCGTTCGCCGAGCGCGAGAGCACATCGATCAACTCGCTGGCTTGGGCCGCCGAAGCACTGATCTGCCACGACCCGTCGACCTCACGAACGGTGAAACTCAGCGGGAACGGCAATCGATTCATCCCGACGCTGTTGACGTTGAAGGCCCCGTTGCGCTCGACCTCGATCATTGCCGCATTGCTCTATGAACTTGCACGCCATTTTGACCTGCGCAGATCATCATCCGTCGTCGGCCGAGACCGGCCGCGGCGAGGCCGGTACTGGTGAAGGGTCAGCGTTCCGACCATGCGCTATTCGGTGTCTCTCCGGGCGGCCAGGTAGTCCGCCCAGCTGTCCTGTGGACGCCTTTTCCTCATCGCTCACTGTCAATGGCCTTGAAGTTCGGTTCTGATCCACTCTCTGCGGAGCTGTGACTGACCGTCACATCATTCAGTCGGCGTGGAGGATTTGCAGGCGGAGGAGATCGAAGCCGGCGCGGCTGTAGCCGTCTCGTTTGATGCGTTTCACGCGATTTACGTTGCCCTCGACGCGGCCGGAGTTCCACTCCAGGGTGAGTCCGGCGGTAACGGCCTGGAAGTCGTGGCGGAGCCCGCGGGCCAGGCTGGTCAGGGAGGGGAAGTTTGCGGCTTCGGCCCGTTCGAGCCAGTCGGCGAGGTCTTGGCCCCGGCGTTCGGTCATCATGTCGGCGAAGGTGCTCAAGCAGGTGGCGACTTGCTCAAGTTCCGGGCACCGGTCCCCGGCCACCGCCATGTCCGCCAGCCGCCGCCGATACCCGCCGTGGACACGGCCCGGCGCCGTGCCGCACCCCGGACAGACGGCCTGCCGCGTCCCGGTACGCGCGGACAAGGTCATCGTGCCGTCGTCAACCACAACCTACTCCACAGTCACCGTTGAGAGATGGGAGAAGGCGGCCAAGAGCGCACTACAGTCACACGACCACCCATTCTGCCAGGCAGCTGTGACGGTCAGTCACAGCTCCACAGAGAGTGGATCAGAACCGAACTTCAAGGCCATTGACAAGCACCGCGATTGAGTGGGCCGCACTGGCACAGGACAGCTGGGCGGACTACCTGGCGGCCCTGAAATCCATCGAATAGCACACGATCTCATCGATCACAGATTGACTTCAGTCGTATCAAGTCTGTCTGCGCCATGTTGCCCGCCGAGCATGGTTGTCCCATGCCGGAGGTTCTATATGGGGTACTGGGAGTGCTTGGCGGAGCGTTCATCACTGCGCTGGGGGCGTATTGGGGACCGCTACAGATCCAGCGAGCGACGCTGAGAGCGCAGCGGCAGGAGGCCCGAGAGCAGGGTGCCCGCGCGGAGCGTGCCCAGGGGGAGGTACAAAAGGAGGAGAGAGTTGAGAGGGTGATCCTGGTTCGTTCCACCTTGCGTGACTGGAACGATTTTTTGTACAGGGCAGTTCAAGACCTTGAACTTGGCCGGCAGCTGAATGCGGAGGACTTCGATGTCGCGCTCGCACGTGTCCGGGATGCTGCCCACGCGGCTGTAGACGCCATGTTGCGTGACGGGCTATGGATCGGGCAATCCGCCTATGGGTATCCCTTACATGATCCTCTTTCGCAAGATGGTCAAAGGTCACCTCTGGTGTACCTGGAAGCTGCCTCCAGGCGGATCCGCCAAGAGGCGGTGAACGGGTCTTCCGCCGGACCCGACGTGGTGGACGAGCTCCGCTCAGCCCTGGAGTACATCCAGGAGGCGCGCGGGCGGTTGGCTGTCCGCATGCTCAATCAGATCGAAGTCATCACGACGAGCCCTCTGCCATCACCAGGCCCAGACCAGCTATCCGGCTGAACTATGTTGGCGGTTTTCTCACGTTGTCTCGAACACCCTGGACTCCCCCGGGAGGACATCGCCACCAACGCCCTCCCGGACCCTGAGCAGTGCACGCCGTGGGAGGAGCTGCGCGAGGCCCACCTCACTTGCCTCGCCGCCCAGCGCCCGGCCGTCGCCTGATGCCCCCACACTTGCAGCGAGGCTCGTAACTACTGCGACGGCAACTGTCCGTTCTGGTGGTGGCGGCGTGCGCACTACATCACCTGCAGCGACGGGAAGAGCTGGACCGAGTACGAGTGCTGCGGCTGTGGCTGCTGACACACGTTCGATGACTGCACTGGTCGATAGGTGCGGTAGGGGGTGTCGTGCCTTAACGAAGAGGGCACGACACCCCTGTCGCCAGCTTATCCGATCAAGACCTATCGAAATGTTGGACATGGAAGCCACAGTCGCGGTACGGGAATTAAGCAAGCGGTACGGTGCCAAGGAGGTGATCGGCAAGCTGGATCTGGAACTCGGACCGGGCGTCACCGGCCTCCTGGGCCCCAACGGGGCGGGCAAGACCACATTGCTCCGCTGCCTGGCCACCGCCCTCACTCCGAACTCGGGCCGGATCGACATCCTCGGACTGGACCCGGCGGACTCTTCCCAGCGCACGAAGCTGCGCAGACTCATCGGCTATCTGCCGCAGAATCCCGGCCTGTACCCGCACTTCACCGCAGCGTCCATGGTCGACTACATCGCGATCCTCAAAGAGATCACCGATCGACGCGCACGCCGGAGCGAGGTCCGGCGGGTGCTCGCCGAGGTGGACTTGGCGGACTCCGCCCGTATCAAGGTCCGCAAGCTCTCCGGGGGCATGCGCCAGCGGCTGGGTATCGCGCAGGCGCTCATCGGCGATCCCGACTTCCTCATCATGGACGAGCCGACGGTCGGTCTCGATCCCGAGCAGCGGATGCGGTTCCGCACGCTGACCTCACGACTGGGCGAGAACCGGACAGTGCTGCTGTCGACGCACCAGACCGAGGACATCGCCGCGCTGTGCGACCGGGTCATCGTGTTCAGCGGGGGAACCGTGATGTTCGACGGGACACCGCGGGAACTCGCCGATGGGGCGAAGGGCCGTGTCTGGTCTTCCGACAGCCGGCCGGCGGAGGCACAGATCTTCTGGCGGACGGCGGACGGCAGCTATCGCGTGGTCGGCGAGCGGCCCTCGGACGGTACGGCGGTGGCCCCCACCGCGGAGGACGGATACCTCCAGCTGCTGGGCGCTGGCGCAAGGGCGGGATCATGAAGAGGCCGCTGCCCGCGCTCATCCTGAAGGAATCGACGCTCGCACTGCGCAGCCCCCTGCTGTGGGCCCTGGCGCTGGTGACCGTGGCCGGGCGGATCGTCACCACCTGGAAAGAGATGCCCGACTGGTCGGGGGAGACGGTCAACACCGCCACGTCCGCACTCGTGATCGGCGCCGGCGCGATGCTGGCCGGCAATCTGGCGATCCTGCGTGACGCACGCTCCGATGCCGTGGAACTGACCGAGGCGCTACCCGTGCGGCCGCAGACCCGCACCCTGGCCGTGCTCGTTGCCTACCCGCTCGCCGGCGTACTCGTCGCCGCGCCGGCCATGGGTATCCAGCTGGGCAGCCTGCTGATCGGCAGCCGCCCCACAGGGCACGCCGACGTGCGGGAACTTGTCACCGGGTTGCTGCTGGTCGCCCTGATGGGGGCCCTGGGGGTGGCCGCCGGCTGCTGGATTCCGGGCCTGATCGCGGCCCCAATCGGCATCGTGCTGTTCTTCTGGACGCTCGTCCAGTTTCCCTCGACCTGGCTGCTGCCGGTGGTTCCCGAACTCAAGCTGGCCATCGATCCCGTCCGGCCGCCCGGCTGGCACCTGCTCTATGTCGCCGCGCTGGTCCTGCTCGCCGGGTCCGTCGCACTGCTGCGGCACGGCCGGCGTCCTGTTCCCGTGATCACGGCGGTGAGTGGTGCGGCCGCCGTGGTCGTGGCCGGAGCACTGACCCTGAACTCCCCGGCGGCGAAGGCTGCCGCGCAGGTGGGAGACCTCCGACAGTCGACGCGGTCCGCCACGGCGGGCGCTGAACACTGCCGCGAACTGAACACCACCAGATACTGCGCGTTTCCGGCCTATGCGGCCTGGATCCCGCTGTGGCAGGGCGCCGTCGATCCTGTGGTGGCGGCGGTGCCGGAAGCGTCACGCGAGCGGCTGCCCGGCATCGTCCAGCGAGCCGCCACCGGAGTCCTCGATCCGGCGGTCACCGACGGCAACATCCTGACCACCACATCGTGGGGGCGCAATGGAGCCGAGCGTGCCTCCCGGCGCACCCTCGCCGCGCAGATGGCCGCCGCGGCGGGGGGCCTCCCGTGGGGAACCCAGCGCGGCGGTGGCCCGCAGGGCTGCGACGCCCGTGGCCAGGCCCGGACCGTCGTCGCTCTCTGGCTGATCGGCCAGGTCGAGCAGCCGGTCGCCGCCACCACCAAGCGGACGTCCATCCGTACGGACGATGGCGGGCAGTCGGCGCTGGAGGTGCCGCGCTCCGACCTCGGGTCCGTGGACTACGGCGAGGCCGAACTCGGCTACGCGAAGCAGTTGCTGGCGCAACCCGCAGCCCGCGAGCGGATCTGGGAGCACTGGGCCGTACTGACCGCGCCTACCACCACCGTCGATCAAGCGCTGCCGCTCCTGGGCCTCGGTCGCTCGAACGCGTCCGCGGAGCCGAAGGGAACGCCGTGCGAGTGATCCGCCTTTCCGGACCCCTGCTCGGACCGCTGATCCGGGCGATCGACTGGATTCCCGTAGCCACGGCCGCGGCGGTCACCATCGTCCTGGCGCTGGCCACGACCCCGGGCTCCGCGGTGGAGCCGGACAATGCCGCGATCACGCTCAGGATGTCCGGAGTCCTCCTCGGGGCCGCCTCGAGCTTCGCGCTCGTCGACCCCGCCGAGGTCACCACGACGGTGGTCCCGGTACCCCGCTGGCTGCGGCAGTGGCTTCGGCTGCTGCTCGTGGCAGCCGCGACCGCCGTTGTCTGGGCGGGCACGTTCCTCATCCTGTCGACTCGGCTGGCCGAGGGTGCGGAGATGGCAGCACCCGGACTGATGACCGAGGCAGCCGTCTGCGTCCTGACCGGACTGGCATGCACCGCCTTCGTCGTACGGCGGCGACCCGAGCGGCTCGCGGCGGTGGCCGGCGCGGCAGTGCTCCTGGGCATCGCGGTGAGCACAGTGCCCTGGTTCGAGGAGGTCTGGCCGTACCCCGGGAGCGCGCGCTGGGATCAGATCCACCACGTCTGGCTCGCCGTACTGCCTGTTCCGGTGGCGGCGCTCGTCCTCGCGCACAGGGAGGTGTCCCGGTGATCGCCACCGCAGTGCTCGCAGGCTGCCGGATCTTCGTCGGTGTGGTCTTCCTCGTCTCCTTCGTCGGCAAGGTCCGGGTGCGGGAGCGGTATACGGACTTCATCAAGGCGGCGGGAGAGCTGGCACCCGGGCTGCCGCCGTAGGCCACGGCCACGGTGGTGGTGGTGGCCGAAGCTGCCACCGTCGTCTTCGTGGCGCTGCCGGCGACGGCCCTGGCCGGCTTCGCCGTGGCGATCGGCCTCCTGATCGCCTTCACCACGGGCATCCTCGTGGCGGTGCGGCGCAGGCGGCGTGTTCTCTGCCAGTGCTTCGGCACTTCGTCGGCACCTGTGGGTGTGGGGCTCGAAAAGTCATCGGCGCAGGTCAAGCGGCGTACCGGTACTCGTTGATAGCACCGCCGAGGATGCGGGTGCGCAGGAGTCTGCGGCCGTCGAGGCCGTGGACGGTGGCTGGCTGCCCGGAGGCGTGAGGGGGCCGTTGATCTCGGGCCCGGTGAGGTCGATGCGTGTTGTAGTGCCGTTCGAAGTCGGCAAGGACTTGCCGGGCGTGGGCCTCATTCATGAGCAAGAGGTGGTCGAGCGCCTCGCGGCGGACGGTGCCGATCACCCGCTCGCAGTGCGCGTTCATCCGGGGCGCCCGTGGCGCGCTGAGCAGCACCTCCATGTCCTCGGCTTCGAAGACGGTGTCGAAGGACTGGTCGTACTTGGCGTCACGGTCGCGCAGCACGAAGCGCAGGGACTCCATGTGCGTGACGAGTTGGTCGGCGAGATTGCGGGCCTGCTGCGTCGCCCAGGCCCGGGTGGGGCGGGCGGTGACGTCGGTGATGTGCAGTTGGCGGGTGCCGTGTTCCAGGAACGTCATGGCGTACAGGCGCTTTCCGAGCATGGTGTCCACGTGGAAGAAGTCGGCCGCGATGATCCCTTGGGCTTGGGTGGTCAGGAACTCGCGCCAGCTGGGGCCGGACCGGCGTGGAGCCGGGTCGATGCCCGCGGCGTTCAGGATCCTCCAGACCGTGGACGGTGCGATCGGATGGCCCAGCCGGGCCAGTTCGCCCTGGACCCTTCGGTGCCCCCACCGGGGATTCTCGCCGGCCAGGCGCAGCACCGAGGCTGTCGCACGGCTCCTGCCCCGTGAAGGTCAAGAGCGATTCGTTGTTCGGTTCCGAGGATCAGGGAGGCGTCGGATTCTTGGCCGGTGGAGCGGAACTTCTTGTCGTGCGACCGTGAACGTGATCTTGAGATGCCGCGGGATGTCCGGCAGTGGCTGCCGCCCGAGCACCTGTGCTGGAAGGTGCTCGACGTCGTCGAGGTTCTTGACCTATCGGCGTTCGAGAACAGCTACCGTGACGACGGGCGGGGCGGGGTGGCCTACCCTCCCGCGAGCCTGATTGCGTTGCTCCTGTTACTGCTACAGCAAGGGAGTGCGCTCCTCCCGTCGCATCGAGCAGGCTTGCTGGGACGACGTGGGCTGCCGAATCATCACAGCGAACCGCCGAGTGGACCACTCCACCGTCGCGCGGTTCGTACGACGCCACCGTGCCGCCTTGAACTCGCTGTTCGTCCAGGTGTTGTCGCTGTGTGGCCGACGTGGCCTGGTCGATCTTTCGGCGGTGGCCTTGTTGGACAGCTTCTGAAGTTCCCCCTCTGAAGTGGACAGCCTGATACTGGGACGGATCGGTCCCGGAGGAAGCAGTCCAGGTTGAGTGGCAAGAGCAACATGAGCAAGCGGTACACGTCGGAGTTCAAGCGGGACGCGGTGGCACTGGTCCGGTCGTCAGGGCGGAATGTCACCGAGGTTGCCCGGGAACTCGGTGTGAGTCCGGAGGGGCTTCGCGGCTGGGTGAAGCAGGCGAAGGCCGACCGCGGCGAGGGGGCGCCCGGCGCGCTGACCACGGCGGAGAAGGAAGAGCTCCAGCGGCTGCGCAGGGAGAACCGGGAACAGCAGCAGACGATCGAGATCTTGAAAAAAGCAGCGGCCTTCTTCGCGAAGGAGACGATGAAGTAGGCACGCTGTGCCGATTCATCGACGCGGAGAAGGCCGCCGAGGCCAACCCCGACGGCTACAGCGTGGCTTTGCTGTGCCGCGTCACGGGGATCAACCGCTCCACCTACTACTCCTGGCTGGCGGCCCGGCCGGCAGCGGCCGAACGGCAGTGTGCCGAGAACGAGTTGACCGAGGAGATCCGCGAGATCCACGCCTCCTCACGGGGTGCCTACGGAGCCCCGCGCGTACACGCCGCGCTGCGGCGCAAGGGCCATGCGATCAACCGGAAGAAGGTCGAGCGGATCATGCGCGAGCGCGACATCCGCGGCGTCACCCGCCGCAGACGCCGCCACCTGACGCAGCAGGACACCAAGGCCGCACCGGCTCCGGACCTGGTCGGCCGCGACTTCACCGCTACCCGGTCCGGCACGAAGCTCGTCGGCGACATCACCTATCTGCCGACGATCGAGGGCTGGTGGTATCTCGCGACCGTCATGGACCTGGCGACGCGCGAGGTGATCGGGTACGCGATGGCCGAACACCACCGTGCCGAGCTGGTCACCGACGCGCTGCGGATGGCCGCCAGCCGCGGCGACCTTCAGGGCGGCTGCATCATGCACACCGATCGCGGAAGCGAGTACACAAGTGGCGAATTCCGCCACGAGCTGCGGGAGTTGAACCTGAGGCAGAGCATGGGACGAACCGGCATATGCTACGATAACGCCGCAGCCGAGAGCTTCTTCGGACTGCTGAAAGCGGAGATCGGCACCGCCGTCTGGGAGAGCCGTGAGGCGGCCCGCGCCGACGTCTTCCGCTTCATCGAGGTCGAGTACAACCGCACCAGGCTCCGCAAGCACCCCGAGTTCGGGTACCTCACCCCGCTCGAAACCCGAGCCAGGCTGCAGCACGACTTCACCCCCGCAGCGTAAACAACCGCTGTCCACTTCAGAGGGGGAACTTCAGGTCAGTGGCTTGTTGCGGGCAGCCTTGTAGCCGGTGATCACAGCCGGGTCGGCGTCCGGGCCGCTGTCGTCGAGGCCGACGAAGCCCAGGTCTGCGATCGCTCCGAGGCCGGCCGCGCGCAGATGGGCGGTCAGTTTGTCGTGGCGGCACGCGGTGATCTCCGAGGTGCGTCCGGGCCTCACCGCGCTCACCCAGGCCAGGCGTCCCTTGTCGTCGGTGAGCGCGATCACGAGCAGGCCGTGGCACTTGTGCTTGCCGGAGAGTAGTTCTTGCGGTTCTCGGTCCCGGTGCGGCGGCGGGTGCGGATCAGGGAGCCGTCCAGCAGCACCACCCCGCCACCCGATCGGGCGATCTTCTTGAGCGCGCGGTCCAGGCGCGGGGCGCGGGCGGCCAGCAGCCCGACGACTTCCCGCACCCACCGGGTCACAGTGGTGCGGTGCACCCCGTTCCCGCCGGCCAGGTCGCCGGGCCGCTGGTCACAGCGCAGCACGGCCAGCACGAGGCCGGCGATCTTCCCTGCGGGCAGGGCCCGCCACCGCGATCCGACCTTCTTGCAGTGGCCGCGGATCAGGTCGGCGAGCCAGTTCAAGGTGGCGCTCGACAGCGGCAGGCGGGCGGTGTAGACAAGACCGTCGGGGCCCTCGGCAAGACTGTTGTTTTTCTTCACACAAACTCAACTGCCGCCGGGGGCCTTCCAGTTACGGTGGCACGGCTACAGGCGTGCGGTGAACTTCCCGTCGCCGCGTTTGTGCAGCCAGCCGCGGTCCGCGAGCTTGACCAGTTTCGCCCGCAGCGGCTCCAGTTTCCCGCGCACCTCCACCTGTAGGCCCAGCTCCTCGCCCACCGCCCGCACCTGCACCGGACCGCCGGCGGCCCGCACGATCACCAGGATCCGGCGGTAGTCGCCGGGTAGCGCGGTCTTGTCCACGCTGTCGCCGCGGTGCGGAACCAACAGCACCGCACGCCCCGCCACCCGCGCAGGCGCAGGCGCAGGCGCAGGCGCCGGCGCGGAGGCGGCTCGCTCCCCAGCGATCTGCTCGCTCACCCGCGCCAGGACCCGCTCGGCGACGGCGAGTTCGTTCCGCTCGGCCCGCACCTGGTCCAGCCGCTTGACCAGCTGTTCTTCCAGTCCGTTCAGTTCCGCGCGGCGCGCGGCGATCCGTTCCCGCACCTCAGGATCCACCATGCCCGGGAGCGTAGGAGCCGCACGGGCGGTAACGGACCAGAACCCGCGAAGACCCCCCTGCCCGACGATCTACACGGCAGACTGTCGCGCGCGACCAGCACGAGCGCCTCGACACCGACGCACACCAGGCCCGTGACCTGCTACTTCACGATGCACACCACTCAGTGCGAGAAAGAGATCCACACGCTGATGGAGGATGTAGTCGACCACGCGCTGAGCGTCGAGGCCGACGGCTCGGCAGCACAGGGCGATGGCGAGGACCCGTGCGATAACTGGCCTCGCCTGTCCCGGCTGTGCGACCGGCTCACCCGCGCGCACACGGCCAGGGACAGACTGCATGAACGGGCTATGCCTTCACCTACCGAGATCCGGATCAAGGTCGAAGCCGCCGAGCGGATGGTCGCCCGCGCGCAGAAGCGCCTGGCCGCCGAGACCGAGGCTCACCAGGAGAAGCTGAAGAAGTACGAGCTCCGCGTCCAAGAGGACCGGGCGGCAGGACGTCGTGGAGCGAACGGACGGCCGCCGGTCCCGATGGAGCACAAGACCGTCCTCGTTCGCCAGCGAACACGACTGGTGAAGATGCGGGCCTGGCTGGAGCGGGCCCACGCACCCCGACCGGCCCCCTCCCCGGCATCCCGTGCCTGCCTGAGCGATCCCGACTCCCGGCTGATTCCCGGCAAACGCGGTGGCTACCTGCAGGGATACAACATCCAGATCGTGTGCGCCCGCCGTCAATTCTTGCTGGCCATCGAAGCGCACGACAATCCCTCGGACAGGACGGCTCTCGTTCCGATCGTGAAGAAGACCCAGCACAATCACCAGGCCGCACGGCTCCCCGGCGACATCCAACTCTGGCTCGCTGACAGCGGGTACGCTTCCGCCACGTCCTTCGAGGCCCTCGCTGACCTCCCGCTACTGGTCTCGGTCACCAGCGATGCCGACCAGGCAGGCTTTCCCGCGAAACGTCAGCAGGCCCCTGCCGGCCAGCAGGACATGGCGGCCCGCCTCGCCACCCCAACGGGACGGGCCCAGTACCGTCAACGAAGTGCCCTGGTCGAGCCGGGATTCGCCCAGATCTTCCAACGGTTCGGACGACACCTCAACTACCGCGGCCGCCAAGCGGTGGACGCCGAGATCAAGCTCCTCGGCACGGTGCACAACCTCAACAAGCTCATCAATCACACACCCAAGAATCGCTCTTGACCTTCACGGGGCAGGAGCCGTGCGACAGCCTCACCAGCTTCCTGAGCGCGGCCACAGTCGGGGGTCGGCCGGTACGGCTGCGGCGGGCGGAGTAGTCCCACTTCTTGGCGATCAGCTTGCGGTGCCAGGCCAGCACGGTGCCGGGGGTGACGGGGAAGACGCCGGCCCAGCGGCGCCGCGGTATCAGCGAGGACAGCGCGGAGAACCAGAACCGGTCGGCCGACTCGTAGCGGACCGGGCCCTTGAGCTGACGGCGCAGGACAGTGTTCTCATGCCTCAGCACCAACAACTCGGCGTCCTTGGCAGTGTCCCGGCGCAGCAGGACAGCCGGTATGGACAGCATCGTGCGAGCAGCACGGTACAACAGCGACACGATCATCCGGACAGGGTCCCAGCCACCACCGACAACCATGGACACCGCTGCTCACCTGCAGCGATGACTTTACGAGCCCCACAGGATGCGGCGGAGGCCGCGGTGCGGCTGCTGCCCGAGGTGACCTTGCGTCGGCTGGGCCGGGGCGATCAGCAGCATGCGCTCGGCGGCTTCGCCGGACTGGCCGGGGATGCCGCAGCGCTGGCTCTTGCTGAGCCCCGCGGGACCCGGAAGGAACGCGCCGCCCGCGCGCTGCGGCTGCTTGAGGCCGGGCGGGCGGTGCTGCTCAGCCAAGCACTGGATACCCGCAGCGACCTCACCGACCTGAACCGGCAGCGCCCGGACCTGGCCGCACGGTTCGTCCAGCTGCGCGACAAGCTCGACCAGCCCACCAGCACCGCCACCTCCGCCGACGGGAGTGGTGAGACGGATACCCTCACGGTGCGGCAGGACCGCACCGCACACGACCGGCACCGACTGGCCCGCGACTTCGCCCAGACCCTGGCCGAGATCCGCGACCTGGACGAGTTCGCCTCCTTCGCCCTCCCACCTACTACAGAGGAACTCCTCAGCCAGGCGGAACAAGGCCCCGTCGTGGTATTCAACATCAGCGGCTACCGCAGCGACGCCCTGCTCCTGACCCGGGACGGCATCACCCACCTGGAGCTCCCCCAGCTCACCGTCGACGCCCTGATCGAGAGGGTCGTCTGCTTTCAGCAGGCGCTGCACACCGCCGTCACGGGGCGGGAAAAATCCGAGCGGCGGCAGGCACAGGACCTGATCACCCAGGTCCTGCAATGGCTGTGGGATACCGCGGCCGGGCCCGTCCTAGACGCGCTGGGCCACCACCGCCAGCCGCTGGCAGACGCCGACTGGCCGCGGGTGTGGTGGGCACCGGGCGGGCTGCTGGGACTGCTGCCCCTGCACGCCGCCGGCTTCCACACTGACCCCGCCGACGACCCGCACCGGTGCACCGTCATGGACCGGGTCATCTCCTCGTACACCCCCACCGTCCGCGCTCTGCGTTACGCCCGCCAGCACACCCGGGAACACACTCCACACCCGAATGCGCCCGCCCAGGGGCTGGTCGTCGCGATGCCCACCACCCCCGGCCTCCCCCGCCACGGTCGCCTGGGACATGTGAGCGCCGAGGCCGAGATGCTGAGCCACCACCTGCCGCGCACCGTACTGCTGCGCGAAGCCGACCCGGATGGCCACCCTGTCAGCCCGCCGCCGAGCAGGCCGACCAACTGTCCTGGACCACCTACCCCACTGCCCGATCGCCCACTTCGCCTGCCACGGCGCTAGCCACCCCACCGACCCCTCCCAGAGCCTGCTGCTGCTCCACGACCATCAAAGCGACCCCCTCACCGTCGCCAGCCTCGCCCCCGTCCGCCTCGACCACGCCCAGCTGGCCTATCTATCCGCCTGCCGCACAGCGGCCATCGACACCGCCAACCTGGCCGACGAGGCCATCCATCTGACCTCCGCTTTCCAGCTCGCCGGATTTCCCCACGTCGTCGGCACCCTGTGGGAGATCGACGACCAGATCGCTGTCACTGTCGCCGACACCTTCTACACCCACCTACGCACCCCCGACGGGACCATCGACACCAGCCGGGCAGCCCGGGCGCTGCACCAAGCCGTGCGCGGCGTACGCGACGGCCACGACCTGCCCGGCCAGCTCGACCGGACCCGGACCCCCTTCCTGTGGGCCGCCTACCTCCACGCTGGCGCCTGATACGAACCTCCGCCCCCGAGGAGTCACACGTCTCGAGGACGGCCCTAATATCCCGTTCGGCTGGATCACGGATGAACCACCGTCCCAGGGACACGGCATACACGTCGACAGCAGACCTCAAGGGACAAGGTCATGAGCCAGAAGTGTCGTGTCCCCCAAATGAGACGGTCGGAAAAGCCCAGGTCGCTACGCCGGAACGGGACATTCCTAATGCGGGCCTACACCGATGTAGGTTCGCAATTCGGATGTCCCTTTCTCACCGACGGTGGCCTATGTCCGGCCCATGGGACACCGATGTGAGACGAACTTCGTGTCCTGTCGCATTGAAGTTGTCGGATTCTCACTCATTCTCGTTCGCTCTGGCGGATTCTCGTCGAGGTGTGCTCTGAGCGGCGATATTGCTTCGTTCGTGGGGTTTGATCTAACCCGGGAGGTTAAGGCCGATCGGCGATGCGGTGCGCCAACCAGGCAATGGCGGGCGGCATCCGGTACTCGATGGCGTGGTGGCCACCCTCGAACAGCTCGAAATGCACGATGTCGTCGGCCACTCCGACTTCCGTAAGCGCGTCGCGGAAGGCCAAGGCGCCCAGGTCGAGGAACCACTCGTCGCGGGTGCCGGCGTCGATCCAGATGCCGCGCTGGGAGCGGAGGGCGTCGGCGTGCGTGGTGGCCATCCGTACCGGATCCCAGGCCAGCCAGCGCTGCCACTCGTTCTCGCGCAGGGCCCCGGTGCGGGGGTCGAAGGGAAGGGTGGGGGAGCCGTCGGGGCCCGGGGAAAAGCAGGCGGAGACGGCGAGGATCTCCAGGAGGTTCAGGTCCTCCTCCTTGGTGAAGGCGACCCGCGAGCGGAAATCATCCCACCAGCGGAAGATGTCACCGCCATAGGGCCGCAGTTGGCGGACCGCGGTGAGGAAGTTCGGGTGGCACTGGGCCTCGAACAGCGAGTCGCCGGAGTGGGTGGCGAAGGCGCCGAACAGATCTGGGCGGAGCATCGAGGTGACCGTGGCGCCGAATCCGCCGCTGGACTTGCCCGCGATGGCTCGGTGGTCGCGCGTGGGGAGCGTGCGGTAGCGGGCGTCGACGTACGGCACGACCTCTTCACACAGGTAAGAGTGGTAGCAGCCGGTGCCGGGTGAGTCGATGAACTGGCTGCCGCCGTAGGCGGTCCAGGCGTCCACGAATACCAGCAGCATCCCGGGCGCCTCCCCGCGGGCGAAGATCTCGTCGGCGAGCTCGGGGACTGGCTTCCGAAAGGCCATGCGGTTGCGCCAGACCGGGAGCGTTCCCGTGAAGCCGAGTAGCAGATACGTGACGGGGTAGCGGCGTTCGGGCGCATCGTCGTAGCCGGGCGGGGTGTAGACCCACAGCGGTCGTTGCGCCGGGTCGTTGAGGGGGTTGCCGTGGAGCAGCGCGCTGTCGATGACGTGTTCGTCGATGCGGCCGGCGAGCGTGAAGGACGACATACCTAGGGACGGTACTACGATTTCAGAATATCTGAATGCATAATTTCTGGAGGGTAGGGTGACGCCGTGACATCACGGCATTCGGCGGCGGAATCGGCGCAGCCACGGGACTCGATCGACCGGCACATCGCCCGCTGGGAACGCGAAGTTCCCGGCTTGGTAACGGAGTTGGAGGGCACCGTCACCCGCATGCAGAAGCTCGTGCGGCACCTGCAGCAAGAGAAGGAGGCCGCCCTGGCGCGGAACGGCCTGAAGCTGTGGGAGTACGAGATCCTGTGGCGCCTGCGCTCGGCGGGAGAGCCCTACCGCATGGCACCTACACGTCTCGCTCAGGGACTCGGGGTTCACCCCGCCACCCTCACCAACCGCCTCGACCGACTGCAGTTGGCGGGCCTGATCACTCGCGAGCACGCACCTGAGGATCGCCGCAGCCTCCTCGTCGGCCTGACTCGCCAGGGGGCCGCAACGTGGGCGGCGGTGATCGACAACCAGCGGGAGGCCGAGGCCACACTGCTCGCGCCCCTGGCCAAGAAGGAGTTGGGACACCTGGCCGCCCTCCTGCGGGTCGTGGCCCTCGCTGTCGAGGAGGACGGCCCGCCCCTCATGCCGCACGTCGACTGAACCTCCAGCACCACCACTCAGTACACGACGGCCCTCAGCCAGTTCACCGATGAGCCTCTCAGCCCCACGGCCGTTGCCCACAACCAGGGCACTTTCGCGAAAGCCATGTCGTTTGAGAACGCCGAGGGTCAGCGCTCTCAAACGACATGGCATCCGAGTAGGTCAACGGCTCACTATCTGCCAGATGCAGTGCGACGGGACATGCAGGTCGCGCCTGTACCTCGTTCGCGTTGAACGCCGACGCCTGGAAGACCAAGCGGCCGCGCCGGGAACAGCCGGTCCGGCCGGCACGGTTGCATCGACCGAGGGACCGGCGCCGCACGGGCGGGGAACGCGGAGACCACAAGGTCGTCCGCCCCACCAGGATCCGGGCCCCAAGATCGCGGCGCGCCCGCCGCACACTCGGACCAAGATGTATTTCTGCAGGAGGACTGTTTCATGACTGACCGGCCCTTGACGCTCATGGCAGTACACGCCCACCCCGACGACGAGGCCACCGGAACCGGAGGGGTCCTCGCGCGGTACGCGGCGGAAGGCATCCGCACGGTTCTCGTGACGTGTACCGACGGCGGTTGCGGTGACGGACCGGGGGGTGCCAAGCCGGGCGATCCCGGGCACGATCCGACGGCGGTCGCCTTGATGCGCCGTCAAGAACTTGAGGCGAGCTGTGACGTCCTGAAGGTCAGCGATCTGGAGATGCTGGACTATGCCGACTCCGGGATGACGGGCTGGCCGAGCAACGACGCCCCCGGATCCTTCTGGCAGACCCCCGTGCAGGAAGGCGCGGCTCGACTCGCGGAACTCATGCGGCACTACCAACCTGATGTGGTCGTCACCTACGACGAGAACGGCTTCTACGGCCACCCCGACCACATCCAGGCCCACCGCATCACGATGGCGGCGCTGGAGATGACCGCGCTGACACCGAAGGTGTACTGGACCACGATGCCCCGCTCGATGATGCAGCGGTTCGGCGAGATCATGCGCGAGTTTCATGAGGACATGCCGGAGCCGGATCCTGCCGAGGCCGCCGCGATGGCCGAGATCGGCCTCCCCGACGATGAGATCACCACGTGGGTGGACACCGCCGCGTTCAGCGGTCAGAAGTTCGACGCGTTGGCCGCGCACGCCAGTCAGGGCGAGAACATCTTCTTCCTCAAGATGGGCAAGGAGAGGTTCGGCGAGTTGATGGGCATGGAGACCTTCGTACGTGTCAAGGACGCAACCGACGCGGCCATACCCGAGAACGATCTCTTCGCCGGACTGCGCTGATCCGCCCGTCCGCCCGGCCGGGAAAGCGCATCGAGCGGGTCACACACCCGGAGGCTTGCCCACGCGAGTTCCGCTCCGGCAGCCCGCGTCCAGTCCCTCGCCGGCGGCGTCGATGCGTGCCCGCACTTCCGACCCGACACCGCGCTCGTCCCCGAACCACCTGGCAACCGCACAGGTGGGAGACCTACGGGCTGCTGACTCGGAAGGTGCGCGACAGCCCAGGTCACAAGCCCGGCGGTCTGCTCCGATCAGGACAGACCGCCGAGGAAGCGACACGAAGCTGAGGCTCCGATGTCCGACACGCCGTGAGGCAACGGAAGAAGCAGCAGGTCACGAGGGCGGTCTCCGACACCAACCGCGAGACTGGTCGCCACTCGCGGCAGATTCGGCGCGGACCTGATCGACCCGGTTGTTGCGATCCTCTGCCGCCCCGAAGGGCGACCGCCACTTCTCGCGCAGCTCGTCCTGGGAAATCGTCCTGCCCAAGTACAGGCACAGGCCACCGGGATGACGGTCCAGGACGTCGCTCGCGCCGCTGAGGACGCACAGGAATACCAGCGCGACATCGCCGGGCAGGCACTGGACAGCTACCGAGCCGAGGAATGGCTCCGCACCGCCGAAGCGGAACACCAGGAATGGCGCCGGATCTCACCACTCATGACAGACAAGGCAATGAAGACGTACACCCCGCAGAACGACCCGCAAGGAATGACACCCCGTAGGAGTCCGGATGAAAGACCGGCTCGGCCTTCGCCTCCAGCACCCCGGCCACCACCGTCTGGGCTCGGCGCGGACCGCACGATGATCTCCAACATCGAGGCCGGCCGCACCGGGCTCAGCGAGGGACGCGTCCGCCAGATCGCCTGCCACTACGGGTGCCCGGACTCAGCGCTGATCGATGCACTCGCCTCGATGGCGGGCGGTCGAAGAGCGCGGCACTGGTGGGACGAGTACCGAGGCAAACTCCCCGACGGGCATCTTGACGTCTCCGAGATCGAGCACTTCGCTACGCGCATCCGCACGGCACAGACCGTCCACTTGCCAGGCCTCTTTCAAATCGAGGAGCACGCGCGGGCGATCTTCGACTTCGCGGTGCCACAGCTGCCCCGACTGGAGGTGGAACTCCGGGTAGCCCACCGCATGGGTCGCCAGGCCGTCATCACCGAAGAGAACCCGACTCCATACCTCGGCATCATCCATGAGGCCGCACTGCGGCTGGAGTTCGGCGGTCGGGATGTCTCTCGCCGACAGCTCGACTATCTCGCGGACGCATCCGAGCTGGATCACGTCACTCTGCTGGTCATCCCGTTCAGTGCGGGCCCTTTCCACGGCGCCGGACAGTCGGTCCTCTACGCCGAGGGCTCCGTCCCACAGCTTGACACGGTCCAACTCGACACATCGTTCGGCGGCCAATTCGTTGATGCCCCGACGCCGCTGGGGAACTATCGTTCCCTTCTGGACCTGATGGAACGCTCCGCGCTCCCTCCTGAAGAGTCACGAGGGCTCATCCGGTCCATTGCCCGCGAGCTGTGAGAGGTCAAGATATGCCCGAACGTGACTGGCAGCGCTCATCGTTCTGCGCAGGCGGCGGCAACAACTGCGTCGAGGTCGCTGCGGCGGGAGCCGGCGGCGTTGCAATCCGCGAGAGCGAGAGCCCCGATGCCGTTCTGGTGACAAGCCGGGTCGCGCTGCGTGCACTTGTCCTGGGAGTGAAGACCGGCCACAGCGAAATCGGCTGACCTGCAGGCGGATCACCGTGCCCGGGATGACCGGGAGTTCGCCCTCGGGGTAGTCGGCCCATGCCGAGCGTCGGCTCAGCAGCGAATGCAGCCGGTCCCAGGCGGTGGCGGCGGCCTGGCCGTAGCGGCTGATCGAGCTGGTGGTGGTGCGGGCCGGTGAGGGACTCGACGTGGGTGGCATCGTCCAGCTGACTCACCCTCACGGCTTTTGTTGTGATCAACGTCGACTTCAGCGAGAAGACATGATCACGCAAAGGCCGCCCGCTGTCTGCAGAACGACGAAGCCCGTGGTCGGCTCAACGAGCTGAGCACGGGGCGCACCTTAAACACCGAGCTGAGAGAAGACGGCGCAACCTCCGGTGCAATACCCTGCCGCAATCTCTAGCGTGACCAGCCACCGCCAGTATTCGTCTGCCCGGGCAGGAGACGGCACGCGGGTGCCAGCCCGTGCGCATGCGTGCCGATGGCGGCTGGCGCAGGGGCAGCGTCCCATCAACACGTCGGTTGCCTCGCGCCGCTGCCCGCCGCCTCCTCCTTCGTCCGGACGCCCTGGGGCGGCCGGACCAGCGCGGAGGCCACATCGACGCGCAACACGAGCACCGGGCTGCCCGATCCCCCGGCGGGCCGACTGACCAGCCCTGCGTGGCTGTGTTGGAGAGAAGTTCACTGACCGTTACCGGGGCAGATGCAGCGTACATCTACGCTCCTGGCTGCCATGAATGAACGCGAAAGCACAACGCATGCACCGCTGTTTGCGATTCCGGTGGTCTTGGCCGCGATGTCGGCCCGTGTGCTGTCGCACTAACAAGGAAGCACCAACATGCGCATACCACGCCCAAGCATCCGTGGCCTGATGGCCTCGGCCCTGCTGGCATGCATCGCCCTTCCGGGTACGGTCTCCGCGGTCGCGGCGACCCCGGACGCCGGGTCTTCGGACGCCAAGTCTTCGGTTGTCGTGGGATCCACCGCAGTTCCCAAGCCTGACCACGTGGTCATGGTGATGATGGAGAACAAGGGCTACGACGACATCCTCCGGAACCCGTCAACCAAGCCTGCGGACCAGGTGCCGTACATCAAGTCCCTGGAGGCCCAGGGCGCGTCGTTCACCAATTCGTACGGTATTACGCACCCGAGCCTGCCCAACTACTACGCGCTGCTGTCCGCCTCGGACATCGTCACGACCAACGACTATCCCGCGCCGTCGTCCGTCGACACCGACAACCTGCCCAACCAGCTGGTGACCCACGGGTACAGCTTCGCGGACTACGCCAACCAGGGCCTCCCCACCCAGTGGCTCCGCTACAAGACCACGCCGGGTACTGCAGACCACCTGAACCCGATGGACAAGCGGCAGGAGGAGTTCCCGACCACGCCGGACGGGTTCGCCAAGCTGCCCACCGTCTCCTTCTACGTGGGCAACGGCCAGCAGAGCATGCACGACGGCACCCTCGCGCAGGGCGACGCCTTCGTCAAAAACACCTTCGACTCGTACATCCAGTGGGCCAAGACGCACAACAGCCTGTTCGTGCTGACCTGGGACGAGGACGACTTCACCCCCGCCAACCACATCCCGACCATCATGGTCGGGCCGATGGCCAGGGCCGGCGAGTACGACCAGAAGATCAACCACTACAACGTCCTGCGCACGCTGCTGGACATGTACGGCCTGGACCACATCAACCACACGGCCGACGCGGACATCTCCACGATCACCGACGTGTGGGACACGTCGGAGACCGCGCGCCTGCGCGGCATCGCCGGACGCTGCCTGGAAAACCACCAGACCAACCCGGCTGAGCCGGGCGCGCTCGGCCTGTGGCACTGCGAAGCCGCCGCCAACCAGCAGTGGACCAGGCACGCGGACGGCACGATCCGCCAGTCCGACAAGTGCCTGACCGCCACCGCGAACGGGAAGACCGACCTCGCCGAATGCGACGGCACCCCCGCGCAGACCTGGCAGCCCAAGGCCGACGGTTCCCTGCTCAACCCGGCATCCGACCACTGCCTGACCGTCCCCGGCCCGAAGGTCGCCAACGGAACCCCCGCGGAACTCCGGGACTGCGACGGCAAGGTCGACCAGAAGTGGATCGTGCCCAGCTACAACGCGCACCACTCGCTCACGGTCGACACGCCGGCGCCGTGGACCGTCAAGCCCGGCGCCACCGCCACGGTGACGACCACCTACACCAACGACGGCAGCCCCGTGGCGCTTTCGGACGCCTCCGTCAACCTCACCGTGCCCAGCGGCTGGACGGCTGAAGCCACCTCGCCGACCACGTTCCCCACGGTCGAGCCCGGCCAGTCGGTGAAGACCACCTGGGCGGTTACCGCCTCCGCGGACGCCATTACTGGTGGCTACGCGCTGTCCGCGCAGGCCACCTTCAAGAACGCCAAGAGCAGCGACGAGGGCACCGGCTCGATCGACGTCCAGGGTCCGGTCAACCTCGCGATGAGCGCTTCGGCGACGGCATCCTCCTCCTATAGCTCGCGGTACCTGCCTAGCAACGCCATCGATGGAGTCCGTGGGATGAACGGCTCCGGGGAGTGGGCCTCGAGCGGCGAGTTGAACCCGTGGATCCGGCTGGACTGGACCAGCACGCAGACCATCGGGAGGATCATCTTCTTCGACCGGCCGAACTCGACCGACTGGGCCCCAGGTGGGACGCTGACGTTCAGTGACGGCAGCACCGTGAGCGTCAGCGGGATCCCGAATGACGGTTCGGCGTACCAGGTCAAGTTCCCGGCCAAGACCGGCATCACCTGGGTCACGTTCCAGGTCGCCGGCGGCAGTGGCGCGAACGTCGGGCTGTCAGAGATCGAGGCGTACGCCAGCTAGTGTGAAGCGCCAGAAATCGCGAGTTTAAGAGAGTCCGGCAGTAGGCGGGAGTCACCGCTGTCGAATGCCCCTGACGCAAGGTAGGCACGAGCCCGGGTGATCATGGAGTTCTCTACGCTCAGTGATCACCGGAGGGCTCGTGCCTGTCCTGCCATCATGCCTGCTCGACCCCTTGTGGGACCAGTTCTCCGCGCTGCTGCCCGCGCACGTGGATACCCACCCGCTCAGCTGCCACAACCCGCGCATCTCCGACCGGACCGTCTTCGAGCACGTGATCGCCGCGCTGGTGCACGGTTCCGGATATGAGCGCATAGCGAGCCCCGGCTGCTCGGATCGCACCATCCGACGACGCATCAGTCACTGGGCAGAGCTCGGGATCGCCGAACACGTCCATGCACTGGCGCTACAGGCGTACGACCGCATGGTCGGCCTGGAGCTGGAGGAGTTGTCCGTGGACGGCTGTATCACCAAAGCCGCCGAGTAGCCGAGGGGATTTTCACCCCTCGGCCCTCACAGATCCGTACGTGACGATCTCTCGTCATACGGCTCTTGTCGTTCTGGTCACCAGACGCGGGGGGCGTGGGTGGTCAAGACCCAGTGGGCGAAGAACCGGGGCCGTCGTGTGACGGCCTGGTTCCACGCCGTCTGGGCTCTCTTCCTGCCCCGCAGCCGTTTGAACTTCTTGCGCATCCACCGCATCACGTAGGCGTTGACGCGTTCCAGGAGGGGATTACCGGCCGTAGCTACGATGCGCCGATCTCTCCTGACGAGGAGATCCCCAACAGGGTGCATCAGCCGCAGCCGGAAGAGCATTTCTCTGGCCGCGTTGCGGTCGGTCATGTCTGCCGGGGTCTTCTGCCGGTCGCCTGGGAATCCCCATCAGCACAGGATCCCCGGACGATCGACCATCCGGGGCCCCTGCTGTGTCTCCTCGTCGCCCTACAGCAGCTCTGGGAGTACCGGGCCGAGCGGGGTTCTACCGCGCGCGTAGCTCGTACGGGTTGATCTCCTCGTACCGATCGTCGGACTCATCCTGGCCGAAGCTCTCCTCCCAGCGCTCCGGCCAGTTCGCCGGGCCGCCGACGCGGAACCGGTCGTCTGCCCACCGAGGTTCCCCCACGCAGAAGACGGCACCTGGGGTTGGTCGTCACCGCTCCGGCGGATGAACTCCTCGTCGTAGATCAGAAAGTGGCCCATGTCATCGCGGTCCTCGCGAACCGGCAGTGAGACCACACGGGTCACCTTGTCGTCGTCGTCGACATCGACCTCAACCATCACCGGCACCACGTACCGGACCCACCGCTTCGCCACCAGCTCCACACCTCCTGCAAGGTCTTCCGGTGGCAAGCTATCGGGTCAGCCTCACCCAAGAGAGCAGACCCCAAAGCATCACTCTCGGCGGTGCTGTCACGTTGTTGGGTTGCCGGTGCCTGACGGTGCGTCGTGGCCTGGTGGGGCCCGCGGTCCGGGCCTGTGGTCAGGCCGTGGTGGGCCGGCCGGCAGCGCCGGTGATCTGGTCCCAGATCGCGAAGCGGACGGTCATCTCGGCTCGGTGGTCGGAGGCTGTCATCAGGTGGCGGCGAGGGCGGAAGTGGGGTGAGATGCCGCTGAACGCGGACAGGAACCGCTGGGCCCCGCCTACGGAGCGGAATTTCTTCATGGCGCGTTCGCGCTGCCGGGTGGGCTGATGACTGTTCTCGGCCCGGTTGTTCAGGCCCTTGTGGGAACGGTGTTCCACCGAGGGCATGACCTCGCGGTGCGCCGCGCCGTAGGAACGGAGCTTGTCGGTGACGACCACCCTCGGCACCGTACGGGTCTTCTTCATCAGGCGGCGGAAGAAGCGTCCTGCCGCGGCCTTGTCCCGGCGGCTCTGCAGGAGGATGTCGAGCACGTTGCCGTCCTGGTCGACGGCCCGCCACAGGTACTTCTGCTCTCCGTTGATCTTCACGAAGACCTCGTCCAGGTGCCACTTGTCCCCGGGCCGTGGCCGACGGCGGCGCAGTCCGTCCGCGTAGGCCTGGCCGAACTTGGCGGACCAGCGGCGGATGGTCTCGTAGGAGACGATGACGCCGCGCTCGAGCATCAGCTCCTCGACCTCGCGGAAGGACAGGAAGCGGAAGTACAGCCATACCGCGTGCGCGATCACCTCCACCGGGTACCGGTGGCCCTTGTACGACGGCGACGCGGACGACACGAACGAATCCCTCCCCGGCACGACCAACCAGAAGATCATCCCACCCGGCCAGTCAACGTGACAGTGCCCTCGGCGGCATTGTGGTGACGCTCGCCGACCCGGCGGACCTACCCGCACTGCTGCGCGCAGCCCTGTCCGCGCTCTGACCGAGGCCGGGGCCGGGCGGACGAGGAAGGGGCGCGTGGTCACCTGTGCTCCTCCGTCGGGCCGGGGCCATGGACGGTGTCCGGGCTTCTTGCTCCGGGCAGCGGACCCCGAGTGACGGTGGCATAAGCCCTTGGTCGAGTTCCTCTATTGCCGTCTGACGGAAGACGAGGTTGGCCCCGCCCGGATGCGGGCAATCTCCTACGCGTTCACTCCGCCAGAGAAGCGCGGCAGAAGCGTGCCAGGCGCGAACACGGCAGGCCGGCCCGGCTCATTACCCCGGCACGGCCGACGAGAACGCCACCGCCGCACCGCCCCGTGGGCGATCTCGGCAGAGCGTTGCGCGTCTCATCGCCGGCGAACTTCGCCGCCACGTTCCGACCGTCGTGCGCGCAGGCTTTGACCTGATAGCGGACTCTGGTGCGCAATTCTCTGCGGCTGCTTGACCGGTAGGTGATGATCGTTCCTGCGGTCGTTACGTGTCGTCCGGCCGTGGAGGGTGGGTTGTGATGTCGTTGCGGCCGATGGGGCTGCCGCCGGTGCCGGAGCAGACGGTGCGGGTCGCGCGGGCGGCGTTCCCGCAGGGGAGTTTGGCGATCCGGGTGCGGGACCGGCTCGGGGAGGTCTTCACCGATGAGCCGTTCGCCGAGGCGTTCGGGGTGCGTGGGGCGCCGGGTCTGTCGCCGGGGATGCTGTCGCTGGTCACGGTGTTGCAGTTCGCGGAGAATTTGACTGATCGGCAGGCCGCGGCGATGGCGATACGGGCCATCGACTGGAAGTACGCCCTCGGCCTGGAGCTGACGGACACCGGCTTCGACCACAGTGTGCTGCCCCGGTTCCGGGCCCGCCTGGTCGGCAACGGCATGGAGCGTGTCGTCTTCGACCGGCTCCTTGAGTACTGCGTGGACGCCGGGCTGGTGGCCGCGGGAGGAAAGCAGCGCACCGATTCCACCCATGTGGTCAGCGCGGTACGGGACTTGAACCGGTTGGAGCTGGCCGGGGAGAGCGTGCGGGCTGCGCTGGAGGCGCTGTCGGTCGCGGCACCGGACTGGCTGGCCCGGGCCGTGGACGTGCCGGAGTTCGCCCACCGCTACGGACCTCGGGTCGACAGCTGGAAACTGCCCGGCTCCAAGGTCAAGCGCGACCAGTTGTCCCAGGTCTACGGACAGGACGCGTTGCGGCTGTGCCGGGCCGTCTGGTCGCCCGACGCGCCGGCCTGGCTGCGGGAGATCGGGGCCGTGGACATCATGCGCCAAGTCCTCGTGCAGACCTACACCGTCCGCACCAGCAGCCGGGGCAAGGAGGTGGTCAGCAAGCGGGAAGCCGACGAGGACGGTGTCCCGCCCGGCCATCTCCGCCTCGCCTCGCCCTACGACACCGACGCCCGCTGGTCCGCCAAGGGCGACGACCTGTTCTGGCTCGGCTACAAGGTCCATCTCACCGAGAGCTGCGACAACACTCCCCCCGAAGCCGAAGCCGAAGCCGAAGCCGAAGCCGAAGCCGAAGCCGAAGTCCGGGGACGGCCGAACCTGATCACGGATGTGACCACCACCCTGTCGACGGTGCCGGACGTGAAGGCCACCGCGCCGATCCAGCAACAACTCGCCGACCGCGGCCTGCCGCCCGCCGAGCACTACCTGGACTCCGGTTACCCCTCCGCCGAACTGATCGAGACCGCCCGCAGCCGCGGAACCGTCATGGTCACTCCCGTCCTCCTCGACCGATCCGCCCAGGCCAAGAGCCACGCCGGCTACGACAAGAGCGCCTTCCGGATCGACTGGAAAGCCCGACGGGTCCGCTGCCCCCAGGGCAACACCAGCACCGGATGGCACCCGGTGCGACAACGCGAACGAGACGCCATCGTCGTCGAGTTCGCTAAGACGGACTGCCAAGCATGCCCCGTCCGACCCGAGTGCACCTCGGCCCGGCGCGGCAACCGCATGCTCACCCTCTACCCCGAGCACCTGCACACCGTCCTCGCCGCCGCCCGCGCCGAACAGAAGACCAAGACCTGGAAGGACAAGTACGCCCTGCGGGCCGGAGTGGAAGGAACCATCAACCGTGCGACACGAGGGCGCACGATACGAGTGAACACACCGAGTGGAGGTTCGATGTTGAAGGTGTAGTTCCGGGCCAGTGTCCAGGGTCTGTCCCCACCCTGACGTGCGTTGCGGGTAACCGCGGGGTGCGGAGCTCAGGGGGTCAAGCCCAAGGGTGCCCGTGCCATCCGGGGACCACAGGCGAAGGGGAAGACTGGACGGGCGAACGACGAGTGAACCCCTGGTTGATGTCTCGTCAGGTATCAGCTCCGGATGATGGATCGCTCTGCCGGAGTCCAGGAACCGGCCGTTGAGAGGCGGCAAGCGGCGACTGTAAGAGGTGAGTTGCAGTCGTAGGACACCGCTGTTCCCGGGGCATAGGGGGCGCCCACCCCAGTCGGATCTCGTACGTGTGCAACGCGGAAACCCCGTCGGGGTCCGGGGCCGGTTATCCGGTGCCCGGTTGGCCGACCGCGAGGAGAGCTCAACTCCCCGGCGGGAACAGGAGGACCCAAGAAGCGAACGCCGGCGGCCGAAAGGCAGCGGGAAAGCGGGACACGATGACCGGCCCCTCCGCCGGTCGTCTCGTATAACCGGCCGGATACGGGCAGCTGCCCGGACCCGAAAGGGTGCTGACGTGGGTCTGGTGGGCCTGTGAAGTGACGATGACCGAAGGCGATGGAACCGAGGGACAAGTTGGACACCAAGGCGGTGAAGGAGGCCGGGATGGCAGATGCCGCTCCGGCTGTGATCGCGGTGGTGAACGGACCCGAGGACGATGTCACCGACTGGCTGTCGATCGACTGGCAGCGGGTGGATGACGACGTACGGCGGCTGCGGCAGAGGATCTTCACGGCGTCACAGGCAGGGGACCTGAAGAGGGTCCGCAATTTGCAGAAGCTGATGCTCCGTTCCCGCGCCAACGCACTGCATGCGGTGCGGCGGGTGACGGAGGTCAACGCTGGCCGCGAGACGGCGGGCGTCGACGGCAAGGTGGTGCTGACCGCGCCCGGCAAGGCCGAGGTGGCCGACTGGGTGCAGCACCGCTCCGAGTCGTGGACGGCCCGGCCCGTCAGACGGGTGTATGTGCCGAAGCCCGACGGGCGTCGGCGTCCGCTCGGCATTCCCGTGATCTTGGACCGCTGTCTTCAGGCTGTGGTCCTTGGTGCTCTGGAGCCCGAGTGGGAGGCACGGTTCGAGCCGAGGTCCTACGGATTCAGGCCCGGCCGTGGCTGTCATGACGCGATCGAGTCCATCTTTCTGACCTGCCGGGGCCCCAACCCTGGTCGGCCATGGGTACTTGACGCGGACCTGGCGGCGGCATTCGACCGGATCGACCATGATCACTTGCTCCGGCGGCTCGGCACGTTTCCCGCGCGGGAACTGGTCGCGCAGTGGCTGCGGGCCGGTGTGGTCGAGGACGGTCGGCTCACCGAGACCGGGGAGGGAACTCCCCAGGGCGGTGTGATCACGCCCCCAACGCAATGGGTAACTCGGGCATGAGTCACCCTCCGTAGCGTCTTGATCTTGATGCTGGTCGTCGGCGGTGCGCTCACGCACGGGTATGCGGTGCCGGATGGTGATCTTCTCGGGGCCGACGAGGACGTCCTTGACGAGGAGCCTCAGGACGCGCTGGCGCTCGGGGACCTCGGCTGTCCCAGCGTTCTCGCGGAGCTGGGCGAGGAAGCCTTCGAGGTCGTCAGCGAGCTTGAGGTAGGCGTCGCGGTCGGCGAGCTGGGCTTCCAGCGCGTCGAGTTGGCCACGCAGGTTACTCTCCCGGGCCCGCAGGCCGGGCATCCGGGCCCGCAGTTCATCGATGGTGACGAGCTGTTCCTGGAACGCCTCGATCATGCGCGTGATCGCTGCGGTGGCCTTGGCCAGGGCCAGTTCGAGACGGCTGCGCTGGCGGGTGGCGGGGTCGGAGGTGCGGGCACGGTCCAGCCGCTTGTCGATCTCGGACCGGATCAGGTGCGGGTCGGCGATCATGCCGATGATGTGGTCCCAGACGACGGTGTCGAGGTAGTCGGCGCGGACGGGCTTGTTGGTGCAGACCCGGCCGCCCGCGTAGCGGTAGTCGTCGGAGCCCAGGCACCGGTAGTAGTAGATCTTCTTGCCGGAGGAAGTAGTGGTCGAGGTGCGGTAGTAGCCGTATCCGCAGCTCACACACGCCGACAGCCCCTGAAGCAGGGAGGGGACCTTGCTGTTGCGCGAAGCGAAGCGCTTGTTGTCGGCGAGCCGCTGGGCGGCGCGTTCGAAGGTGGCCGGGGTGACGAGCGCGGGAACGGGGATGGTGATCCACTCCTCGCGGGGGCGGTCGGCGGTCTTGACGGCGCGCGGAGTACTGCGGCCCTCCAGGCGGGCCCGGCGGTTCAGGCCCGGGGACTCGTGGAGGATCTGGGTCTTGCCGAAGGCTGCCTGCCCTTGGTAGGCGGGGTTTTTGAGCATGCCCCAGACCACGCTGCGGTCCCAGCGGGTCTTGCCGGTGCGGGTGGGAGTGCCGCTGTCGGTGAGCCAGCGGGTCAGGTCCGCGATGGAGACCCCGTCGTCGGTATAGCGGCGGAACAGCTCGACCACCAGCGCCGCCTCGGACTCGACGATCTCGTAGGTGGCCCCGCACTCGGGGGTCTTGCGCAGGTAGCGGTAGCCGAACGGGGCTCCGCCCAGCACGTTCACCGCCCCCGAGCGGGCCCGGTAGGTCTTCCCGCGCCGGTAGCGTTCCATCAGCTGGGCCTTCTCGTACTCGGCGAACATGCCCTGGAACTGGACCATCAGCTGGTCCTCGGGGCTGTCGCCGCGTGGGCCGCGGACGAACTCCACCCGGGTGCCTGCCCGGGCGAACTCCTCGACCAGCAGGGCCTGGTAAGCGAACTTGCGGGCGAGGCGGTCGGGCGCATAGCACAGCACCACATCCACGCCGACCTGGGCGACCAGGTCGCGCAACCGCTCCAGCGCGGGCCGCACCAGGGTCGCCCCGGAGTGCCCCTCGTCCTCGAACACCCACTCCTCGGGCAGCTCAAGACGCTGTTCTGCGACGTGCGCGCGCAGGGCCGCGGTCTGCGAGCTGATCGTCTGGTCCTTCTTCTGCCGGGCCGAGGACACCCGGGCGTAGATCGCCACGCTGGTCATCGCTCACTCCTGCCTGCTCCAGGCGATCCCGTATCCGGGCCCGCCGCTGCGGAACCAACGCCGCATAGGCCGCGGACAAGTCCGCCGCCGCATGACGGTCGAAGACCGCCTCCACCTCCACCGGCCGGCCGCTCACCTGCCCGGCCGCCCCTCCGGGGCACCCCGCTCAAGGAATTCGGCCAGGGCCTGGGCCACCACCGCGGAGATCGCCCGGTCGCTCTCGTGGGCACGGGCGCGGATCTGTCCTGCCAGCGATTCCGGCAGCTTGACAGTGAACACCACGCTCGACTCGGGGACTTCGAGATGTCCAGCGGCCATGGCCTGCTCCAGATACCGGCGTGCCTGACGCACCGACACCCCGTACCTACTCGCCAACGTGCGGGCGGCTGCGGCCACGGGCGCACCCGCCCCGACCAGATCCGCGGCGGCGTTGACCCGCCGGGCGTACTCGACGCTATCGACACGATCACCACGCACCATGTCACAAACCTACTACCCATTGTGACGCTCCTTACCCTCCGCGCGAGGAAGGAGTTCCAAGCGCCGGTAGCCGAGCGTCACCTCGAAGCAGAAGTTGCCCATTGCGTTGGGGGCGTGATCAGCCCCGCGCTGATGAACGTGGCTCTGCACGGAATGGAGGAGGCCGCCGGGGTGCGGTATCACGCGAGCGGCATCCACGCCGGGAGCGTGATGCGCAAGAGCCCCGTGCTGGTGAGGTACGCAGACGATCTGGTGGCGATGTGCCACAGCCGTGAGCAGGCCGAGGAGGTCAAGCAGCGGCTCGCCGCCTGGCTGGAACCCAGAGGGCTCGCCTTCAACGAGGACAAGACGCGCATCGTGCGCCTCACCGAGGGCTTCTGCTTCCTGGGCTTCCACGTCCGGCTGTATCGCAACCGGAAACTGCTGATCAAACCCAGCAAGGCGTCCGTGAAACGGATCCGGAAACGGCTCGCCGCCGAGATGTGGGACCTGCGCGGGTCCAATGCCGAGGCGGTGATCAGGACCCTCAACCCGATCATCCGGGGCTGGTCCGCCTACTTCCGGATCGGGGTGTCCAGCAGGGTCTTCAGCTCGCTGGACTTCTACGTGTGGCAGCTCGCCTACAAGTGGGCCAAGCACGAACACGCGAACAAGCCAAAGGACTGGATCGTGCACCGCTACTTCGGAGAGTTCAACCCCCGCCGGGGTGACCGGTGGGTCTTCGGAGACCGCGGCAGCGGACGGTTCCTCACCAAGTTCGCGTGGACGAAGATCGTCCGGCACCAGCTCGTCAAGTTCGGGGCGTCTCCGGATGACCCGGCACTGACCGAGTACTGGGCCCGGCGGCGGCGCAAGGACGTGATCCCGCTGATCGACAAGGCCGACTGGCACCTGCTCAACCGCCAGAACGGCCGCTGTCCGCTCTGCGGGGCTCTTCTGCTGCACGCTGACCATCCGCCGTCCAGCCCCATCGCGTGGGAGCAGTGGCTGCGGGCGACCCGCAAAGCGATCAGCCGCAAGGCGATCGTCATCACCGGGCCGGGCACACCGGACGCCCCACCCGCCCAACTCCTGCACGCCCACTGCCGACAACGGCTTGTCACCGCCACCGGCAAGGGGCCCAGCCTTCTGCCCGCCCGTGAGCCATAGGGCCTGCTTGAGCCGTGTGCGGGGCCAACCCGCCCGCACGGTTCTCAGGGGGCGGCGGCGCGGCAACGCGCCGCCGCTACCCGACAGGCACTCGACATCACCGGCATCCGCCGGGCCCGCTACCGCGGGCTGCCGAAAGTCCGCCTCCAGCACGCCTTCTCCGCCACCGCGATCAACCTCATCCGCCTAGACGCCCACTGGACCGAGCATCCACTGGACCGCAGCCGCACCAGCAACCTCACCCGCCTCAGCTACCGACTCACAGCCTGACCACCCACCCGGAATTGCGCACCAGAGTCATAGCGATTCTGATTACCGGCATCCTCGTACCACCTCCTCCGTCGCCTCTTCCGAGCGTTCGTGTTCAGGGCTGCCCTCGTGTGCTCGATGGTCCTGGCGGCTTTGAAGTGGTGGCTCGGCGGCCCGCTGCCGAGTTGTCCCTGGGACGCCACTGATGCTGCTTGCTGCGGCAAGCAGCACGCTGATGCGTTCGGCGAAGTCCGGGCCGGGCAAGGGCAGGTCGATGTCCGGTTCGTCGTTGACGTAGCCGACGGCGACGGCGGTCGGCAGGTAGTGCATCAAGGCGTCGACGACTTCGGTGCGGGGCCGGTCAGCCCGCCTCATGAGGTTCCTGAAGACGCGCAGCACGGTGGGAGTGCTGGTATCGAGATTCTTGATCGGTTCCGGGACTTTCAGGGAATGCGAACTCTTCTCGGCCTGCGTGCGTGCGGATTTGGCTGTGTGGTCGGGCGTCGGGCAGGTGTCGATCTGCGTCTGCTGGTACCACCATGCCGCCGCGTCGCTCTCCCCGAGTGAGAGGTGATGCAGGTACAAGCAGTACGCAGCTGCTCTGTCGCCCGCTCCGGCCGCGTACTGCCACCAGGAGCGGGCGCCGTCGTCGGCGTCGGCGAGCTGGAGGACGCAGCCCAGCACCCGGGCACCTGGGGGAGCAGGGAGCTGCTCGGTCACAAATCCCTGCAGAGCCGTTGCCGGTGCCTGGGAGACCAGAACTTCGCAAAGAGCATGCAGATCACGTACTGCCACAGCGGCCAGTGCGTCCCTGCCGCCGGATCCGGGTGCCGCTTCGGGCGCGTTGCCCATCGGCGGCGTCTCCACTGCGGTTCGGGGGACGATGTCCTTAGGCCGGCTGGGTTCGTCGAGGAGCAGAGCGCGGGCCAGGAGTTCATCGATGCGTGTCATGGGGCGTTCCCTTCGGAGTCATTGTCAGGGCCAAGGGCGATCTCCAGGGCGTGCCGGGCATGCCGTTCGTCGGAGCGGACAGCCGCGGTCGGCACGCCGAGGACATCGGCCACGGCGGAGGTGGGCATGCCGCGCAGGTGCCGCAGGACCATGACGTCGAGCTGGTGGTCGGGCAGCCGGCTCATCGTCTTGAACAGCGCGATGCTTTCCTCGACCTGCGCGAACCGTGCTTCGTCAGTTATCAGGGTGCTGAGCGTGACGGTGTCGAACGCGGCCATGACGAACTCGGGCCGACCGTCCACGTGACGGGCACGGGCCATCACCCTGCGCCGGAACACAGACCAGGCGAACTTCACGACATCTGAACTTGCCAGGGCCTCGTCCCAGCACAGCCAGAGAATGTCGAACGCCTCCGTCACGGCCTGATGCGACTCTTCGTCTCCGCCTAGCGCGGTGCTCCAGCGGCGGGCGGTCGGAGCCGGTCGACAGCACCTGCCTGTATATGCACCGGTCGATCCAGTCCGGCTTCTTCTGCGCTTCAAGTACGGCCGCAGACCACAGGCGACGCATGGGCCAAGCCGGGATGTTCAGCTCCTGCAGCAGGCTGTAGGTGATCTCCCACCTCAGATACAGGCCAGTGCCGCGCAGCAGTTCGGAGATCTTGGACTTCGCCCAGCCCGTACGGGCGCTCAGGTCGCTGATGGTCTGTCCGCTGCGCAGAAAGCTTTTGCGCAGCGGCTTCAGCCATGCCCGGTGGGCGCTGCCGACACTGTCGGCGATCGGCCCCAGCTTTCGGCCCGGCTTGCCAGGCGAGATGCCTTCGGGCTGCTGGGCCTGCTCGGCGGTCTCGCGGCCTGATCCGATAGCGGCCAGCTTCTCCCCTTCCCCGGATACAGCGGTTCCTCATCACCGTGTTGCTGGTGACGGGGAACTGTGCGGCCGAGCGGCACGCCGTCGCGTGGTCCTCGATCTTCCGACGTCCCGGCCTTCCGATGTCCCGGCCAAGAAACCCCGCCAAGTCGTCTGGAGTGTCGCGCCTGTTGGGGGAGGATCAACGTCACTGTCGGCGGTCAGCGTCGCACGTTTGGGCCGCCTGCTGTGCGTCATCAGTCATGCGGGCAGGCCACCGGGTTGGCCCTGCGGACAGAGGCCAGCCGTCTTTTCGCGCGGCCGCCCTGCGTCGGGGTCTGGAAGGATCGGGGGCATGCTCATCAACCAGGCCCCGACGGCCGGCCTCGACGACAACACCCCCTGGGACGCCCTGTACGAGCAGGCCGCCGACCAATGCAACGACTTCGTCTCGCAGGTGCGCACCGTAACCGCGCACGACCCCGAGGACTCGATGGATTTGGCCTGTGCGGCAGCGGAGACCACCGGGGTCTCGGTCCAGGCCCTGTCGGGCCCCTGGTCCCTCTACACCCCGCAGGATGCCGCGACGGTCGCCTCGGCGCTCTTCGTTCAGCTCCAGTACAGCGCCGACGCCCTCCAGGAACTCGCGTGCGCGGTCGGCCGGATCGTCGAGCGCGGCGAGGCCGAACTGCCCGCCCCGGCCGGCGCCGGGCAGCCGGCGAACCTGAGCGACGCCCTGGAGACCCTGCGGTCGGTATCCGACACGATCCACAGCCTGGCCGACCGGCACGCCTCCACCACCGTGCGCGCCCTGCACGCCGCCCCCAGCTCCGCTCCCATGCCCGCCGACGCCCACCAGACCGTGAAGGCCGTGGCGGCCCTGCTCACCGAGCAGCACGACGGAGCAGTGAGGCTGAACACCCGTCACGAGGACGGGGCGTACGAGGACGATCCCGACGACGGCTTCGGGTGCGGCTGCGACGTCACGATGGTCAGCGGCGACGAGGAGTACAACTTCCACCGCGGTGACTCGGAAAGGTCGGTCATCAGAGAGTCGGACGGCCGGAAGCTGTCCGACGGCTCCACGGTCTACAACGCCTGGGAGACCCTGGGGACGACTTTGAGGACCGCCCACCCTCAGCAGCTCACCGACGACATCCTGCGCGTCATGGCGGCCGACCGCACCTGACCGCCGCCGGCAGCGCGATGAGAACTACCCTCCCGCCGACGCCACGGCACGTCGCGGTCAGCACCCAAAAGGGCTCACTCAGTCCGGATTGCCGTCGAGTGCCTCCCGTTGTGCGTCGGGATGGTTGTCCGAGAGGAACTTCTGAGCATCCGCAAAGGCACGCTCGTATAAGGCAAGTGCCCGCTCCGGGTTGTTTGCCTCCTCGTATACACCAGCAAGTGTGAATCTCAACTGAGTCCCGACCGGGTGGTCGACGGGAAGGAACCGCTCCACATCGGCCAGGTTCTGCTCGTAGAGGGGGATCGCCTCCTTCAGGTTGCCTGCAGCGTGGTGCGCGTCAGCCAGGGCTTTCCGCGAGGCCAGCGTGTGGCTGTGGCCTGCGCGAAGAACTCGCTCTCGGCCAGCCAGAGCCTGTTTGTAGTGGTGGATTGCCTTCTCCAGATCACCTTTAGAGCGGTACACGTCGGCCAGGCTTCTGTGCAAAGTCAGAGTGAGAGGGTGGTCGATGGGAAGGGCCTGTTCCGCATCCTTCAGGCCCTGCTCGCAGAGGAGGATCGCCTTTCCCGGGTCACCTGCATCGTGGTAGCAACAGGCGAGGTTGTGCCGCGAAGTCAGCGTGTCGATGTGGGCGTTGGAAAGCACCCGCTCCTGGGTTTGCAAGATCTGCTCGTAGAGGGGGATCGCCTTCTCCAGGTCGCCTTCATCGTGGTAGCAACAGGCGAGGTTGTTCCGAGAGACCAGCGTGTGCTGGTGGTCGACAGGGAGCACCCGCTCCCGCGCCTCCAGAGTTGACTTGTAGAGGGGGATCGCCTTCTCCAGGTCACCTGCAGCGTGGAACGCGCAGGCGAGGTTGTGCCGCGAGGTCAGGATGTGTGGGTGGTCAGCAGGAAAGATACGTTCCCTGGCTGCAAGGGCCCGTTGACGGTATGCAGTGGAACGGGCGATAAGGCCTTGTTCTGCAAGGAAGAGTGCGGTCTGGTTGAGTACGAGCGCAGTGCGCTCAGTATCGGTGCCCGGCGGAGCGTGGTCGACGATGGCGTCGATGTGAGGAACGAGCTCCCGCCAGGCGGGCCAGGAAGTCGGGTCGTCTCCGTTATCCAAACTTCTTGAGACCAGACCAGCGGTGGCGTCGCTGAGGGCTCGGCTGATGTCGTGCGGATGGCGGTGGGGATCACTGGGATCGGGAGTGCGGGCGACGGCCTGGACGAGCCGGTGCACGGTCACCGTGTCCGGGGCTGCGGTGATCATGCTGTAGGCGGCAAGACGCCGCACGGCGTCATGCACGGCGGGCTGCTCTCCCAGGGATTCGAGCAGAGTGCGGGGGATCCGGTCGGGGGCGTACCAGGCCAGCGTGCGTAGGACATGTCCTGCGAGGGGCGTGTCGGTGAGGTGCTCAAGGGTGATGTGCCAGATACGGGCGATGGTCTGATCAACAGCGCGGCCTTCTTCCCCTCGGCGATACATGTCCGCCGGGAGGTTGGCAAGCAGGTCCAGATAGGCGCGCGGGGTGAGGCCGGCTTCGGTGATGTAGGCACCAGCCTGTTCGATGGCCAGTGGCAAATGCCCCAGTTCATCGCAGAGTTCTTGCACGCCGTCCGCATCCGGATCCCCTTCGCCATGGGTCCCGGTGGCGAGCAGGCTGCGGGATTCGGTCGGAGCGAGTACGCCGAGGCACATGGGCATTGTCATGCCACGCCAGCCGCTGGAGCGCCGGGTGGTAATGAGGAACCGGCCGCCAGGGGCGCGGGCCAGCAGCGGGGCGATGTCAGCGGGATCCTCGACGTTGTCCAGTACCAGCAGCCAGTCTCGGTGGCTGGCGAGCCACTGCAAGGCGAACTCGGCGAGCACCTCTGCGGTCGGAGCAGACACCAGGGCCGGCTGGAGAGCGGTGGCGAGGTCTACCAGACCCTGCCGGATGTTAGCGGGGCTGTCAGCGGTGATCCAACGAACGGGAGTACAGCCGTGGGGGCGGGTGGCAGCCCAGTGCGCAGCCAAGGTGCTCTTGCCGACGCCGCCCAACCCGAACACGACTTGCGCCGCGCTGGTGGTGCTTAATGCCGAGTCGAGTTGTTCCTGTTCAGCGGCACGCCCGACGAAGTGATCTGTTCGGAAGGGGAGGTTATTCAGGCCCGCGGGAGCGTCCGTCTCAGCAGCCGCGCGTAAGACGTCCGGAGGCAGGGCCGTAGGCGATGACTTCGACTTACTGCCGGCACTGGCGGTCGGCTGTGGCTGGGCTTGGGCGGCATTCCACCAGGCTTCCCACTTGTTCTCGTCCAGCAGTCCAGGGGTCAGGTTCTGATCATCCGGACGAACGCCCCGAGCCCGTGCACGTTCGATCAGCACCTGAACCAGCCTCCCCGCCGCTTCCGACCGCGGCAGATGATCGCCAAGCTCCCATGAACTGATCCCCTTAGCGGTGAGCTGTTTCACTGGCTTGCCGGGGGAGACGGGCCGCGCCGACCTAGCCCTGTCGTTCGCCCTTCTCGCGGCCGCTTCCTGATCCAGCCCCGAGACGGTTCGCAGCTCCTTCAGCCTGTCCCCGAACCACTTGCGTGCCCCTTCAACTCTCCGCGTTCCAGCCATGTGCCTTCCCCGTTTCTCCGGTCCGGATCCGGACCGGAAAACTCACCGTAGCCCGCCCACCAGCACGGATTCCCTTGTTCCAGCCAATCCGGAGTGGCTCGTCCGTACCCAGCTTGCGGATCCTCATCGTGCCAGGCACCCGGCCTGGCCTTAACTTCCGGAGGAAGTGATGGCGCTGACGACCATTCTGGCCGTGATCGGCGGAATCGTGATCATCATCGGCGCTGCCGCCCGTGTCCCGAAGGCGGTGGCGGAACTCATTCAGGCCTGCATCCCTGTGGTACACGCACTCAATGAGCTGAGGGTAGCGACCGAGCGCAACACCCAGAAGGTGAGCCGCGAAGAGGACGAGAACACACCTGAGCTGGAGAGGAGGGCACCGGACGAAGCACGGGTAGCTGGCGTGCATAGCCGCACTGCTCAACAATGACGATTTGCCTAACACCGTTGTATCGAAGAGAGATGCCTCGAACGACACGTCTGGGGGCGGAGTCCCCCGCCCCCAGGCTGCCCTTCACCCGATCTCACCTTCGCGAGTCCTGGTCAGGTCCTTGTTGGCTTGTGGTCCTGCGTGCCCGGTGGTGAACGGAACGTTCTCCGCGAAACCGCCGCGTGCTGGCCCGCACCCGCGTCCTGCTGCTCCGCAGCAGGACCGACAGCGACGGGACGATGACGCGGCCGGTACCGCGGGAGGCTTCGATGCACAGGCCGGTGAGGAAGGGATCCGCCCGGTACAGCGCGATCAGAGCGGTGTGGTCCAGGACGACCGTCAGGTTCACGCGGCGGCGCCGCCCTGATGAGCGCGGATCCTCGCCCAGGCGTCCTGCCCGGCCTGCTGGACGTGCTCGGTGTACTCGATACCGAGCTCACGGGCAGCCTCGACAGCACGCTGCTCACGCTCGGCTTCCGTGAGCTCGCAGCCGGCGAGCTCCTCCAACAGCTCGGTGATGGTCGTGCCGCGCTCCGCGGCGAGAACCCGGAGCCGGTCGCGCACTTCCTCGCTGGTCTTGATGCTCGTCGGTTTGCCCATACCACCGATTCTGCCGCCGGTAGAACTCACGGGGTGAGTACCAGGCTGTCCACTTCAGAGGGTTGCGCCACGAGGCGCTGTGATTCGTACGGAGGTGAAAGACCACCGTCATCTGCCTGTCGTAGCAGGTGGATTGAAGCTGGGGGCAGCCTGATCCGGGTGATGCCGGGAAGGGCGGCAAGCAGCCCCGACACGGCCGGGACGTGCCAGCACTGCCAGATGGTGTGGGTCCGGTCGGCGAGATGGAGAGGAGTACGCGAGGAACCGGCGTTGTTACGTCCTTCAACTTGGACACCGGCTCGAACCTGGCGGATCTGGGCCGGACGCGGTGCGTATCGCGTTGACGGGCATCCTCCGTGCGGAGGAAGTACCGAAAACGGGAGAACTCCCACGAAGTATCCCTAAACGGAGTGGGAGGTCATGAGGAAGGTCTACGGCGTACTCGTGGCGATGCCGCTGGGGCACAGCCGGGCTCCTCCTCCATCCAGCGAATCACGGTGAACGTGGGAACCGTCCCCGGCCTCGCCTCCGCCCGTGCCTCCAGCGCGGCGGCGGGGGCTGGGCGCATCGACCGCCGATCGGCCGGGGACGGGGCGGAGCCGCCGTAGTACTCCGAGGCCGGGAAAGCCGGCCACATGGGGAAGGGCGGCAGCGGAAGACGAGCAACAAGGAGGCTGCAATGCCGAAAGACGCGCCGCCGAACGGCAGCGCTCCGCCCACCGGGACCGTCGGTCCCCGACAGCGGGTATCGGAGATGCAGGCCAAGCTGCACCGTTGGGCGGCGGCCGATCCCGGCCGCCGGTTCGACGACCTGTTCAACCTCGTGCACGACCCGGCGACGCTGATCGTGGCGTTCGAGCGGGTCGCGGGCAACAAGGGCTCCCGCACTTCCGGCGTCGACGGCCTGACCGTCGCCGACATTGAGGAGTACACCGGGGTGCCCGGGTTCCTGCACGATCTACGTATCGCCCTCAAGGGCGGCTCGTTCCGGCCTCTCCCGGTCAGGGAACGCAAGATCCCCAAGCCGGGCGGGTCGGGGAACGTCCGCGCCCTCGGGATTCCGACGGTGGCGGACCGGATCGTGCAGGCCGCGCTGAAACTCGTACTGGAGCCGATCTTCGAGACCGACTTCACGCCGGTTTCCTATGGCTTCAGGCCCGGGCGGCGGGCCTGGGACGCGATCGCCGAGATCCACCACTTCGGCACCAAGCAGTGAGCCTTTTCCAACCTCAGGTTGAGGCGTGATGAAGGGCGACGATGGCCTTCACGATGTCGTTGATCCGGTTGGTACTGCAGCGGAGTTTGCGCAGGAGGCGCCAGCTCTTCAGGGTGGCCATGGCTTGCTCGCCGAGGCAGCGGATCCTGGCGTGGGTGCTGTTGTGCCGTCGCTTCCACCGCTTGAGCCGTCGGCCGCGGAACGGGACCCGGACCGGGCGGCCGGCGCCTTGGTATGCCTTGTCCGCCCAGCACTTCACGTCCGCGTCGACGAGGGCATCGATGATGCCGTGAGTACGTGCGGCGGTCAGGTCGTGGGTCGAGCCCGGTAGTGCGGGCGAGGCCCACAACAGGCGTGCGAACGGGTCGGTGAGGACCTGGACGTTCATGCCGTGGCGTTTATGCTTCCCGGAGTAGTACGGGGTGTCTGCGGCAATCCGGTCGATAGGTAGCAGGGTGCCGTCCAGGATCACGAACGCCTTCGTCTGCATGGTCTTCATCGCTTCGGCCAGGGTCGGGGCGAGGGCGGCCAGGACGGCGACGGCTTCGCGTATGTAGCGATAGGCCGTTGCGACACCAATGCGGAACCCGGCCGCGAGCTGGGCGTAGGTGTCACCGCACCTCAAGTGGGCCAGGGCGAGCAGGGCCTGCCGGCCCACCGGCAACCGTCGCCACCGCGTTCCGATCTCGCGCTGCCGGGCACGGAGTTGTCCTGTCAGATAGCGCAGGGTGTGGCTGGACAGATCGATCGACGACGGGTAGACAAGCACGCGAAGCTCCTGGCGGACACGGGTGATCTTGGTCGTGAACCCGTCTACCAGGAGCTTCTTCGCGTTGTACAGCTGCCCGTCTCGACAGTGCCGCCGTCAGATTGGAAAGGGCTCACTGGCCGCAGCGCTGGGTACGAAGCCGGACGATCGCGCTGCAGGCACCCTTTTGGCTCTCATCGGGATTGCTGTACTGCCCTCCGCTTTTCCCCAGATCACCCGACTGATCCTCGGCTCCACGGCCGACGAGCATACTGACCTGCGTCAGCACCTCGTTGGCTTGGCCCGTCGGATGACTGCCACTCCGCCGCTTCCGTCGGCTCGTGCCGGGCTGAGCACCATGCCTGGCGACCTGGAGCGCTGAGCCGGGCTCACTCGTCGTTGCCGTCGTCATCGAGAGCTCACCGCCGGCGCGCTCGACTCTCTTGCCGAACACGCGGATGGGCACAAAGCGGATATGCCGAGCTGAACGTCGCTGAGGGACTCAGAGGGCGTGTCCGTGGTGGTCGATGGCTACGGGGAGAGTACCGAGCCGTTCGGTGAGGTCGGCTGCGTGTCCGGCGGGGAGCGCTGTGGCAAGTTTGTGGAGGCGGGTGCGGGTTGTGGAGCGGAGCCGGGCAGCGGGGACGTGGTCGAAAACGTGAAGGGCGCGTTGGACGGCGTACTGGGGCTGGCCGAGAGCTTCGCTCTGTGCGAGGACGAGGGTGGCAGCCGCCCAGCCGCCCAGCCGCCCGTACCGTTCGGGCACGCTGCTGCGGACGCTTCGGCACGGGTACGGGCCTGTTGATGACGTCCGAGAACGAGATCGGCTTCCGCCTGGTGGAGAGCGAGCTCCGGTTCATCGAACCCGAACCTTCCCGGCGAGGTACCGACAGGATCGGCTTCGAGCTCGCCCAGCGCGGCCACCAGCGCCCGGTCAGCATCGTCGGGCCGTTGTAGACGTGCGAGAGCCGGCGACGATCTCGTGGTTCCTGCTGCCTGCGGGTACTCAGTTGCTCGCGATGCCGAGCGCCGTACGGATCTCGCTTGTCAGCCGCGCGTCCAGGCCGGGCGTGGTCATCCGGTTCTTGACCAGAGCGAAGGAGAACCGATGCGCCGGGTCGGCGAAGGCCGTGCTGCCGCCCGACCCGCTGTGGCCGAAGCCGCCCGCCGGGCGCACCGGCTTCGCTCCGCTGTCCCCGATCACGAAGCCGCCACCCATCGTGCAGGTGGTGCCCATCATCCTGTCCACCCCGCTCACCCACCCCGTGGTCGCCTCCTTCAAGGTCGCCGCCGACAGCAGCCGTACACCCTCCAGCTCACCGCCGCAGGCCAGCACCGCGTACAGACGGGCGGCCCCGCGCGCGGTCATGATCCCGTTTGCAGGCAGTGCCGTACGCCGGAAATCGTCGCGGTTACCCAACTCCGCCACCGGCAGCACCCCGTGGGGAACGCAATCGAAGAACGGCGCCTCGGGTGGCATCCGCTCCAGCCGAGCCGCCCAGCCGCCGTCGTAACAGGTGGCCACCCGCGACGCCAGGTGCTCAGGGACGTGGAAGAGCAACTCGTCACCGATCCCGAGCGGACCGGCCAGCTCTTCGCGCAGCAGCTGGTCGCAGGTCCGGCCGGTAGCGCGGCGCAGAATCTCGGCCAGCAGCACCCCGTAAGTCCAGGCGTGGTAACCGAACGCGCTACCGGGCTCCCACCGCGGCCGCTGCCCGGCGATCCAGTCGGCCATGGCCGGCAGGTCGAGCAACCGCTCCGGGGTCACATCCGCCGGCAGCTGGGGCAACCCGGCCATATGACCGAGCACCTGCCCCAGGGTGATCCGCTCCTTCCCCGCCGCGCCGAACCGCGGCCAGTGCCGCGCCACCGGCGCGTCGTACGCCAGCACCCCCTGGTCCACCAGTATCGCGACCAGGGCCGCCGCCACGCCCTTGCCAGTCGACCAGGCCGGCACCAAGGTGTCCGGCCCCATCGGCCGCCCCTCGGCGACGTCGGCCGTCCCCGCCCACGCGTCGACCACCAACTCGCCGTCGCACCAGGCCGCCACCTGCACCCCGGCCTCCACGCCCGATCCCGTCAACTCCGCCAGGACTTCCTCGACGCGCCGCTGCGCCGGGTTGTCCGGCACCGTGCTGGTGTGCACAGGCACTCCCCCTCCGACCCGGGCCACCACGATCACGGTCGCCCGCCGACTTCAACGCGGTTGCGACCAGAACCGTTCCCGCGGTCGCTGGCTTCGCACCGGCATACGCGGTCAGCCCCACCATGGTCCTGCCTTCGCGTGATCCGCCCGCCGGGCCGCCCCCTGCCACTGCCGCAGCAGCGTGGACTTCCCCACCCCACCCACCCCACGCACATGAAACAAAAACTCCGCCGGATCCTCCTCGGACTCCGGATCCTTCAACCAATTCTCCGCAAACAACGACAACTGCGCCCGACGCCCCACAAACTGCGCCCGCGTACGCTGCCGGATCAACTCACCACGCGACCGACCCCTACGTTCCGACCCCGACATCCCCGCACCCCCGTCACTCAACCTGCCGCGCCCCCGCGCCAGGCACCAGCCCCGCCAGCAATCAGTCTGCTCCCGCTCTCAGGAGCAGGTTCTCGGTGATCCGGCTCCGTCTACCAGGCGCCAGTCGAGCGGCCAAAGTACCTTCCCCAAGCGGGTGCTCGGCGGCTGGACCAAGCCATTCTTTCTACGCAGCCCACCCACCCAAGGCTGGCGAGGGTGGCGAGTTGGTCCTCGGTAGGCGGTCGTCAGAAGGCTGTGTCGATTCGCAGTTGGCGGGTGCTTTGCCTGGTAGCTGGCGGTTTCCTTGGTCGGCCGGTCAGCTTCGGACCGACAGTGCAGCCGATGTGCCTCACGCCGTGCTGCGAGCGTCCACGAGTCGCCGCTGCACATCCGACACCAGGTGCTGAAGGCGTCCCGGCCGTATCTCCTCGCTTTCCAACCACTCGTCAAGGCGCGGACACAGGTACCGCACCATTCCGGATCCGCAACAGTGCGAATGAGGCACGGCCGTATGACCGGCGTTTGATCAGCTTGATGCGTGTGACCTGGTTTTCGACGACGCCGGAGCTCCAGGGCAAGGCGAGGCCGTCGACGACTGCGTCCTGAGCGTTCACTGCACGATGTGGGCGGTGTGGGCGGCGGCCAGCCAGTCGGGGAATTCGTGGAGCAGCCGGTCGAAGAGCTGGTGGTCGCCAGTGGCCTTCGGGGTGCGGTCGGCGTGGAAGAAGCCGGCGTTGTCGACGACGCGGCAGGCCGGCACGGCGAGGGTATCCAGCCTCCGCAAGAACGCGAACTCGTTACTGTCGGGGTCACCGAAGCCAACGAACTGCCAGAACAGGGGGAGTCGTGCTGCCTTGCATAGGTAGCGTTCGGCGGCGAGCTTGCTGGTGGGCCCGCCGTCGGTCTGGAAGATGACCAGGGCCGGTGACCGGCTGCCGGACTCCATGTAGTGGTCGATGACCTCGTCCATGGCCCAGTGGTAGTTCGTGCGCCCCATATGACCGAGGTTCTCGTGCAGCTTGTTGATGCGGCCGCGGTGCCCGCCGAGCGTCAGGTCAGTGGACCCGTCGACATCCGTGGAGAAGAACACCACGGGCACGATCCCGTCGTCGTCGAGATGAGCCGACAGCGACAGGACCTGCTCGGCCAGATGCTGCATGGTCCCGTCCCGGTAGTAGGGCCGCATCGACCCGGACCGGTCCAGCACGAGGTACACCGCGGCCCGCACGCCCTCCAGCCCATGCCCGCGGATACTGTCGCCCGCGACCTTGTACAGGCTGACCAGGTCGGGCGCACGTTCTTGCACCTTGGACAGGCTGATAGCTGGTGCTCGCTGCATGCCGTTCGTCGCGGTCATCCCCTCATGGTGACGCCTCGCTGCTGACCAAAAGCAGCGTTTACCCAATGCGACCGTTGCGAAAGAGATGAAGTGGCTCCGAGTACTGCCTGTCAACCTGCCTGACCTGGAGCCGCTGGTGTCCTTACCTGATCTTCCCCATCCTTTTGCGGAACGGCTCCATGCCCTCGTCACCGACGCGGGCTCCGTCGCGGACCTGCGCCGCTACTTCGGCTTGGACCGAAGCCCAGGGGCCGCTGCGTTCACGGGAGCCCGATTCGAGGCTCTGGGCGGTGGAGGTGACCACCCAGCAGTCGCCGACGCGGTAACTGCTGAGGACCTCATCGCAGTGCAAACCCTGTCAGTCACCGTTCCCGCGGCTGCCGCACTGGATCTTCTGGAAGGCTACGCCGGGATACAACTTTCCACACTGCTTCGTGCCATTCCCCGGGACATAGACATGGCCGACGCCACGGAAGCCGACCTGGCTCCCGGTTCACCGGCACACAAAGCGTGGCACCTACTCCGTGACCAGCCAGGCATCGGATGGGCCACCGCCGGCAAGCTCCTCGCCCGCAAGCGACCCCGACTACTGCCCGTCTACGACCGCGTCGTACGCTGCGCCGTCGGCCAACCACGCTCCTTCTGGCACGCCCTGCACAGCGCCCTACGCGCCGACGACTACGCCCTCCAACGCGAGCTGCTGACCCTGCGGCAGGCTGCCGGACTACCCGAAACGGTCAGCGTGCTGCGGGTCTGCGACGTCGTGGTCTGGATGCGGCATCACACCGATCACCAAGACGCTGGCTGCGCCTGGGAGTGATCTCGCCAAGGGAGTGGTGGCGCGGTGAGGACCTACCGGGTGTCGTCGATCCTTCGCTTGGGCGTCGGGGAGGACGGCTTCGGGCGTCCCGACGGTCGAGCGGGGTTGGTTACTCGATCGACTCCGTGTGCGCGGGCGAGTCCGTCGAGGCCGTCAGCCCATCCCTGGCCGATGGCCCGTAGTTTCCATACGGGTTGGCCGTCTGAGTGGTGCCGGTAGAGCTCGGCGATGGCCATGGCGCGGATGTGGGGATCGGCTGGGGGCTGGAATGTCCAGGCGGCGCCGGTGCCACAGTCCATGTAGAGCGCCGCGTGGGTGAGGGCGGCGCAGGTCAGGCCGGTGTCCACGTCCATGTTGATGGAGACGACGACGCGTTGGACGTGCTCGGGCAGGGCGGTGAGGTGTACGGCGGCCTTCTCGGTGACGTGGGGACCTTCGGCCTGCTTGCCCAGGAGGCGGGACGCGCCGTTGGCGGCAGAGGGCTGGTTGTAGAAGACGAAGTCCTGGTCGTCGGACACGCGGCCGTCCGTGCCCGTCAGGAAGAGGGTCAGGTCGGCGTCCGCTCCGGCGAAGGTGAACGCGATGAGCATTCCTTGCCAGGCCTCTTTCGGCAGCACCACTGTCTGGCCGGGGGTGAGAGACGTGGGCGGCTCGCGGTGTGGTTGCGGGGCCGGGTTCGGAGGATGGGGTGAGATTGGTGAGGTTGCCATGTCGCTCTGCCATTCCGCGAAGGTGCGGATCCGGTACGGATCGGATCCCGTGGTCGGCGTACGACCACCTGGCGTGCTGTTGGCACCGAGGCCGATGTCCAGGTCGGCCAGGGAAGTTTCCGGTGTGTCCGGGTCCTCTTGGGCGTGGTCGAGGAGGTCCTGGAGTCCGGTAGTGCGGCTGATGTCGAGCGGCTTGACCGTGCTGGAGAAATTCCCGGAGGCCGTCGTGGTGACCGAACACGCCACGTCCTGCCCGATGTCCAGGAGCCGAAGGGCGTCCTCGGGTTCGTGCCAGGGTGCCGACTCGACGGCCTGGCTGGTCCAGCGCCCGTAGGCCACGAAGCCGAGGAGCTGGGTGTCAGGGAGGCGGGTGAGAACAGCGAGATCGACGGCAGTGATGCCGGGTGCGGTGGCGAATCCTTCCTTGAGGGTGGCGATGATGTTGGAGCCCATGGAGGTGAGCCACCACAGGGTCCGGTCTCGTTTGGTGAGGTTCTTCAGGGTGGGGCGCCCACTGGGAGTGAGGCCCGGAGTCTGGGTGGGCATCGCGTCGAGATCCTGCTGGCGCATGACGACCGACAGCACCGAACCGTCGACACCGACCGCGCACCCAGCGGCCGGATTGTCGGAGAACGCGGTGTTCACCGCCTCGCAGACGGTCTCCTCGTCGTTCGCCGCGAGTGCCTGCCACCAGTGCTCCGCCTCGGCGCACAGCGATGCGTGCGCGGCATGCAGACGTGCCTGTTCGGCGGCCAGAAAGGAGGGCGCCTCCAAGGCCGCACGGGACTTGGCCGCGCTGCGTTCGGCACGGGCGAAACGGCCCACTCCCTGCAGATGGAACGCCTGAGCCTCGGCTTGCGCCCAGGGCAGGCCCAGCGGGGGAGGCCCAGGCACGACGGGCTGGCGCGCCATCGGGAAGGACTGCAGATGCACGCTGGTCATCTGCCGACGAAGCTCCGTCAACTGGGCAATAGCTGCATCCCGCTGGGCATCCTGCTGTGCCCGCTCCGCCTGCCGACGTGCCCGGTCGAGCTGCGCCGCCGAAGGCGCCACGGACCTGGGGCGCGAGGCCGTGCGGCGAGTACTTGTCCCGCGGCGGCTGCCTCCGCCGCGCAGCGAGCTGGAGGCGTAGAAGGGGCCGAGGCCGGACGAGATACGGGCTCCTCCGCTGCCGACGCTGATGCGTGCCGCGCGGGGACCGACCGACGTACGTACACCTCGTGTTGAGACCCGCACACTCATTCCCGGCACACCGACCCGGAAGCCAAACCCCATGGCAACTCCTTCTCTCCTCAAGGAGTCTGCCACCGAACCCGCCCGCACCGGATGGGAACGCCGCCGAGCCAGCCTTGACGAACGGCAGCGCACCCTGACCGTCCTCGCCGCTCTCGAACTCGACGGGGCGACAATCGCCTTTACCGCTGTCACCCGCACAACCGGCGTCTCCACGCGGCATCAGCAGCACTGTGCCATGGAACTCGACCTGGGTCGCCAAAACTTCCTGTGCCCGCCATCCCCGGGGTGGACCGCAACGGCGTTGACGACGGAGGCAGGCGTCGGTGTATTCGGCCAGCTCGATGACAGTGATGCCAGCGTTATCGAGGAGTTCGGCGCGTCGCGCCGGGGGCGAGGTGTCCGCCTCCCGCCGGGCGATGAAGACGCGCCGGATCTTGGTCTCGCGGATGAGCCGGGCGCAGGAGCAGGGTCGGGAGGTGCGCTTCGCACACGGTTCGAGGGAGCAGTAGATCGTGGCGTCGGCGAGGCGCGTCTCGCCGCCCTGGAGCTTGCCGGGGGCGTCTTTCTCTGCGGGCTCGTGAAGGTTGATTTCGCGGGAGTAGCCGCGGGCGAGCTCGGTACCGTCGGCGGCGAAGAGCCAGGTCGGGTACCCCCTCGGTCACGGCATCCCGGCGTCCTCACCGCGCCGTCCATTCCGGGGCACACCATGTGAGCATGCCCTCTGACCTGTAACTCGCAGTGGCAACCGCAGATGTTGCTCAAATGGGATTGCCCCAGGGGACACGGCGGAAGAATTCCCTCGAAGTCCTGCGACGCAACCGTTCGGACACGCCGTACGGGTGGGACCATTTGGCAGTCAGCTCGGCGAGCGTGGCGAGGGTGTGCTCCAGAGGCGCGCCACGCCGTACGAAGGCGTCGTCGAGCATTTTGTCCATCACGGCGACGGCGGTGCGCCTCGCCGGGCCAGGCGGCTCTTGGTGATCAGAAACGCTCGCTCGCAACCGGCAGTGCCAGCGCATCAAGAAGCCGACCAAGAACACTTTCGAGGTCAGGAAACGCGACCAGCCCCGCACGCCGAGTAACGTCCGCTACGCACTCAGAGTTACCCGGCACCCCATCCGACCTGCGGAAACACGAAAAATCACCGGCATTGCAGGCATGCCAGCCAACGTGACAAGGCCCCGGCCGACAGTTCCTGCGGGGTGACCGCGGCTTTCCGGTCTTCCGTCGGCGCCAAGGCGGACCACGTCGACGGCGTCGACATCACATGGTGGCCGTGTGGGCTGCCACAGGCCGGCCGCCGCGCCTCCGGGTCCCCAAACCCGGAGGCGCGGAACCCGACAGGCGCCGGCGGCAAGCACATCAACCGGCTTACGTGAGGAGGCGGAGACCCCCGCGGCCACCCCGCGTCCTCGTCGTCCTCGTCCGGCCCGGCAGCTCGCTTCCGGCGCGTCAGGAGGGGCGTTGTTCTCGCAAGTCCTTCGCCTTGACCCCGACCAGCAGCAGGACGACGGCGAGCAGCACAATCCCGGCGCTGATCTGCAGGCCGAGCGACAGGCTGCCGGTGCTGGCCTGGATGAATCCGAGCAGGGATGGCGACGCGGCCGCCGCGAAGGACCCCATCGAGGTGACGAGCGCGATTCCGGTGGCCGCCGCGCGTTCGCTCAGGTAGATGGAGGGGATGGAGTAGAAGACGGTGAGGCCCGAATAGTGGGCCGCGGCCAGGATCGCCAGGAGCACCACGACCACGGCGACATCGTCTCCGGACACCGAGATCGCCACCATGGCCAGGGCCGCGACGGTCCAGCTGAGGGCCGCGTGCCAGCGGCGTTCCAGGGTGCGGTCGGAGTGCCGTCCCACGATCAGCATGACGACGATGCCGAACAAGGGCGGCAGGGCGGAGAAAAAGCCCAGGTCGAGGACATCCCCGACGCCCGCGTCGGCAATGATCCGCGGCGTCCAGAACGACACGGCGTTGGCGAGCGTGTAGGCCCCGCAGGCGCAGAGGCCGATGATCCACACCTTGGGGTCTCTCAGGGCGAGCAGCAGCCCGCCGTGTCCCTTGCCGGCCGTCTGCTCGGCCTTCTTGCGCTGCTGGTCCGCGTCCAGGTCCAGACGGACGGCCGCCCGCTGGGCGGGAGTCAGCCAGCGTGCCTGCTCGGGTTCGTCGACGAGCCACAGCAGGACGGCGCCGGCGAGCAGGATCGGGGGAATCCCCTCGATGATGAACAGCCACTGCCAGTCCGCGATCCGCGTGCCGCCGTCGAAGGCCTTCATGATGGCGCCGGACATGAGGGAGCCCAGGACACCGGAGACGGGGACGCCCGCGAAGAACACCGCGGTCATGCGCGTACGCCGTGCGGAGGGGAACCAGCGCGAGAGGAAGTAGAGGGCTCCGGGGAAGAAGCCGGCCTCCGTGACGCCGAGGAGGAACCTCGCGACGTAGAAGGTGATCTCGTTGTGGACCAGTGAGGTTGCGAGGGTGACGACGCCCCAGGACACCATGATGCGCACGAGCGTCTTGCGGGCCCCGAGCCGGGCCAGTAGAGCGCTGCTCGGTACTTCGAAGAGGATGAAACCGACGAAGAACAGGGTCACGCCGAGGCCGTAGACGGCGGAGCCGAAGCCGAGGTCCCGCTCGAGCCCGTGCTGGGCGATTCCGATGTTGGTGCGGTCGATGAAGCTGACGATGTAACAGATGACCAGGAGCGGCATGACGCGCCAGGCGATGGTGCGATAGGTCGCGGCGCGGTCGACTGCGGAGGCGTCGACTGCGTCCTGTGGTGCGGTGGAGGTCGAGGGGTCGGCCACGACGTACGACTCCTTTGTCGAGGTATGTCGCCAAGAGCGGCGGGCATGGCGAGTTTCCGACGCTCAAGTTGATAAAGTCAACACCCTCGGCAGAGATACCATGCCGCCCATGGTGAAACGTGACGACGGCCGAGACCTTGCGCCGATCTCCGAGCTGCTGTCTTACCGGCTCTCGCGGACGTCCTCGGCCCTGTCGCGCAGTGCGGCGCTCAGGTACCGCCGCGAGTTCGACGTGAGTCTCGGTGAGTGGCGCACCCTCGCCCTGATCGCGGCCGATCCGACGCTGACGCTCAACCGGCTGGCCCGACGGGCCGGTCTGGACAAGGCCCAGATGAGCCGCGTCGTCCGCGGCCTGGTCGAACGCGGCCTCGTGAACCGCACCGAGGGGGTGGGCCGCAGCCGACAGTTGGCCCTCACTAATTCCGGGGTCGAGGTCTACCGGGGCCTCATCGAGGCCGCGAACGAGCGGGACGCGGCTTTCGCTGCGCTGCTCTCCGACGAGGAGGCGCAGGTCCTGGGGCGCGCCCTGGAGAAGCTGGCCGACCTGGCACTGTCCCTGGAGCGGCGGGAGCGGGAGCACCTCGATGAAGATTAGGTGTTGACGTTATCAACAGCTGGGGGGTAGTAGTTGTCGAGTCATCCTGAGGAGGTGGCTCGATGACCGACACGGTCACCATCTGTGAGTGCTTCGCCCGGGACGGGCTGCAACACGAACCCACGTTCGTGCCGACCACAACAAAAATCGCCCTGCTGGAAACATTTGCCGATGCGGGCTTCCGCCGTATCGAGGCGACCAGTTACAGCCATCCGAAGTGGGTGCCCGCCTTCGCCGACGCCGGTGAGGTCCTGGCAGGTGTCACCCACCGACCCGGCGTGGCGTTCAAGGCGACGTGCCCCAATCCAAGGGCGGTCGAACGGGCCATGAGCGACCTCGACCGCGGCGTGGGCGCCGAGGAACTGAGCCTGCTGGTATCGGCCAGTGAGAGCCACACGCAGAAGAACCTGCGCACCACACGGGCGCAGCAGTGGGAGCGTGTCGAGGAGATGGTCGCCCTGGCGGACGGCCGCTTCCGGCTGGTGGGCGTGGTGTCCGTCGCGTTCGGCTGCCCCTTCGAGGGGCGCGTCGATCCCGGACGCGTCGCCGAGGACGTCGCCCGCTTCGCCGACCTCGGCGCGGACGCCGTCACCCTGGGGGACACCACGGGCGTCGCCACCCCCGCCGCCGTCGCCGCCCTCTTCAACCGCCTGGACCGGGCCCACCCCGGCCTTGCGGTGATCTCCCACTTCCACAACACCCGCGGAACGGCCATTGCCAACGCGGTCGCCGCCCTGGAGGCCGGCTGCCGCCACTTCGACAGCGCCTTCGGAGGCGTCGGCGGCCATCCGTCGAAGATCGGCTACGGAGCCGGCCTCACTGGAAACGTCTGCACCGAGGACCTGGTGTGCCTGTTCGACGCGATGGGCGTGGACACCGGTATCGACCTGGACGCGCTCGCCGCCGCATCCCGGGCCTGCGAGGAGGCACTGGGCCGCCCCCTGCACAGCATGGTGGCCCGCGCCGGATTCCGGCGCTCCGCCGCCGCAGCCTGACCCCCACCGCCCGACCGAGGAGAACCTTCCGTGACTGTCACGACCAGCGGGCAGCCGACCGACGCGGACGCAGCCGCCACCGACGTACTGCTCGTCGAGGACCGAGGACCCGTCCGCGTCCTCACCCTCAACCGCCCCGACAAGCTCAACGCCCTCGACACCGCGCTCACCCGCGCCCTGAGCACCGCGCTCACCGCGGCCGAGGACGACACCCAGGTACGCGCCGTCGTCCTCACCGGCGCAGGGCGCGCCTTCTGCGCGGGCGCCGACCTCTCGGAGTTCTCGGCCCTCACCCCCGATCAGCCGGAGGCCGTCCTCGAACGGGCGGCACTGACCGCCCACGTACAGACGCAGATGCAGCGGATGGGTACGCCGGTCATCTCCGCCGTGCGCGGTGCCGCCGTGGGCGGCGGCGCCGGACTGGCCATAGGCGCCGACATGACGGTCGTGGGCACGGACCTGAAGTTCGGCTATCCCGAACTGCGGCACTCCATCGTTCCGGCCCTGGTGATGACCGGACTCCAGCGGCATCTGGGCCGCAAGCTCGCCTTCGAGCTCGTCAGTACGGGACGGCTGCTGGCCGCCGCCGAGGCCCTGGAGCACGGCCTGGCCAATCGCGTCGTGGATCCGGACGACGTGGTCGAGTCCGCGCTCGGGACGGCGCAGCAGTGGGCCGCTGTCGAGCCCCGCGCCCTCCGCGCGGCGAAGGACCTGTTCTACCGTGTCGCGGACCTGCCCACCGAGGCGGCGATGCGGGCAGGCCAGGACGTCAACGCGCTGATGCGGGGGTTTCGCCGGTGAACGAGAGCACCACGCCCGGCCCACTCGACGGCATCACCGTCCTCGACTTCTCTCGCGTCCTCGCGGCCCCGATGGCCACCCAGATCCTCGCCGAACAGGGAGCCACGGTCATCAAGGTCGAACGCCCGGGCGGCGGCGACGAGACCCGCAGCTTCGAACCCCGCCTGCCGCACGGCGAGAGCGCCTACTTCTTCGCCTTCAACCGCGGCAAGCGCTCGGTCACCCTGGACCTCAAGGACCCCCGCGGCCGTGACGCCGCCCGCCGGCTTGCCGCCCGGGCCGACATCGTCGTGGAGAACTTCCTCCCCGGTGCCATGGCGCGACTGGGACTGGGATACGACGATCTCAGCGCCGCCAATCCGGGGCTCGTGTACATCTCCGCCACCGGTTTCGGACAGAGCGGCCCCGACCGCCTGCGCAAGGGCTACGACACCGTCTTCCAAGCGCTGTCCGGTGTCATGGCAATGACCGGTGAGCCCGACGGCCCGCCCAGCAAGACGGGGATCCCGGTGGCGGACATGACATCCGGTCTCTGGATCGCCATCGCCGCCCTCACCGGCCTGGCCGGCCGCGGCGTCACCGGACGCGGCCGCCACTTCGACGTCTCCATGATGGACGTACAGCTCAGTCTGCACGCCCTCAACGCGGCCCGGCTGTTCGCCCTCGACGAGGACCCGGTGCGTACCGGCACCCAGCACCCCGGGCGTGTCCCGTCCGCGGCCTTCCGCACCGCTGACGGCGGATGGCTGCACATCAGCGGAAGCGATCAGCACTGGTCGCCGCTGTGCTCCGTGCTCGGCCTGGCCGAACTCGGAGCCGACCCGGACCTGCGGCACAACACGGGACGTGTCGCCCAGCGCGACCGCGTCATGGACGCCCTGCGCACGGCCATCGCCGGACGGGACCGCGAACCGCTCCTGAAGGAACTGCGCGCCGCCGACGTCCCGGCCGGGGAGATCCGCGGCGTCCGCGAGGCCCTGACGGCCCCTCAAGCACAGGCACGGGGCGTGGTCACCGACTTCGAGCACCCCACCGAAGGCACCTTCAAAGCCCTGCGCACGCCGCTGCGAGAGACCGGCGGCGAGCCCGTGCCCGCCGGCACCCCACCACTGCTGGGCGCCGACACCGAAACCGTCCTCGCGCAGTTCGCCGGACTAGACGACCGCGAGATCGAGGGCCTGCGGGCCGCGGGAGTGATCTGAGATGACCACGGCCGACAAATCGTCCCGATCCGACGCACCGCGTGTGAGTTGCGTGGTCGCGGACGGCATCGCCCGCGTCGAACTGGCCCGGCCCGGCGCCCGTAACGCCGTCGACCTGCCGATGTGCCGGGAGCTGCGGTCCGTCTTCGAGGAACTCGACGCGGACGATGACGTACGCGTGGTACTCCTGTCCGCCCAGGGGCCCGCCTTCTGTGCTGGGGCCGACCTCAAGGAACGGTCCGGCCGGGACGCCGCCTGGGTCCGCCGCAGGCGGCTCGCCTCCTTCGCCGCCTACGAGGCCATCGAACAGTGCCGCCACCCGGTCGTCGCCCTCCTGCACGGTGCGGTCGTGGGATCCGGTGGTGAGATCACCCTGGCCGCAGACTTCGCCGTCGCCGCGGAGAGCACCACGTTCCGCTTCCCCGAACCGCACTGGGGCACGGTCGGCGCCACCCAGCGCCTGCAACGGGCCATCGGCAAGCGCCGCGCCAAGGAGCTCCTCTTCACCGGACGTGCCATGGCCGCCGCCGAGGCCCTCGACCTGGGCGTCGTCTCCCGCGTCGTACCCGATGACCTGCTGGCACAGACCGGTGCGGATGTCGCGGCCACCATCGCGAAGGCGCCGCCGCTGGCCATCGCGCTGACCAAGCGAGCCGTCGACCTCGGCGGCGAGACCGATCTCGACCGCGGCATCAGAATCGAGATGGCGGCCATCGAACAGTGCCTGTCCGACGGCGGCTGGCGCGACGGCGTCGACCGGTTCGCCCGCGGCGGCCTTGACAACTCCGTGACCAGCGAGGTGGAGCAGCGATGAACCTCAGGCAGACATGTCCCCTGACCGCCCACGAGGCACTGGAGCGCGCCGCGCTTCTCGCCCCCGACGTGGAGGCCGTGGTCACCGCCGAGGAACGCCTCACCTACGGTGCGCTCGCCGCCGAGGTCACCCGGATCCGGGCCGCTCTCGCCGCCGCCGGCATCGGCCCGGGCGACCGTGTCGGGCTGTGTCTTGGCAACGGCCCCCGCTGGGTCGCCCTGTTCGTCGCCCTGGGATCGGTCGGCGCGGTGACCGTTCCCGTCAACACCCGTTACACCGCCGACGAGGTGGAGCACACCCTCACCCACGCCAAGGTCTCCACCCTGTTCGTCGCCGACCGAGTGCTGCGCGTCGACTTCCTCGCCATCCTGAGCGCTCTCGGCCTCGGCGCGGACGGCACCGCCACCAGCGCCCGCCTGCCCGACCTGAAACGGGTCGTCGTGTGCGGGGAAGAGGTGCCCGGCTGGGCGACGCCATGGCCGCGGTTCCTGTCCGAAGCAACCGGCCAGGTCCCCGCGACCGGTACCCCGGACGACATCCTGCTCGTCCAATACACCTCCGGCACGACCTCCCGACCCAAGGGCGTACTGCTCACCCAGCGCAGTATGTGCGCCGACGCGTTCTTCTCCGGCGCCCGCCTCGGCCTGCGCCCCGGGGACCGCTTCCACAGCGCCCGGCCCTTCTTCCACGTCGCCGGGAGCACCCTGTCCGTGCTGGCGTCCATCCAGCACGCCACCACCCTGGTCACGATGCCGAAGTTCGAGCCGGCCGAGGCGCTGCGGCTGCTGGAGAGCGAACGGTGCACCCACTTCTCCGGCAACGACACCATCGCCCTCATGCTGCTCAACCACCCCGACCGCGCCCACCGCACGCTCCATCTGCGCGGCGCGTGGGTCGCGGCCTCCGCCACCGTCATCCGCAGGGTGATCGATGAGCTGGGCGCGGCCGAGTGCGTCGCCGGATACGGGCTGTCGGAAGCCTCTCCGAACGTCTCCCAGTCCTGCTGGTGGGAGGACGACGAGGTGAGGGCATCCGGCGCGATGCAGGTGCAACCCGGCGTCGAGGTCCGCATCCGCGCCGCGGACGGCACCCGGGACTGCGCTCCGGACGAGCCCGGCTCGATCCTGGTACGCGGATGGAACGTCATGCAGGGCTACCTGGACGCCCCCGAGGAGACCGCGGCGGTCATCGACTCCGACGGCTGGCTGGCCACTGGCGACGTCGGAGCGCTCGACGCCACCGGACGCCTGCACTTCATGGGGCGGACCAAGGACATCATCCGGGTCGGCGGCGAGAACGTCGCACCGGCCGACGTGGAGGACACCCTCCACCGCCATCCGCGTATCCGGCAGGCCGTCGTGGTCGGTGTTCCCGACGAACGGCTGGTCGAGGTGCCGTTCGCGTTCGTCGTCCTTACCGAGCCGGGCACCACCGAGGACGAGCTGATCGCCTGGGCGCGTACCCGCATGGCGGGCTTCAAGGTTCCACGGTATCTGCGCATCGTGGACGGCTTCGAGGACATCGGCATGACCGCCAGCTCCAAGGTCCAGAAGAACCGGCTCGCCGCACACGGCCGCACCCTTCTCGCCCAGCAGGACCACGAGGTATCGGCATGACCAGTATCCCCACCCCGGTCACCGGCCTGCTCGGCGTCCGTCTCCCGGTGATCCAGGCGGGCATGTCCTGGGCCTCGTCCAGCTCGGCCCTGCCCCTCGCGGTCACCCGGGCCGGCGGGCTGGGCGTCGTCGCCGCGGGACCCATGCGTCTGGACGACCTCGCTCGCGTGCTCGACGAGATGGCCGCGGGAACCGACGACCCCTGGGGGGTCAATCTGCCGCTCTACCGGGCGGGGGCCGACGACGTCATCGATCTGCTCCTCGAGCGGCGTCCACCGGTGCTGATCGCGTCCCAGGGCGGACCGCGCCGCTACCTGGAACGGTTCCACGACGTCGGTACCGTCTGTCTGCACGTCGTGGCCGGCGTCGAGCATGCCCGCAAGGCTGCCGACGCGGGAGTCGACGGTCTGGTCGTCGTCGGCGGGGAGGCCGGCGGGCACCCGCCGCCCGCGATGGTGGCCACGCAGGTCCTCGTGCGGGCTGTGGTCTCGGCCGTCGAGGGCCTTCCGGTGGTCGCCTCCGGTGGTGTGGCGGACGGTGCCGGGCTGGCCGCGATGCTGGCCCTGGGAGCGGGCGCCGCCCAGTTCGGCACACGGTTCCTCGCCACCGAGGAAGCGACCGTGCATCCCGAGTACAAGGAGGTGGTCCTCGCTGCCGGGGTGGAGGACACCCGCACGGTCGGACACGGCCTCGGCCTCATCCGCGCTGTCGAGAACGACTTCACCGTCCGCATGCAGCGTCTTGAGGAGTCTGCCGCCGAACTCGGCGTACGGCGCAAGGAGTTCCAGTCCGCCAGTCTCAAGGACGCCGCCCTGCACGGCCGCGTGCGTGAGGGCAAGGTCGAGGCAGGGCAATCCGCGGGTCTGATCGACGCGGTTCTCCCCGCCACCGCCGTCGTCGAGCGCATCGTCGCCGAGTACCGGACCGCGCTCACCCGTCTGCCTCTGCCTGTGGCCACCGAGGTGCGGCCTTTGATAGTCGAGGGAGCCGGGCACGGGCCCGCGCCGGCGTCAAGGGCCTGATCACCCGGGGTCTGTCGCGGGGGTCGAACGGCCGGTGGGGCCGCACTTCAGGGCTGTTGGCTCGTGCGGGTTGCGGCACGTTCCTCTGGTCCAACACCAACCCGCACGACACCTTCCGCCTGGTCACAGGGAAGCGTCTCGACGGTGTCGGCCCCGCAGCTGTGCCCCGCCCCCGCACCCCGGCGGGCGCCGACGACTGAGGCCTCATCTCCACCCAGCGCCGCCGTCGAGCTTCGGCTCGTACCACCAGCCAGGGCCGTCGGGCAGGGTCGGGACCGCTTGGGCCAGCGCCACCTTGATCGGGAACTCCACAGAACCGATCCTGCGAGCCCCGCGCTACAGCAGCGCGCCGAGGGAGGCCAACAGGGACCTGACCAGAGCTCTCAACCAGCGCGGCTGAGACGCTCCGCCGGCATCGCCTCCTGCAGACGAACTGCCCGACGGATGAGGCCACGAACGCCAACAGCGAGCGCCCAGAACAGGAGAGGAAGCGCGGCAACTCGCTCCATACCTCCCATGCCGAGACCGAGGTAGTGGTGGGAGAGGAAGAGCCCAAAAGCCGTGATCGCGGTGACGCCCAGCAGGCTGGTGCCCCACCGCAATGGGGCAGGAACGTGTTCTGCCATGCCGACCCTGCCAGGAAAAGACCGATGTTGCCCATCGCCATGATGAGAAGGGCGCCCAAGACGTGCTGGTTCTCGTTGACGTCCGCGGGAGCCAGCCCGGCCAACACGAATCCCACGCCGGCACCGGCGAGCAGCAGACGAGCCACGGCAGCGGCCGGGCCTCTGCGCCATAGGACACCACCGGTCAGGGCGGCGCCGACAACGAGCAGCGCTCCCAGGGTGAAGAACGAGGCATTCATAAGGCTGTGCTCGGGGGAGCAGATATACCGCGGCTCAGGCTCTGGCTGCAGGGCGCAGTGAGCGTTTCCTAAGTCGCTGATGTTGTTCCGTGCCCAGCTATATGGTCTCGCCCAAGCCGACTCGGCAATCCCGTGGATGACGAAGAACTGCACCACGCCCACGATCCAAGCCGAGTACCCGATCCGGACCCTCACCTGTCCACCTTCCGTCTGAAGTTTCCCCGTGATCCTGGACACGATCCTGTTATGCCGCGAGGGCTTGTTCCCGCTGGTGACGCAGGCGCGTTTCGTGGGGTGTGAGGTATCCCCACACGATGTGCTTGCGGAGCCTGCGGCGGTTGTAGAAGGTCTCGATGAACGCGAAGATCTCGGCGCGGGCGGTGGCCCGGTCCGGCCAGAAGCGAGTGCCGATCTCTTCCTTGAGGACGGCCCAGAAGCTCTCGGCGGCGGCGTTGTCGTAGCAGATTCCAGTCCGCCCCATGCTCTGGCGGCATTCCAACTGGCAGATTTTTGAGCCAAGTTGGGTGGAGGTGTACTCGGATCCGCGGTCCGAGTGGATCACGCAGCCGGGTTCCAGGCGGCCCAGGTTGGCGGCCATGTCCAGGGGGTCGACGACGAGGTCGGCGCGGTGGTGGTCGGCCATCGAGTAGCCGATCACCTCCCGTGTGGCCAGGTCGAGCCAGCCGGCGAGGTAGAGCCAGCCCTCGGCGGTGGGGATGTAGACACCTCAGGCGCGTAACTCGTCAAGCTGCGGCGGCAAGTTCGACGGGGAAGGCGGTGTGTTCGTCGAACAGCTCTTCGTGCTGGAGGCAGTGGTAGAGCTGGCCGATCATGCGGTTGAAGAGGTTGCGCTGGGCGGCGGCGTGCCAGTCTCCGTGGTCGTCGCGGCGCCGTCGGTAATGGGCTTTGGCGCCGGGCGAAGAGGTGAGGGAGGCGAAGGCCCAGAGGTAGCCGGCGTGGTTGAGGCGGTCGTTCTTGACCCACCTGCGGGTGATGCTGGATTTCTTCCCGGAGGCCCTGGTGATGGGCGAGGCGCCGGCGTATGCCTTCAGGCCGCGGGCATCGGCGAACCGTTTGCGGTCGTCGCCGATCTCGGCGAGCACCCGGGCGCCGAGCTGGGTGCCGAGGCCGGGGAAGCTGAGGATGATCTCAGCGTCCGGGTGTCGAGGGAACGTCTCCTCCACCGCCTTGGCGAGGTCGTCGGCTGCTGTGCAGGCGGCTTCCAGCTGGACCAGGAGGGCGAGCATCTGCTTGCCGAGCGCGTCTTCGACCAGCGGCGGCTGGTGGGCCCAGTCGGCCCGGAAGACCTCCCGGAGCCGTTCGGTCTCGGCGTCGATGCCGCGCTGGCGGCCGGCCCGCTTGAGTGCGGCTGCAGCGGGTCTGTACGGTAACCGGTGTAACTCCCGAGCTGGAAGCGACAGTTGATGACTGACGTGATGAGTGACATCAAGGCCGGGGAGGCCGCCGTGGGTGCGCTGGATGCTGTGGATGACAGTCTGGTTGCCGAACTGGTGGCCCGGGCCCAGGCCGGCGGAGTGAAGCTGACCGGCGAGGGCGGCCTTCTGGCGGAGCTGACGCGCAAGGTGCTGGAGTCCGCGCTGGAGGGTGAGCTGACCGACCACCTCGGACACGAGCCCGGTGAACGGGTCGAGGGCGGCCGGGAGAATTACCGCAACGGCCACCGGTCCAAGACCGTGACCACCGAGGTCGGCCCGGTGGAGATCGCGGTGCCGCGGGACCGGGCGGGCACGTTCGAACCGCAGCTGGTCAAGAAGCGCCAGCGGCGCCTGGGCGGCGTGGACGAGATGGTCCTGTCCCTGTCCGCGAAGGGCCTTACCCACGGCGAGATCTCCGCCCACCTGGCCGAGGTCTACGGCACGGAGGTCTCCAAGACCACTGTCTCCACGATCACCGACAGCGTGATGGCCGGCATGGCCGAATGGCAGAACCGTCCCCTGGACAGCGGGCGGTTTCTAGCGGTGATTGCGAATCACGGAAACTGTGATGCTATGCCCCAGTCTTGCATGACCTCGGACGGAGTACGGTCTCCCAGGACCATTCGGGGGCGCTCGTTGAGCTGACGGGCCACGGCCGTCAGGTTGCGCAGGGAGTGGACCGTAAGGTCGGTGCCCTTGGGGAAGTACTGCCGCAGCAGCCCGTTGATGTTCTCGTTGGTGCCGCGCTGCCAGGGAGAATGAGGATCGCAGAAATAGATCCGGAAGCCGGAGAGGGCCTCTATCTCTTCATGGAGGACGAGCTCGCGCCCCTGGTCCCAGGTCAGGGTCCGCCGCAACGCTCGTGGCAGATCGGCGGTCTGCGAGACCAGGGCGTCGCGCATCGGCTGGGCCTTCCAGCCGTGCGGCAGGTGGATCAGGCGAACGAAGCGGGTCGTGCGGTCGACGAGGGTGCCTATAGCGGACCGCTGAGCGCGTCCGATGATGAGGTCTCCCTCCCAATCGCCGGGCGTTTCACGATCGTTGACCGTGGCGGGTCGGTCATGGACGAGCGTCATGTTCTTGATCTTGTTGGGTGAGACGACGCCACGGCGTTGCCGCTTGCGGCGGGTGCGTCCGGTGCGCAGTCGGCCCTCACGCTTGCCCAGAAGGCCAGCGAACAGGCCACGGTAGATCGTCTCCGGACAGGCCCGCATGCGAGGGTTGTCCGGGTGCTCGCGTGCGAGGTGTCGAGCAATCTGCTGCGGGGACCACTTCTCGTCGAGCTTCTCGCGCACTGCCGCGCGCAGGGGTCCGTGGTCGCGGAGTTTCTCTTCTTTGGGGCGTTGGCGACGCAGGAGCGCCTGGTTGTGTGCCCACCAGGGTTCGTACTCCCCGTTCTCCTTCCGGCCGCGTCCAATCTCCCGGTAGACCGTCGAAACGCTCTTGCCGATCTCGGCGGCGATGACGACCGGGCTCCGCCCGGCGCGCAGACCGTCGGCGATGGCGATCCGCTCGTCCTGGGTCAGGAAGCGTGGCGAGATGGGAGGGTCAGGAATGATCATGCTTCCAGCATCGATGAACCAGTTGGACCCGCAGCTCACCGATACGCCCACTTGGCGGGCGGCCGCTGCCCCCTTCAGGCCCTTGCGCCGCAGCTCGAAGTACCGCCGTCTGGCCGACGACGGCATGCGATTGGCTCCTCCACGAGGCATGCGAACCATCTCCCCTTGGATGTTCGCAACCACCGATCGAATTCAAGGCGTGTATCCGGTCGTCTTCATCGACTGCGTGAACGTGAAGGTCAGGGATGGGCAGGTCGCCAACCGGCCCGTCTACATGGCCTTGGCCGTGACGGCGGAGGGGCATCGGGACATCCTGGGCCTGTGGGTCGGCGACGGCGGCGAGGGCGCCAAGTACTGGCTGCAGGTCCTTACCGAGATCAAGAACCGGGGCGCCCGTGATGTGCTGATGCTGGTCTGCGACGGCCTGACCGGTCTTCCGGACGCGGTCAACACGGTCTGGCCTGCGACGATCGTGCAAACGTGCGTGGTTCACCTCCTGCGGAACAGCTTCCGTTACGCGGCCAGGCAGGACTGGGAGAAGATCGCGAAGGCGCTCAAGCCCATCTACACCGCGCCGACCGAGGACGCCGCCCTGGAACGCTTCATGGAGTTCAATGAGGCCTGGGGAAGGAAATACCCGGCGATCGTGCGGCTGTGGGAAAGCGCCTGGGCGGAGTTCGTCCCCTTCCTCCAGTTCGATATTGAGATCCGGAAAATCGTGTGCACCACCAACGCAATCGAGTCCGTCAACGCCCGTATCCGCAAGGCCGTGAGGGCCCGCGGGCACTTCCCCACTGAACAGGCCGCGCTCAAGTGCGTCTACCTCGCGGTGATGAGCCTGGACCCCAAGGGCACCGGAAGCAAGCGCTGGACCATGCGCTGGAAAGCCGCACTCCAAGCCTTCGACATCACCTTCGACGGCCGGCTCACTGCCGGACGCCGGTAGAAACAATCAACCGAGTCCCACCGTTCGCTGTACAGACCCTTTCCGCCGGTCTCCGTGACCTCGGCGGCCTTGGCCTTCTTGACCCAGGCGCGCAGGCTCTCGGCACTGACGTCGAGTTGCCAGGCGACGTCGGTCACCGTCCGCCCTGACGAGCACACGAGCTCGACCGCGTCCCGTTTGTACTCTTCCGAGTACCGCTTCGTGTACTTGCTTCCCACCTGGCACTACTTCCTCTGGAGCCGTTCAGGTTTCAGCCCGGATCCACCGGCTTGATTCCGGAGTGATCGTTTCGGGGTTGTCTTGGCGGTTGGCGAGATGATCTGGCTGTTCGGGCAGGGAGTATCCGCTGGTCTGTCCAGCTCTTCCACGTGTTCGGCGGTCTCGGGCCCTTGCGGGCGGGGTGGTCAGGGCTTCTCAGGCTGTGGGTGGTGGCGCGTGCACGAGGTCGAAGAGCTGGGTGAAGTCGTCGGCCCAGGGCCAGTGTTCGGGCAGGTGGAGGGTGAGGCGCCGGGCGGAGCGGGCCGGGCGGGCGGGCACGTTGATCAGGTGGTCGCGGATCGTTGCGGTGGTGGCCTTGGCGTGGAAGGCGGACGCCAGGGCGCCGGCGGCGCGGGTCAGATTGTGCGCGAGAGCGGCCAGCGCGAGCCAGGCGGCGTTCGCCTGGAAGTGCCCGGAGGGGGCGTGGGCGAACGGGCCGTTCTTCAAGTCCGCGATCACCTGTTCCACGACAGCGTGCCGCCTGTGCTCACGTTCGGCATCGGACAGGGAGAGCGGAGAGTCGGTGAACGCGGCGTGGTAGCGCCAGGTATCGAAGAGTGCGCCCTGTCCCTCGGGCACCGCTGCCGGGTTGAGCCGTTTGACGCGGCGCACGATCAGACGGGCGGTGGCCTGCTGCTTCTTCGGCTTGGAGGTGAAGGCGGTGTAGGTGGTCTCGGCTATCTCGGCGTCCGAGATCCAGCACTGCCCCTCCTCGTCCCACACGGCCTTGGGGTACTTGATCGCCTTCCACGCGGCTTCGTCGATGCCCGCGATCGCGGCCTTGACCGAGGCGTTCATCCGCACGGTGACCGAGAACCGGACGCCCAGGGCCCGGCAGGCGTTCACGATATTGGCGCCGTAGAACGCGGAGTCGGCCCGCACGACCAGCAGCCCGCTCGCGCCGCACGCTCTTGCGGTGCGGATCGATTCGGCGACGAACGCGGCCGCACCTCGGGCGGAGTTGGACGGTCCCTTGCGCAGGCGGGTGGCGACGATCACCGGAGCGGCCAGCGGGGTGGAGACGATCCCGATCAGCGCGTTCAAGCCCTTGACCTTGCTGTATCCGTAGCCGGCGCCCTGCTTGGCGTAGCCGTAGGTGCGACGGATCGTGTCGTCGATGTCCACGTAGGCCACTTGGTCGGCGCCGGGCAGCAGCGGGGTGTGCGCGGCCAGTTCGGGTAGGAACCGGCGGGCCACCGCGTGCAGTTGCTTCACGTGTCCGTGGCTGAAGGAGCGCAGGTACGAGCCCAGCGTGGACGGCGCCCGCACCCCGCTGAACAGCCGCGGCAGCCCACCGTGCCGCAGCCGGTCCATGTCATCGATGCTGTCCGCCCCGGCGACCATGCCGCCGACCAGCGACATCAGCTTCGCCGCGGGGAAGGCCCCGGTGCCGTCCGTCGAGGCCGGCAGCCGGACGTGCTCGTCGACGAGTGCGGGCAGTCCGCACCGCTCAGCCAGCCGCACCACCGGGGCCAGCCCGCCGTAGCCGACCAGATTCGGATCATCAAACCGTGCGGAGACCCTCGCTGCGGCATGGGAAGATTGCATCTCGGAAGTGCCCTCGTGGTCGTGCGTGCTGGAAGCGTGAAGAACTCCCATCATCGCAGGTCACAGGGCACTTCCTCGTTTCCGGAGAGGCTATCCACAGGCATCGAGCCGGTGGATCCGGGCTCAGTCTCCAGGTGTCCACGATCAAGGGGAAGCTTCAACAACAGAATCACCCCGGCCACCCAACAGTTGATAACCAACGCAGCCGCTCAGCCCAACCGAAACGGCGAGGTTAGGCGCAATACCGGTAACTTACGGAGATTCTGCTCGTTGTTGTTGGTATGCCAAGAGCGGGCCAACTGAAGTCATCTGGTGAGCGGTTGTCGGACCGGGTTGCGGTCGGAGTGCTGACGCAGGCGTTTCCTCGGTCGCTGGTGGACGAGGTACTGGTGGAGACGGGCCGGATGCAACTGCGGAACCGGTTGCTGCCGGCCCGGTTGGTGGTCTATTTCGTGCTGGCGATGTGTTTGTTCTCCGGGCAGAGCTATGAGGAAGTCGCCCGGCTGCTGACAGCTGGTCTGCAGGACGAGCGGCGTTGGCGTGGGACGTGGGTGGTGCCGAGTACGGCTGCGATCTGGAAAGCCAGGTCCCGGCTGGGTGTGGCGCCTCTGCGGCGGCTGTTCGCGCGCGTGTGCTGTCCGGTCGCCACACCCGACACGCAGGGCGCCTTCTACGGCGTCTGGCGGCTGACCGCGATCGACGGCACCACGTTTGACCTGCCGGACACGAAAGCGAACACGGAAGCGTTCGGCCGCCCGCCCCGCTCCGGGCGGGGCGAACTTGAGGTCGGCCGCCCGCAGTTGCGCATGGTCGGCCTGGTGGAATGCGGCACCCACGTCGTTTTCGACGCTGCGGTCGGAGGTCTGCGCGCCGGAGAGCAGACACTGGCCCGGGCGGTGCTGGGGTCCCTGCGGCCGGGGATGCTGCTCCTGGCCGACCGCGGTTTCTACGGCGTGGACCTGTGGTGCAAAGCGGCAGCCACCGGGGCGGACCTGTTGTGGCGCGTGCGCAAGGACCTGGTGCTGCCGGTGGTGGAGCAACTGCCGGACGGCTCCTACCTCACCGAAATTTTCGATCGGAGCGACATCCACCACACTCGTCGTGGGGTGCGGGTGCGCGCGGTGGAGTACACCATCGCCGGCCACGAGGGTGTCTACCGGCTCCTCACCACCATCCTCGACCCGTCCATGGCCCCAGCCGCGGAACTGGCAGCCCTTTACGCCCAGCGATGGGAGTTCGAGTCCACCCTCGACGAGATCAAGACCCACCTCGGCGGGTCGCACCTGGTGCTGCGTTCACAACACCCTGACGGAGCCGAGCAGGAACTTTACGGCTTCCTGCTCGTCCACCACGCTATCCGGCACCTGATGCACCAGGCCGCGAACCAAGCCGGTCAGGATCCCGACCGCATCTCCTTCATCCGTTCAGTGCGCGTCGTGCGCCGCCAGGTCACCGACCAGGCGGCATTTTCCCCCCGGCAGACTCACCCGCGCGGTCAAAGCGACCCACGCTGAACTCATCGAGCGTCTCCTGCCACCGCGACGCCGCAGATCCAACCCCCGCGTCATCAAACGCAAAGTCCTCGCCTGGCCCCTCAAACGCGCCGCCCACCGTGTTACGGACCGTCCAGCTATCCCGACTCTCACCATCGTCAACGCCACCAAACCCAAACGGGTCAAGCGGACCAAAGCGCCCTAAGTTACCGGTATTGAGGTTAGGCGACCTCTTCCTTGAGGGCCTTGAGCTGGGCAAATTCCTCGGTCGTGGTCCCGGTTCGGGCACCGGCATCGACCTCGGCCTGACGCACTCAGTTCCGCAGGGACTCCAGCCCGATGCCGAGCTTCGCTCCGATCGGGCGGATCGCCGCGGACTCGGTCCTGTACTGATCACGAGTCTCCAGGACCGGGCGCACGGCCCGTTCCTTGAGATCCTTGAGGTATTGCTTCGCCGTAACGGACTCGATCCTTCCAAAAGAATCGAGCCTCGATCAAACCCGGAACGGTTCATCGAAGACGTATCTGCTCTCCTCGGCGGCCGCGATATTACGGGCACGAGATCATCCGGCCGCTGCGGTGGGACAATGAGGCAGGACGAGCGAAATCAGGTCCGTCGGAGTACCCCGTCCACAGAAAGGTGAGCTGTCCTGAATTCATACTCGGCACCCAGGCGAGGGTGACGCTGGGCCAGAACGGCAGGGGATACTCGCGTCCTGCGGGGCGGCTACGGTCTTCTTCGCCGCTGCGGCCGGATTGTCCGCCGTGGGCATGCGCTTCCCATACGGGATGGGTCCGGACGGTCTCCTCCGCTTGCAGGAATTCTATCGACACGTGGTGCTGACACACCGTAATCATCGACTGTGGGTCGTGGGTCGATTCGGGACGGTTTCATGGAGGCTGAAAACTGGGCGTGAGCAGTCAGTCGCCTGTTCTTTTGTCTGGTATGGCCGGGGGGATTGTGGATCAGGTCGACGCGGTGTCCGGGCGCTGTCGAGGAAGCGCGGTTCGTCCCGTCTTCCGTGTGTCGACCGTGGCGGTGCGGACATGACGCACCGGGGTTGGTGCTGACGAAGGTGGCCGGTCACCTGCCCCGGCACCAGCGACATTGTGGGGGGCGATGAGAGGTTCTCCGGCCGGGAAGCGATATCGCGGGCGTATCGAGGCCGACGCGGCAGAGCCCCCGGGGCTCTGTGTGATCCGCTGCGGAGGTCACAGCACTCCCGACGAGCGGGGGCTTGCGCGACACGGCCCCCGCATCACCTAATTCGGACACCTTGGAAGGTTTTTCAGGTTTGAGATCACGGTTGACTTGAACTGATTGGATACTGTCGAATCGACCGTGGTACGCATCGTTGAACAGTCCAAGATGCACACTGGCGTCGTAGGGCAAGGGGGGTTCGGCCATCGCGGGGGATGCTTGTACGCCAGTCGACGCTGCGCGCTTGAAGAAGCGAAGCAACGCAACCTCGACCTGTCGCAGCCATTCGGTATGGCTGCGAAGTGGTGGTCACGCGAGTCGGATTGCGATCACCCCGTCCGTAACGGGTGGCTCCGGCAAACCGTCAGAAATGAATTCGTCGGGCTGCGCGGAGCTCCAGTGGTCACGGCTGGGTGATCTTGGAGAATCGGCACGATGCGGATTCTCCGGCGCAGCTTCTCTCACGATGGTGTGAGGCCTCCCCTGCCAGGCCTTGACGCGGGCGGACGTCTTCGCGAATGGAAATTCAGGCCTGGTCGTTGTTGTCCATGACGCCCTGACGGTTGCTGAAGCGCCGGCCCCCTTGCGGGTCCGGTGCCCGAGCGGTTCCGGGAGGGAGCTGGAGGGGACGTCCGTGAGCAGCGTGGTGTGGTCCCTGATCCGCCGCGTCGTTGAGTTCGGGCGCCAGTGGGGCGCAACCGGATGGTCCGAGGGTGCCCCGGCCCGGCGTCGTGATCACCTCACCTGTACTGAGCGTTGCACATCGGACCCGGTAATTCCTGAATCTGGAGGCGGAAATGCGCACATCACTCATGGGTTGCGAGGGCGCGGCCACTCTCTTCTACGAGCCGGACGGACTCCTCCTGCGCTCCTGCCTGATCCCCAAAGATCGGCAGCACCGAGAACATCTGCTCACGTTCCAGCTCGGGTATTTGGGGCCCGGTGAGATCACGGTGCACGTCGGCCTCGAAAAGGATTCTTCCCGAGGCGGGCGGATCGTGGGGAGTCTCGGTGTCAGCACGGTGGTGCTCAGCGGCGTCGAGGCGGTCGATGAATTCCCTGAGAGATCACGTCAGCGAATACCGAGCGTGCAGCTGACGTACGTGACGCTACTGGATGAGCCAGTGGAGTACAGGTACGTGGTGTGGGGGCAGGCCGGAAGCAGTGATGACGATCTCCGCGGTGAGATCTCTACCGTGGTGTCGGGAAGTGCGCCCATGTTGACCACGACGACCCGGGTCGGTGCCACGCGCAAGGCGATATCGGATGCCGATTCCCTGGTGGAGGTCTCCTGCGGTGTGCCCCAGACAGGGGCATTGCGTGTTTGCGATACGCAAGGTCTGTCGCGGTCGTCCGGTGGAGTGGTACCGCGCCTGGTTTGCGAGGGTGGGGGAACGAGTGCAGGCACGGTACCGGTGATCATGTGAGTGTCTACGTCGCATGAGTACCGAGCGAGCCCGTGCCGGCATCCGTATCTTTTCCCATGCCTCGCGGCCTGGGCCAACTGGCCCGGTCGCAGCCGGACGCACCACTGCCCGTGGCGGTGGCGTTGTCCCCGTTCCTCCTCGCCGTTCCTGATCCGCGTGGTCTGCGCGGACGCCGCTACCCCTGGCCGCGCTGGTGGCCTCGGCCGCGGCAGCCGTGCTGACCGGGGCGAAGTCCCTGGCCGCGATCGGCGAGTGGCTCCAGGATGCTCCGGCCTGGGCGCTTCGTGTGCTGGGATTCTGGCCCGATCCGCTCACCGGAGCCGTCCCTGTTCCGCACCCGGCGACCGTGCGCCGACTACTGTCCCGCCTGGACGGTGACGGCTTCGACCAGGCCGTCGGCGCCTTTCTGGCCGCCCGCACCGCCACGGCGGAGGGCGAACGGCAAGCGATCGCGGTGGACGGCAAGACTTTGCGCGGCTCACGCATCCGGCAGCGGCCGGCCGTCGCCCTGCGAAGTGAACCCGGTAGTCTGCCCGCGCTTCGGTGCCAGCCCATCCGTCGTGGCCCAGGAACGGCTGAACCAGAGCCCGTTCTTTTCGAGGTGCCCCGGAAGAACTGAACGCCTGGACGGTGTGCCTGGTGTCCGGATTCGAGAGTGCGGTGCGACAGGGAGGCAGCGCCGATTCGGTTGTGGCGCTGCCCCCATAGTGCGTCAGGACCGTGCGGTGGCGGTCATGCGGAACAACCGGACGTAACTGCCGCGCCAGTAGCCAAGAGGGAACCTGGTGGTGTCGGTTCCCCCACCCACCAGCCGGCCGAGGACGATGACGTGGTCGCCGGCGTTGATGAGGTCGTGCACCTCGCACTCGGCGTGGGCCAGCGTGCGGTCGAGTATGGGCATACGGGCGGTGTCGCCGGGGCTCCACTGCACGGCGGCGAACTTGTCCGGGGTGCGGCTGGCGAACAGATCCGAGAGGTCCCGGGCCTGGGAGTCGAGGAAGTTCATGGCGAACTGCCCGCGTTTACGGACCGTGTCGAGGGTGCTGCTGGGTGTCCGTACACAGGCGAGGAGCAGCGGCGGGTCCGCGGAGACGCTGCACACGGCGGAGCAGGTCATACCGCACGGCTGATTGTCGTCGTCGAGGGTTGTCACCACGCTGATGCCGCTCGCGAACGAGCCCATGATGTTGCGGAACTCCGCGTACCCGATGCCCTCGAGCTCGGACTCCGTTGTCGTGTCTGTCATGCCGTTCACAAGGTCCCCCCTTCTATCGCCGCTACCAGCGCGGGTCGGTTGGTCTTGCCGTTCGGTGTCAGGGGCAGGCTGCCCACCACATGCACGGCGTCGAAGAGCATGTACGTGGGCAGGTGCCGCGCGCAGTGCTGCTTGAGGCCGAGCAGGCGCGGGCGCTCGGCCCCGGCGGGGACGACCACGGCGTGCAGCCGGCATTCCAGCGCGTCTCCTGTGACGACCACGACCGCGCCCGCCACCGAGGGGTGGCGGGCGAGCACGGCCTCGATCTCGCCGAGCTCGACGCGGTGACCGCGGACCTTGACCATGTGGTCGATACGGCCCACGTACTCCAGTTCACCGTCCGGGCCGATCCGTCCGATGTCCCCGGTCCGGTAAGGGCCAGCCTGTCGGGCGCGTCCCCAGTAGCCGAGCATCACCGTGGGCCCCGTCACCACGATCTCGCCTTCCTTGTCGGAGGGGTCGAGGGTGATCGAGTCCCCGGAGGCCGGGCTGCCGATGGGCAGCGGGCCTGTCCGCTCGAGATCGGCCTCCGTCACCTCGTAGGAGGTGCACACGTTCGACTCGGTGGGCCCGTACCAGTTGAGCAGCCGTACGTCGGGCCAGCTTCTGCGCATCGTCTGGGCCTGCGTGATGGCGAACGGTTCGCCGGCGAAGACGCAGGCGCGCAACGCGGGGGGCCTCGCTCCCTTGAGCAGCTCTCCCTCCCGCATCATCAGGGTCAGTGCGGAAGGCACCGAGTACCAGACGGAGATACGCCGCTCCCGGACGAACGCGACGAGTTGGGCGGGTGCGTAGGCCATCTCGGGTGGGATCAGGTGTACGGACGCCCCGGCACGGAACGCGCCGTACAGATCGAAGACCGACAGGTCGAAGTTGAAGGGGGCGTGGTTGGACAGGCGGTCTTCCGGACCGAGTCCGAGACTCTGAACCGCCCAGTCGACGAAAGCCAGCGCGTTGCGATGGCTGAGACAGACGCCCTTGGGCGTGCCGGTCGACCCGGAGGTGTAGAGGATGTACGCCATGTCGTCGGGGTGGCTGTCGAAGATCTCCGGCGCGGCGTCCTCGGACGCTTCGGCCAGCATGGTGTCCAGGGTGACGACGGCGGCACCGCCCAGCTCGCCGGGGGCCGGTCCGGAGGAGAGCGTGTAGGCGGCCGCCTCGTCCGCCACGACCAGGACGGCGTCGCTGTCGCAGGCGATGCGGGCCACCCGGTCGGGGGGATTGGCGGAGGCGACCGGCGCATATGCGGCTCCGATGCGCAGCGCCCCTTGCATGAAGGCCACGGCCAGGGCGCTCTTTCCGCCCCAGAGGATCACCCGGTCGCCGGGGCGCACCCCCCGGCTGCTCATGGCCAAGGCGAACCGGCCCGCCAGACGGTCGAGTTCCGCGTAGGTCAGGTCCACGTCCTGCGCCGAGACTGCGAGGGCGTCCGGCGAGCGCTGGGCGGCTTCGATGACGAGTGCGTGGAGTTTCACAGTCCGAGCTCCTCCGCGACGAGGAGCCGCTGTATGTCCGAGGTGCCGGAGAAGATCGTGCTGGGGACGGTGTCGCGCAGGAACGCCTCGATCCCGTGATCCCGCAGGTAGCCTCGGCCGCCGAATATCTGGATGGCGTCGAGCGCGGCGGCGACCGCTGTCTCGGAGACGGCGAGCTTGGACAGCGCGATGCTGAGCGCGGAGGCCTGTTGCTGGTCCATCTCCCAGCAGGCGCGGTACAGCAGCAGGCGGGCGCTCTCCGTCCGCAGCTTCATCTCGACGACGCGGTGCGCCACGGCCTGGAATCTGCCGATGCGCTTTCCGAACTGGCGTCGCTTCCGGGCATGTTCGACACACCTGTCGAGGAGCCGATCGAGGAGCCCGAGATAGCCGGCGAACAGGCAGGCCCGCTCCCAGCCCATGGAGTGCTGGAAGATCGCGCCGCCGCCGCCGCGTACCCCGAGGACCTGCTTGTCAGGCACGAAGCAGTCGTCGAAACGAACGGTTCCGGCCGGGCACGACAGCAGCCCGAGCTTGTCGAACGGGTCGCCCACGCTCAGGCCTGTTGCGCCCCGTTCGACCACGAAACCCGTCACGCCGAGGTGGCCCGCCTCAGGGTCCGTGGTCGCATAGGTGACATAGACGTCGGCGACCGGCCCGTTGCTGACGAATGTCTTCTCTCCGCTGAGGAGGAACCCGCCCTCCACCTCTCGCGCGGTCACGGTCAGCCGGGAGACGTCGGAGCCTGCTTCGTCCTCGGTCATGGCATTGCCGGCGATCAACCGCCCCGAGCACAGTGCGGGAAGGAGGCGTTCCTTCAGCCGTTCTTCGGCGAACTCGAGAATCGGCACCGTGCAGGCGAAGAGATGGGCGCTGGCGGCGAAGACCAGGCCGGTGTCCGGGCAGGCGCGCCCGAATGCCTCGACCTGCCGGGCGGTTTCCAGCGCCCCGAGGCCTTGGCCGCCGTACTGCTTGGGCACGCACAGCCCGAGCAGCCCCAGCTCGCCGAGGGTTTCCCATTCCTTGCGAAGATAGAAGGAGTCGGCCGCGCGAGCTCGTGTGCCGAATGCCCGCGCCACCGCTTCCAGCGTTCTGTCGTACCTGTCGACCTGATCGGAAGTCCAACTGAATTCCACGAGGTCTCCTGTCTTGTGGTGTGAGATCACCGTCATCAGTGGCGCAGGAACCGGGCCGCGCGCCGGCATCCGACCGTAGGCCGACAGCACTTCCCTCGTTTTCCAGGCGAGATCAAGGATCAAGAGGTCATCGGCCGTGGGACAATGCGGCCAGGTGAAACGATCAGAGGTGGTGCAGTGGAAACTAGTACGGCTGGCGGGCAGCCGATGCCCGCAATGCGGCAGGTGCTCATCGAGGCGGCGCAGCAGGAGATCTTCGACCGGGGCTACCACGGCGCCAGCCTGCGCGGCATCGCGCGGCGCGCGGGAGTCGACCCGAGCCTGGTGCGTCACTATTTCGGTTCCAAGGAGAAACTGCTCCTGCAAGCCGTCCAGGTCCGCGTCGATCCGAAAGAGTTCGCCGCCGAGATCCTGCGTGGCGCTCCCGGCGGGGTCGGCCGCCGGATCGTGAAGTTCATGCTGGGGTTCTGGGAAGACCCGGGCTCGGCGAAGTCCCTGGTCCGCCTGTCGGCGACGCTCAACAGTGTCGAGATCGCGGACCTCACCAAGGACGCCTTCGTCGGCCCGTTCTTCGGCACCGTCGCCCAGGCGGTCAGCCCCGACCGGCCCGAACTGCGGGCGTCGCTCGCCGCGTCGCAGATGTTCTCGTTGGCCTTCAGCCGGTATCTGCTGAACGAGCCCGCCCTTGCGGCGGCAAGCCACCAGGAGTTGATCCGCGTCGTCGGACGCAACATCCAGCGCTACCTCACGGAGCCACTGCCCGAGTCCGTCCTGCGGGAAGAGGGCGCCGCGGAGGTGGCCTAGCCGACGGCGTATGGGTCACCGTCCGACGTCCGGTCCGCGTGACGTCGGCCATGGACGGCTGTCCTCTCCGCTCGTCCAGCATCGTTCGCTCCCCACCGGCCAGAGCATCTACAGCATGTAGATTTCATCGCGTGTTGAAGTCTACGTATGATGAGCCGCATGGTCAACGGAGAACTGGCTGACTCCGCCGCGGCGTCGCGAGTCACGCCCGGACCCGACGTGCTCGTCTGGCTGGTCCATGTGGACGACGAGGCGGCGGCCCGTCGAGCACTGTCCGTGCTGCCGGCCGCCGAACAGGACCGGCTTGACCGGATGCTGGAACCGCATCGGCGGCGCGGTATCTGCGCGCAGGCCGCGTTACGCATCCTGGTGGCCGCCGCCACGAGCGCGGCCCTGCCACTGCCCGAACTGGTGCGCGGCCAGAACGGAAAACCCGTCCTCCAAGCATGGGGCTCTACGGGAGAGGAGTCGCCCGAGACCGGGCTCCGGGCCCACACGTCGCCCGCCGGGAAAGTACCGGCGCTGCGGGTGAACCTGACGCACTCGGGCACCCTGGCGGCGGTCGCCCTCACCACCGCCGGCGAGGTCGGGGTGGACGTCGAGAGGGAACGCCCGCTCGCCGAGCTCGACGGCATGGCCCGCATCGCGCTCTCCCCGTCCGAGTACCGGGAGTGGCATCGGAGCGACGAATCTGCTCGCCAGGGCCTCCTGTTCCAGTCCTGGACACGCAAGGAGGCGGTCCTCAAGGCGCTGGGTACGGGGCTGGCCGGCGACCTGCGGTCCGTGGCCACCCGACTGCCGAGGCGGGCCGGTGCGGCGGTGCGCGTGGAAGGACTGCCAAAGGAGGCCGGCGCGATCCCATGCTGGACCGTGCGCGATCTGGAGGTCGCCGCGGGGTACTCCGGATCCGTCGCCGTCCATGCACCGCGAGCACGGGTTCGCCAACGCCAGGTGTCTATAGGCGCATTGCTGTCGACCGTCGGTCCGCCGCCGGCTGCGGACCGGCCGGCAGGGGAGGGGGGCGGCTCGCGGCTGAAGCTGTTCTGTCTGCCCCCGGCCGGCAGCAACGCCGAAAGTTACCGTCTCTGGCACCCCCGGCTGCCCCGCGGTGTCGACGTCGTCCCGATCGACCTGCCCGGACACGGCACCAGGCTCCGCGAACCACTGATCGACGAGTGGGACGCGCTGGTCCGGGACTTGTCCGAGCGGCTCGTGCGGCAGATCGACGGGCCGTACGCGGTGCTGGGACACGGCCTTGGCGCCCTGCTGGCGTTCGAGGTCCTGCGAGCTCTTGCCGGACGCGCCGCCCCGCCCGAGTTGTTGGTCGTGGTGGGCCGGAACGGGCCCTCCGCCCCGCTGTCGTGCACCGCGGTCCATGAGCCGGCGAGCACATGCCTGCCTGGTCTCCCGCGCCTCGGCGACCTGCCGCACGCGACGGATGTGGCACGCATGTTTCGGCCGGAACTCCGTGCGGATCTGCGGCTCGCGGAGCGGTATGTACGCCGGTTCGGACCGCGCCTGTCCTGCCCCGTCCTGGCGGTCGCCGGGCGACAGGACCGGGCGGCCGACGGCGTGGGCATGGAGGTGTGGAGGCAGGAGACTGCCGGCGGCTGCGAGGCCGTGTGGGTCGACGGCGGTTGTTCCCTCCTGGAAGGAGGCGAGTTCATGTCCGTACTGAACGCCCGTCTGGCCCGCCTCAAGGGACTGATCCCGGCGCCCAGCGGGTACGTCAGAGGCGATCAGTGAGATAGCTCTGGCACGTGTCCGCCACGCAGGCGACCAACTCTTCGGCGCTCAAGGACGCGAGCGGTTCGAGTCTCAGCACCCACCTCGCGTAGGCCACGCCGAGCAGTTGGGTGCCGACGAGCGAGGCCCTCAGCTCGGGCCTGCCGTGCCCGACAGCGGCCGCGACCGGCAGGAGGATCTCGGCGCCGAGGAAGTCGAGCAGGGCGGCGGTCGCGCCCTCGAACGATCTCGCGGAGCGGATCAGGCTTTCCAGCCGGGGCTGGATCTCGGGATCCTCCCAATGCGTGATGAACGCGCGGGCCAGGCGCTCACCCACGTGCTCCATGTCGCCCGAGACGACCGTCGGGAGAAGGTCCTGCACGGTGAAGGCGTCGTGGGCCGCCGCCATGAACAGCCCTTCCTTGGACAGGAAGAAGTGGTGGATCAGAGCCGAGTCGACATTGGCCGCGTCGGCCACCGCTCGCATCGTGGTGCCCTCGAAGCCGCGCTTGCTGAACGCCGAGCGGGCGGTCTCCAGGATCAGATCGTGACTGCTTGTCGGGCCCGTCCGGCGTCCGCTGCGCTTCTTGTGGGAGGGGTGCCGGGCTTCCTGCTCCACTGCCGCTCCTCTGTCGATGGATTCCTCCCGTGCGCGGCTCATTTTACGGCACGGCGGATCGCCGGTCCGACCGCCCCGTCTGCACTCCACCCCACTCTACACTCATTGAAGTCATCGAGTGTTGAGTATACGATCTGTGCGGGGTGTTGGATCGCCCCGGCGGAGTGTCGAGGAGGTCTCTTGTGAACCCCACGCCCCAGGGCGAGAGCCCGCCCCTGACCAACACCACTGACCGGCCGCTGCCGGGTCGTCACAAACCCGTGGCCCGACTCGATCGGGTGATCATTCGCTTCGCCGGTGACTCCGGTGACGGTATGCAGCTCACAGGTGACCGGTTCACTTCGGAGACCGCGTCGTTCGGGAACGATCTCTCCACGCTGCCGAACTTCCCGGCCGAGATCCGCGCCCCCGCAGGCACCCTGCCGGGTGTCTCGTCGTTCCAGCTGCATTTCGCCGACCACGACATCCTGACCCCGGGCGACGCCCCGAACGTGCTGGTCGCGATGAACCCGGCCGCCTTGAAGGCGAACATCGGCGATGTGCCGCGCGGCGGTGAAATCATCGTGAACACCGATGAGTTCACCAAGCGCCCGATGGCGAAGGTCGGCTATGCGACCAGTCCGCTGGAGGACGGGTCGCTGGAGGCCTACAGCGTTCATCCGGTGCCGCTGACGACGCTGACGATCGAGGCACTGAAGGAGTTCGGGCTCTCGCGCAAGGAGGCCGAGCGTTCGAAGAACATGTTCGCGCTGGGGCTCCTGTCCTGGATGTATCACCGGCCGACGGAGGGGACCGAGGCGTTCCTGCGGGCGAAGTTCGCGAAGAAGCCGCAGATCGCGGAGGCGAACGTGGCCGCGTTCAGGGCGGGGTGGAATTTCGGGGAGACGACGGAGGACTTCGCCGTCAGCTACGAGGTGGCACCCGCCTCGCAGGCCTTCCCCGCGGGCACGTACCGCAACATCTCGGGGAATCTGGCCCTGTCCTACGGGCTGATCGCCGCATCCCGGCAGGCGGACCTGCCGCTCTACCTGGGGTCGTATCCGATCACCCCGGCTTCGGACATTCTGCATGAGCTGAGCCGGCACAAGAACTTCGGTGTGCGTACGTTCCAGGCCGAGGACGAGATCGCGGGGATCGGGGCGGCGCTGGGGGCCGCGTTCGGCGGGTCGCTCGCGGTGACGACGACGTCCGGGCCCGGGGTGGCGCTGAAGTCGGAGACGATCGGGCTGGCGGTCTCCCTCGAACTGCCGCTGATCGTCATCGACATCCAGCGTGGCGGCCCGTCCACGGGCCTGCCGACCAAGACCGAGCAGGCCGACCTCCTCCAGGCGATGTACGGGCGCAACGGTGAGGCGCCGGTCCCGATCGTGGCGCCCAGGACCCCGGCGGACTGCTTCGACGCCGCACTCGACGCCGCCCGGATCGCCCTCACGTACCGCACCCCGGTCTTCCTCCTCTCCGACGGGTATCTCGCGAACGGGTCCGAGCCCTGGAAGATCCCCGACGTCGATGACCTCCCGGATCTGCGGGTCCGGTTCGCGACCGGTCCGAACCATGAACTGGCCGACGGCACCGAGGTGTTCTGGCCCTACAAGCGCGACCCGCAGACCCTCGCCCGGCCGTGGGCCGTGCCCGGCACCCCGGGTCTCGAACACCGTATCGGCGGGATCGAGAAGCAGGACGGCAGCGGCAACATCTCCTACGACCCCGCCAACCACGACTTCATGGTCCGCACCCGCCAGGCCAAGACCGACGGCATCGAGGTCCCCGACATCCAGGTCGACGACCCCGACCAGGCGAGCACCCTGGTGCTGGGCTGGGGCTCCACCTACGGGCCGATCACCGCGGCTGTGCGCCGCATCCGCCGCAACGGCCTGCCGATCGCCCAGGCACACCTGCGCCACATCAGCCCCTTCCCGAAGAACCTCGGGGAGGAGTTGAAGCGGTACGAGAAGGTGGTGATCCCGGAGATGAACCTCGGGCAGCTCGCCACCCTGATCCGCGCGACGTACCTGGTCGACGCGGAGTCCCGCACCCAGGTCAACGGCATGCCGTTCAAGGCCGAGCAGCTCGCCGCCGTCCTCAAGGAGGCCATCGATGCCTGAGCCGCTCCTGAACCTGGTGCCCAAGGCCGAAGCCGAACAGTCCATGAAGGACTTCAAGTCCGACCAGGAAGTGCGCTGGTGCCCCGGCTGCGGCGACTACGCCGTCCTCGCCGCCGTCCAGGGCTTCATGCCCGAACTCGGCCTGGCCAAAGAGAACATCGTCTTCGTCTCCGGCATCGGCTGCTCCTCCCGCTTCCCGTACTACATGAACACCTACGGGATGCACTCCATCCACGGCCGCGCCCCCGCGATCGCCACCGGACTCGCCAGCTCCCGCCGCGACCTGTCCGTCTGGGTCGTCACCGGCGACGGCGACGCCCTGTCCATCGGCGGCAACCACCTCATCCACGCCCTGCGCCGCAATGTGAACCTCAAGATCCTCCTCTTCAACAACCGGATCTACGGGCTCACCAAGGGCCAGTACTCCCCCACCTCCGAAATCGGCAAGATCACCAAATCGACGCCGATGGGCTCCCTCGACGCCCCGTTCAACCCGGTCTCCCTGGCCCTCGGCGCCGAGGCGTCGTTCGTCGCCCGCACCATCGACTCCGACCGCAAACACCTCACCAGTGTCCTGCGCGCCGCGGCCGACCACCCCGGCACGGCGCTGGTGGAGATCTACCAGAACTGCAACATCTTCAACGACGGCGCCTTCGACGCCCTCAAGGACAAGGACCAGGCACAGAACGCCGTCATCCGCCTCGAGCACGGACAGCCCATCCGCTTCGGCACCGACAACACCAACGGAGTCGTCCGGGACCCGGCCGCCGACGGCCTGAAGGTCGTCACCGTCATCCCCGAGAACCAGGCCCACGTCCTGATCCACGACGCGCACGCCACCTCCCCGACAACCGCGTTCGCGCTCTCCCGCCTCGCCGACCCCGACACGCTCCACCAGACCCCCATCGGCGTCTTCCGCTCCGTGCAGCGGCCCGTCTACGACACCCTCATGGCCGACCAGCTCGACACCGCCATCGAACAGAATGGCAAGGGCGACCTGGGACAGCTCCTCACCGGCAAGGACACCTGGACCGTTACCGGCTAGTCACACCCGACGTCGAAGGCCCCGGACACCATGGCGGTTTCCAGGGGCCTTCGACGTCACCTCTGCCGTTGCCGGCCCGTCTCACCGAGAGGCGTTCACTGGACGCTCCCGCTCGGGACGGTCTCCTGCTGCACGGTGCCAGAGACGGGGGCCGCCGTGTCGGTCTTCGGCTTCTTGACCAGCGACGGGAGCAGGGGGCCTGCCATGCCGGTCGTGATGAGCGCGACGAGAACCATGATGGTGAAGAGCCGATCGTCGAGGATGTCGAGACTCAGACCGACGTTCAGGATGATGAGTTCGGTCAGTCCGCGGGTGTTCATCAGTACGCCGACGCCCAGCGACTCCCGCCAGGGCAGTCCGGTCCAGCGGGCGGGGAGGGTTGCGCCGACGACCTTGCCGACGCAGGCGACCGTCAGGAGCAGCCCCAGAACCAGCCAGTCGTTCGCGCCCAGGGCCCGGACGTCCACGGAGAGCCCGGTGACGACGAAGTACACCGGGAGCAGGAACCGCGCGATGTTCTGCAGTGGTTGCTGCACGGCCGGCTCCAGCGTGCGCCGGGGATGACGGGGCATCACGATGCCGAAGGCGAAGGCACCGAAGATGGCATGAATGCCGATGAGCGAGGTTGCGCAGGAGGAGAGGAAGACGCCGGTCGCGACCAGCGCCACCAGGTGCAGGGTGCGACCACGCTCTACCAGCCGGCTGGTCACCTTCGCGAGCAGAGGCCGGACCAGCACGGCCATGCCGATGATGTAGACGGCCGACCAGCCGATGATGACGGCGAACCCGCCCGTCGCGCTGCCGGTCGTGGCCAGGCCGATGATGACGGCGAGAAGACACCAGGCGACGATGTCCCCGAGAGCGGCGCTTGCCAGGGCCAGGACACCTACCCGGGTCTGCCCGAGCCCGCTGTCCGTGAGGATTCGGGCGAGAACCGGGAACGCGGTCACCGACATGGACACACCGACATAGAGCGCGAACGCCAGGAACGGCACCTGCTTGCCGGCGACAATCGAATGATCTCCGTAGCACATGGCTGCCGCGCCGATGCCGAGGGCGAACGGGAGGACGATACTGCCGACGGTCACCGCCGCCACGGCTTCTTTCGACTTGCTCAAGAGCCTCGGATCGAGCTCCCACCCGAGGATGAACATGAACAGGAGTAAGCCGATCTGAGCGATCGCCGACAGCAGCGGGCGCGCTTCGGTCGGAAAGACACGTGCGGTGAGATCCCCGGGCAGGAGTCCGAGAAGACTCGGTCCAAGGGCGATGCCCGCCAGGATCTCGCCGATGACAGTGGGCTGCCGCAGGAACCGCGAGACGGACACGAACACGACTCCGGCCGCCAGAATGATGGCGACGTCCGCTAGGACGGTGGTCTGCAGCATTTCCGCCTGTTGGCTGGTCATTACGCACTCCCCCTCGCGACTCAACGTTCGATGAAATCGGCGATGTTGAGTATGCCTGCGGTCGCTGACCGGATGCAAGCGACGAAGTCATCATGTGATGAGCCGGTCGCCCGACTCTCGGGGATGGAGAGGGTCCGTGACGAAAAAAGGCCGACGACGCGCTCGGGTGAGCGTGTCGTCGGCCTGTGGCGCGTGGAATCGCTTCTCGGAACAGTGGCCCGGTGTGGCGACCGGTACCTGGACAGGTGTTACACGATGACTCGACCCGCGAACGCCGCGAGCCGGTCAACAGAGGCCGCGCCCTTTGCGGCAGGCTGCTCGTTCCCGAACGGCAGTCCCTGACGTTCGGCCGGCAGCATGGCGCGAAGCTGGTTGAAGCAGGTGTCGACAACGTCCTGCGGCAGGTCGATGGACTGCCCCGTGGCCTTGGCCAGGTCCCAGCCGTGAAGGCTCATTTCGACAATGCGCGTGGTGACGAGGCGGGGGGCGGGGCGCTCACCCATCGGAGTCTGGAAGACCTTGTCCATCACGCCGTCGGCCGAGAACGCCTCGCGCAGCGTGGCGCGGGAACTCTTGAGCGCCTCCAGTGGATCGTCGCCCGGCTCCTGCTCCGGGGCCGGTCCGCTGCCGGTGACCAAACCGGTGAACATGCGGTTTCCGCCGACGACGTGGTTGATCAACTGTCGAACCGACCACTCGCTGCACGGCGTCGGGGCATCGAAGGGAAGAGGCTTCACGCCGGCGACCACGTTCTCCAGGGCCGCCGCTGCCTGGTCGAACTGTTCAAGAACCTTGTCTTCTGTCATGTCGGTCTATGTATCACCCCACCACGGACTGCGACAACCAACTCTCCTTTGAGCAACAGGATTTCGGGCATCCAGATGCACGCCTCCGACACCTGGAACTGCTGGTCGAGAGGGGAGTGACCTCTCTGTGGCGGTGGGTGAAAGATCAGGTGCTGCGTTGACAGCTCATCGCGAGGGCGTACCCTCCAACGGTCGATGAACTCATCTGATGGTGAGTCTTGGTTCCGTCGCCCGCGCACCGATCTCGACTCCTGCATGGGTCAGCACGACTCCTCGACGAGTTGTCCTTGACCAACAAGTCATCGACTGTAGAATTCATCATCAGGAGAATGGTGAATGGGTCGCAGCGGGCGGCCATGTCCTGTCGAGGACGCGTGGTGCCTGCGGCCGATACGAGGAGGAATCCGTGACAACCGCCCCTCTGACCGAAAGTAAGGTCCTCCTTGCGATCACGGGATACGTGAGCCGGACGTTTCTGGAGGAGACCGAAGGCAGTACTGAGCTGACTGCGGCCACGCCGCTGCTGCAGCTGGGGATCCTCAACTCCCGGAACACCGGACAGCTCCTCGCCTACATCTACGAGGAGTTCGGCGTCACCGTGCCGCCGACCCGGATCACCGGCAACCACTTCGCGGACCTTGACAGCATCAGCGCGATGGTTGTCGAGCTCCACGCAGGGTGACTGACGGCGCGTCCGTCCACCCCGAACTCGACCACCGCCCCGATGGAGCAGGAGAATGACATGAGTCCAGACTTCGATGTTGCGGTCATCGGCGGCGGACCCGCCGGCTCCACCATCGCCTCATACCTGGCGCGAGGTGGAATGTCCGTCGTGGTCTTCGAGGCCGAGAACTTCCCTCGAGAACATGTGGGGGAGTCCCTGGTGACGGCCACGACCCCGGTGCTGCTCGAGATAGGAGCGATGCCGGCTGTCGAGGCCGCGAACTTCCCGAAGAAGTACGGAGCGGCCTGGACGTCCGCCGAGACCCGCTCGATCGACGCGCTCGGCTATGGTGCCGGCCCGCACGACTTCCGCACCGCGGAGATCCGCTTCGACGAGAGGGACCAGCCCGGGGTGGACCGGGACTACACCTTCCATGTCGACCGCTCCAAGTTCGACCTGATCCTGCTCAAGAATGCCGAGAGCCTGGGGGCCACGGTCTACCAGGGCGTCCGGGTCGGCAAGGTCGACTTCGACGGCGAATTCCCGGTGGTGCGGGCGCGTATGGGCGGCCAGTCGGTCGACGTGCCCGTACGCATGGTGGTCGACGCCAGCGGCCGGCGGACGATGCTGGGCAACCAGCTGAAGGTGAAGGTCAACGACCCGGTCTTCAACCAGTACGCGGTCCACACCTGGTTCGACAACTTCGACCGCCAGGCGCTGAACCCCAAGGGTGACCAGGCGGACTTCATCTTCATCCACTTCCTGCCCCTCACCGACACCTGGGTGTGGCAGATCCCGATCACCGACACCATCACGTCGATCGGCGTGGTGACCCAGAAGAAGCGTTTCCAGCAGGCGGAGGGCACCCGGGAGGACTTCTTCTGGGAGACGGTCGCCAGCAGGCCCGACCTGCTCGACGCCCTCAAGAACGCCGACCAGATCAAGCCCTTCAAGGTCGAGGGCGACTACAGTTACGGGATGGAGCAGATCGCCGGGGACAACTTCCTGCTGGTCGGCGACGCGGCACGTTTCGTGGACCCGATCTTCTCCAGTGGCGTCAGTGTGGCGCTCAACAGCGCTCGGATCGCGGCCGCGGACATCCTCGCGGCGCACCAGGCTGGAGACTTCCGCAAGGAGCGGTTCGCGAACTACGAGGCGAAACTGCGCAAGGCGGTGAACAACTGGTACGAGTTCATCTCCATCTACTACCGCCTCAACATTTTGTTCACCGCGTTCGTCCAGGATCCGCGGTATCGACTCGATGTGCTCAAGATGCTTCAGGGCGACGTGTACGACGACGAGGAGCCGCGTGCGCTCGCCGCGATGCGAGAGGTGATCACCGCCGTGGAGAACGATCCGACCCACCTGTGGCGGCCTTTCCTCGGCGAGCTGAAGGCACCGACAGCAAAGGCCAGTTTCTAGACAGAGGCACAGCCGCAGGCGGTGATGGCGGGTGCCGAGCCCCCAGCGCCGCCTCTTCGCGTGTCCGGGGCGGACGGTGTTCCTCTCCCTGTGCGACGTACCGATCCGGCGTCGGCGTGCCCCCGGATTCCCCCGGGCGTCGGGCCGGCCGGGAGCACGACGGCATCGGCTCGCCCCCGTCCACGCACGGTCATCCGCTCCCGTAGGAGAACAGCCGCCGCCAATCCGACTGCGACGTGACATGACAGCGGTCCCCAAGCCCGTTTCCGGGCTCGGGGACCGCTGTCGTCGTCTCAGGCCTCGCCCGCGAGCAGTTGCTCGGAGGTGGCCAATGCGGCCATCAGCCGGTCCAACAGCTCGTCGTCCGGCAGACTTTCCAGGTTGTCACCCGCCGGCGAGAGGTCCGCCTGTGCCTCCTCGTCGGCTCCTTCGGGGCTGTCGTCCATGGCGAGACCGTCCAGCAGATGACGGGCCAGCGCCCGCGCTGTGGGGAACTCGAAGGTCAGCGTGGCGGGAAGGTCTACGCCCAGTTCCGCGTCCAGCCGGGCCTTGAGCGCGACCGCCATCACCGAATCCATACCGAGCTCGAAGAAGCCTCGCTCCGGGGCGACTTCGCTGCCCGTGTCCCCGCCCAGCACGTCGGTGACATGGTGCAGTACCCGCCCCAGCAGGACGTCGCCGCGCAGCTGGGGGCTGAGGGCGAGCAACTCGGCGACCAGCGGCGGCCCATCCGCCTGCGCCACCTCCTCGGGCGCCCGCGCTCCGTCCTCGGCCGCCGGGCCGCAACCAGGCCGGTTCAGCAGGTCGAAGAAGCCGCGGGCGGTCTGCTTGCGGCAGACCTCGGTGAACCGCTGTTCGTCGACCCGGGCCACCGCGGCGTCCGTGTACCCGCCTCGCAGCAGCAGGCCGACGGCCTCGGAGACGTCTTTGGAAGTGAGTACGGTCAGGCCGCTGCTCTCCATCATCAGTTGGTCCCGGCGGGTCAGCGTGCTGTCGTCCGCGGAGGGCATCCAACGGATGACGGCGCCCGCGTACCCGGCGGCCCGGCGGGCGGCGGCCACCGAGGCCAGCGCCCCGTCCACCGCGCCGGGCACGGCCATGCCGACCGAGCCCCAGGAGGCGGCGGCCGAGCCGAGGACGTAGAAGAACTCCAGCGGCATGGAGCGCACAGCGAGTTCGACCTTGGCGGCGAGGCCGACGAGAGCCTGGCCGACTGCCAGGTGAGCCGGCTCTGTCGCGGCCAGCGGCCGGCCGGGCAGCGGGACCGAGGCGACGACGACGCCCCCGATCGGTTCACCGCCGCTGACGCCGGCGAGCACGTCGTTCTCCGGGCCGGTGCCGTCGTCGTCGAAGTCGGAGGCCGACAGGTCGACGACCTTGATGGTCACTCCGGCCGCTGACGTCTCCCCGGCCCACGCCGTGTCCTGGGGCCAGGCCACCTCCTCGCGTGGCTGGAGCACCAGGAGCCGCCGGGCACCCGCGGTCACGAGACGGTCGACCACGGGACGGACGGCCGAGGACAAGGCGCCGACGACCACATACCAGCGGTTCTCGTCGCAGTGGAGTGCGGGCAGGATCTCCGTCGGTGCTTCGGCTCGCATCAGGCGAGGCGCGTACCAGCTGCCGTCCCGCAGCGCGAGCTCGTCCTCGACCGTGTCGGGGGAGGTCCGGGCCGTCAGCGCCGTTGCAGCGGCATCGAAATCCCGCTCGGTCAGGCCCGACAGGTCCAGGCATCCACCCCAGGCACTCGGCGCCTCCATCGCCAGCACCCGCGCCAGGCCCCACGCGGCCGCCTGGCCGTGGTCCACGGGCAGCACGCCCTCGGGGCCATGAGCCCCCCGGGTGACCAGCCACAGCCTGGGCGGCGTCCCGCCGGCCCGCTCCGCTGCGGCGGCCGCACGGGCAGCAGCCAGTGCCGGGACCACCGGGGAATCATCAGGTTTCTGCCCGGTCACCGCGGTGGTCGCAGCGAGCACGATCCCCCCGACGGTGTGATCCGCGAGCAGCGCCGCCCAGTCGGGTTCCTGCCCCACGACCTGTGCGTCCGCCCCCGCTCGGGCGAGTGCCGCTGCGAGCCCGCCCGCCGCGCTCACAGCCTGCGAGCCGGCGACGACCAGCCACCGTCGGGCAGAGACCGAGGCGGGCGCGGATTCCGGGTCCTGCGGCACTGGCAGCTCCACGGGCTGCCATCGCACGGTGTAGAGACGCTGCGCGATCCTCCGGCGTTCGGTGTCGGTCACCGCGGAACCGGCCACGGACGCGTACCGCACTGCGGTCAGCTCGGCCAGGACCCGGCCGTCGCCGGCGGCGAGCACCCGTACCAGCCCGGTGTTGTCGCCATCGGCCACGGCGTGCAGGAGCACGGTCTCTCCATGGGGCGCGCCATGGACCCGCACCGCTCCGACGCCGGTCACGACCAGGTCCCCCTGCGGCAGGCAGGAGGCGAGCAACCCCAGCCCGGCCGTCGGCAGCGGGCCCGACAACCAGGCCCTCCGCTCCGTCCCGGACCGGTACGTGTCATCGGACGAGCCCGTCGAGCCCGTTGGCCGCAGCGAAGCGAGCCGCTCGAACCGGCGGCCCGGCTCCTCGGTCACCTCGGTCACCTCGAAGGAGGCGTCCAGGGGCGAGGCCTCCGGACCCCCGGCCGACCATCCCCACCGGACCGTCGGACCGGACAGGCGCGGTGTCGTCCCGCTGTCGTCAAAGCCCTCACGAACGGGGGCCACCAGCCGCCCGCGCAATGCCGCCGGCTCGACCCGGGCCGGGGGCTCGTTCACGGGCCGCACCAGAGTCGCGCGAGCCACCGGCCGCGCGTCACGAGCACCGTGGCGGCCGGCGACGAGGGTGAGGTGCCAGACGGTGTCGGTGGCGTGCGCGACGAGTTGGGCGCCCGCGGTCGCGGAGAGAGCCGCTGCCGAGACCACGGGCACCGCGAAGTCGACGTCGCGCAGTTCGACAGCACCGCCGCCCAGCAGGTCACTGCCCGCGGCCAGCAGGAGCCCGGTCAAGGCGGCAGCACCGACCGGCTCCCTCGCATCGCCGGGAAGGGCCACCGGGTAGTAGCGCACTGCCGGCGCGTCGAAGGGGGTGACGGGGACGCCGAGCGCCGCGTGCTCCGCGGCGGTCGCTGAGGACGTGGGCGCTCTGGAGGGCGCGGTCGCCGCGAGGGCCGGTGCGTCGATCCAGTGCCTGCGGTGCTGCCAGGGATATCCCGGGGCGGAGATGTGGCGGCCGCGCCCGGCGAGCAGCGCCGTCCAGTCCACGGTGCAGCCGGCCACGTGCAGGGCGGCCGCGGCCCGTACCGGCGCAGCGGCATCCAACCGGCCGTTCACTCCGGCATGTGTCAACTCAGGGGAGAGGGCGGCAAGTTCGTCGGCAGCGTCGGCCAGGCTCGCGTCCAGGACCATCTCGATGCCACGGTCCGAGAGCTGCCGGACCAGGACCGGTCCGAAGGCGGCGGCAGAGCCGGGTGTCCACGCCCTCAGATCAGCGGGCGCCGACGCCAGGTGCAGCGCGACGGCAGGCCGGCCGGACAGGCGGACAGTCGTCGTACCTGCCGCGGCGGTGATGGCCTCACCCAGCCCCAGTACCTCCGCGACGTGCGCGGCGGCGATCTCCCCGGAGCCGCGTCCGGTCACCACGTCCGGCCGCACCCCATGGTCGGACCACAGGGCGGCCATCGCGATCTGCGCGGCGACCGTCGTCACTGGATCCGTGGCGCCACGCAGCACAGCGGCGCGCACCGAACGTCCGAGCACCGCACGGCACTCGGCGTCGACGGTGTCCAAGGCCGCGGCGAAGGCGGGCTCCTGTTCGTACAGCCGCTCCCACGGAAGCCCGCCGACCGTCGGGCCGAACACCAGGGCGAACTGGACCGGTTCGCCTACCTGGGCGATTCCGGTGACCGGCGTGCCGCTCAGAGCGGTCAGCAGCTCCTCACGATTCCTTCCGACGGCCACGAGGCGGTGCTCCAGGTGGCTGCGGCGGACGCCGAGGGTGTGGACCAGATCCTCCGGCCCGGCATCCGCCGCGTTCTCGAGATGGGCCGTCACGCGCTGTACGGCCTCATCGAGTGCAGCAGCACTCGCCGCAGAGACAGCCAGTGCGTAGGCTCGCGCGCTGCCGCGCACGGCCTCCGGCGTCGGCGTCGGCGTCGGCGGCTCACTCAGCACCACGTGGGCGTTGGCGCCGGTGAAGCCGAAGGCGCTCACACCCGCGGTACGGGGATGGCTGGAAGCGGGCCAGGCCGCGCCCTGCGCGGTCACCTTCAGCCGCAGTCGGTCCCAGGGGACCTCCGGGCTGGGCTGTTCGAAATGCAGGTGGGGCGGGATCTCACCGTGCTTGAGCGCGAGCACCGTCTTGATCAGGCCGGCCACGCCGGCCGCGGCCTCCAGATGCGCGATGTTCGTCTTCACGGAACCGACCAGCAGCGGACGGTCGCTTGGCCGGTACGCGCCGATCGTCCGGTCCAGTGCGGTGAGCTCGACGGGGTCTCCCAGCGGGGTGCCGGTGCCGTGTGCCTCGACGTAGTCCACCTCCGCCGGGCCGATGTCGGCCTGAGCGAGGGCCGCGCTGATCACCTCGGCCTGCGCGTCGGCGCTGGGGACGGTCAGGCCGCCGGAGGCGCCGTTGTGGTTGACCGCGCTGCCGCGTATGACCGCGTGGATCCGATCGCCGTCAGCCTGAGCCCGCGACAGTGTCTTGAGTACGAGCACACCGGCGCCCTCGCCGCGACCGTAGCCGTCCGCGGAGGCATCGAACGTCTTGCATCGACCGTCGGGGGCGAGTGCGCCCCCGGCCGACATCGACTGGTACACCGTCGGGGTCAGCAGTGCGTTGGAGCCGCCGACCACCGCGATGTCGCACTCCCCGGAGCGCAGGCTCTGGCAGCCCAGGTGTACGGCGGTCAGTGACGAGGCGCAGGCGGTGTCCACTGCCACGCTCGGCCCGCGCACCCCGAGGAAGTACGACATACGTCCCGCGCTGCCGGAGAAGGTGTTGCCGGTGCCGTAGTAGAGGTCGACCTGCTCGGGATCCCGGGAGAGCATCTGCCCGTAGTCGACCGTGTTGAGGCCCACGAACAGGCCGGTACGGCTGCCGCGCAGCGCCTGTGCGCCGAGTCCCGCGTCCTCCAGCGCCTCCCACGCGACCTCGAGGAAGATGCGCTGCTGAGGGTCCATGCTGCGGGCTTCTCGCGCGGAGACGCGGAAGAAGGCGTTGTCGAACTGGTCGATGTCTTCGATGAATCCTCCGCGGCCGGTGGCCACGTGCCCGGGCGCCACCCGCTCGGAGTCGTCCAGCAGCGCGGCCGCGTTCCACCGGTCTGCCGGAACGTCCCCGGTCGCGTCCACTCCGCCGGACAGCAACGACCAGTAGGAGTCCAGACCGACGGCGCCCGGCAGGCGGCAGCTCATGCCCACGATGGCGACCGGCTCGCAAAGCGCGGGAGGAGCCATGGATCGCGGTGCGGCGGACAAGGTGTCGGCTGCAGGTCCGCAGAGGGCGGGTTCGGCGGCGGCTTCGGGGGCAGGCCGCGCGTTAGCCGAGGACGGGGCCAGCTGCGCCACAGCGACGGGGCGGGCAGCGGCCTCGCCGAGGATCCGATCGGTCATCGCCTCGATGGTCGGGTTTTCCACGCCGGCGCGAGCAGGCAGGTCGACACCGAACTCCGTTCCCAGCCGCGTCACCAGCTCGACAATGGAGAAGGAGTCGAAGCCGAGCTCGTAGAAGCCCCGGACGCGCGACAGCCGCGGGTCGGGCGCACCGAGAACCTCTGCGGCGATCCGCGCGACGGTCCGGGCAGCCTGCTCGTGGCCGAGGCCGGCGGTCTGTACGTCCGCGGGTGATGACGTGGGTAAGGGCGCGGGCGCCAGGGCGGGAACAGGGGCAGGGGCGGGGACGGCCGAGGGAGCGGACACGGGCGGTCGTTGCGAAACCTCTGCCGAGGGAACCAGGGACAGCTCCTCGACAGCGGCCACCAGGCGGTGCTCGGCGTCGAACAGGCGTATCTCGGCGCGCAGGGGGAGGGGCCGAGCAGCTGACGCGGCCGGGTCGCCCTGCTCGCCACGGACGAGGCCGGGGAGCCAGTGGCGGTCTTTGGCCAGCGCGACCGGCGGCAGCGCGCGATGTCCGCCGCGTGCGGGGTGGACGGCTTGCCAGTCGGTCGGCGCACCAATCGTGTAGAGCGAGGCAAGCGAAGCCGCCAGGGTCGACGGCCCGGACTTGCCTCGGGCAAGCGAGGGGACGACCAGGCCCGAGCGGCCACGGTGAGCGAGCGCGTCCCGCAGTGGCCGGCTGAGTACGGGGTGGGGGCCGATCTCGATGAACAGCGCGTCCCGTTCGGTCAGATACTGGTCCACCGCGGGCCAGAACCGGACCTCCTCTCGCACGTTGCGGCCCCAGTACGCGGCGTCGGTGACCGGCTCCGAGTCTTCCGGGTCGACGCTGGACAGCAAGGGGATCCGGGCCGGCTCGGGCACCAGGCCCGACAGCGACGCCTCGAGTTCGTCGCCGTGCCGACGGACCGCGGGGCTGTGGAAGGCGTAGTCGACGCCGAGTGGCATGCACGGGGCGCCGATCCGCTTCAGGTGGGCGACTGCCTGTTCCATCGCGTCCGCCGGGCCCGCGATCACGACCGAGTGCGGACCGTTCACGGTGGCGACGACCACGCTGCCGCCGAACGGCTCCAACGCGGCACGTACCTTCTCGGGTGGTAGTTCGACCTGGGCCATCCGGCCGGATCCGGTGGCGTCCTGCATGATGCGGCCGCGCCGCACCACCAGCCGTACGGCGTCACGCAGCCCGATGGCGCCGGCGGTGTGAGCGGCGGCGATCTCGCCAACACTGTGCCCGACCACAGCGGTGGGTGCGGCGCCCCATGCCGTCCAGAGGCGGCTGAGCGCCACCTGGACGGCGAAGATGGCGGGTTGGGCGAACTCGGTGTCCGCGAGCCGGCTGCCACGCGTGCGGCCGATCTCCTCCACCAGTGACCAGCCGGCGAACTCCCCGACCAGCGCGTCGCATTCATCCAGCGCACGGCGCACCAGGGGCTGACTGTCGTACAGGTCCAGGGCCATCCCCGGCCACTGCGATCCCTGTCCGGAGAACGCGTGGACGATGCGGGGCGCGCGTCCACCGAGCACGTCGCCGGACGCGCCCGAGCCGTCCGCTCGACCGGCGTGGTGGGCGTCGAGCGCCTCCGCCAGCGCGGCGCCGGTCTCGCCGGTCACGGCGAGCCGGTAGTCGTGGTGGGTGCGGCGGACCGAGGCACTGTGCAGGAGGCCGGGCAGTGTGTCGGGTTCGGCCGCGGCGAACACGTCCCGGTAGGCGGCCGACTGCGCGGTCAGGGACTCCGGAGTGGGACCGGAGAGCACGAGTACGGGCAGCGGCTCGGCTTGCGGGGTGCTCGCCTCGTCGACCCTCCCAGCGGTGTCGGCCGGCGGGGACTGGAGGATGACGTGGACGTTGGTGCCGGACAGGCCGAAGGCGCTCACGCCCACCAGCCGGGGCCGGTCGCCCGGCAGCGTGGTCGCCTCGGTGTCGACCCGCACACCGCTGTCGGTCAGCAACTCCATGGGGGTGTCGACGTTGATCTGCGGCGGCGCGACACCGTGCCGCGCCACCAGGATGCCCTTGAGCAGGCCGAGCACCCCGGCAGCGGAGTCGGTGTGGCCGAAGTTTGCCTTGTGGGAGCCGATCCGCAGCGGCCGATCCGGGTCGCGTCCGGCACCGAACACCGATGTCAGGGCGCTGACTTCGAGATGGTCACCGAGCGACGTGCCAGTGCAGTGGGCCTCGATGTAGTCGACGTCCTCGGGCGCCACGCCGGCGGCGGAGAGCGCGGAGCGCAGCAGCATCTGCTGCGCCTCGGCGTTGGGCGCGATCAGCCCGGCGCTACGGCCGTCGTGGACGGTGGCGCTGCCTTTGAGCACTGCGTGGATCCGGTCCCCGTCGGCCACCGCGTCCGCGTACCGCTTCAGTACGACGATGCCGCATCCCTCGCCGCGCACGACGCCGTCGGCGGCGGCGTCGAAGGGGCGGCAGGTCTCTGTCGGGGAGAGCGCCTCGATCCGGCTCATGAAGATGCTGAGCTCAGGGGCGAGCATGAGGTTGACGCCACCGGCCAGCGCGGCATCGCACTCGCCGGCGCGCAGCGCCTGTGAAGCGAGGTGCACCGCCAGCAACGAGGAGGAACAAGCCGCGTTGAGCATCATGCAGGGGCCGTGCAGACCGAAGGTGTACGCGATGCGCCCGGCGCCGAAACTGGCTTCCTTTCCACTCGCGTAGTAGGGGCCCACACCGGCCGGGCCCTTGGCCCTGGCCAGCAGCAGGGTGTAGTCCATACCGAGGATTCCGGTGAAGACGCCGGTCCGGCTGCCCTCCCAGCGGTCCCGGGGGATGCCGCTGTCCTCCATCGCCTCCCAGGCGGTCTGCAGCAACAGCCGGTGCTGGGGATCGATCTCGGCGGCCTCACGCGGGGTGATGCCGAAGAAGCGGGCGTCGAAGACGTCGATGTCGTAGATGAAACCGCCTCGCCCGCAGTACATGGTCCCCTCGGCACGGCCCCGGTCGAGGAACTGCTCAGCCCAGCGGTCGGCGGGGACGTCGGACGTCACGTCCAGACCCTGTGAGATCACCTGCCAGAGGCCGTCCAGATCGCGTACGCCGCCCGGATACCGGCAGCCGACGCCGACGACGGCGATGTCGCCGCGGTAGGCCGCTTCAGCGGAGCTCGAGTCTTCGCGATTGCCCACGGTCATTCCCCCTCGCTCGATGTGGCAGCCGGACCGGAGTGACCGACTGCCCCGCACGGATTTTTCCGAGGCCCGGATGCCCTGGCCGCCACGCATCGACTCACCATATGATGACTTCATCGACTGTGGAGTTTATGTTTGTTGCCGAGAAGTGGTCAACGGCGACAGGTCGCGGCGCCGAGACGGCCCGCCGCCCTTCACGCCACACCCGTACAGGAATTGATCGCCCGCAGGAAACCCGAAACGAGGGAAACGGCCCATGACCTCCGCGCCTCCAGGCGAAGACCAGACCGTGCCCTTCGTGGCCGGACTGCCGCTGTTCTGCCTGCCCCACGCGGGAGGCAACAGCGTGCACTTCCGGAGCTGGAAGTGGCTGGCCCCCTATGCCCGGGTCGTCCCGATGGAGCTGCCGGGACACGGCACCAGGCTCCAGGAGCCACTGCTGGAGGACTGGCAGCGGCTCGTTACCGAGCTGACCGAAGCTGTCGCGACCAAGGCTGACGGCCCGTACGTGCTGTTCGGGCACAGCCTTGGCTCACTGCTCGCCTTCGAGATCAGCCACCGGATGCTGGAACGAGGCCGGCCGCCCGCTCTGCTGGTGGTGGCCGGCCGGAACGGGCCGGGCGTCAACCCGGCCCACCCGCCCATGCACGAGCTGCCGGACGCGCAGCTCGTCGCCATGCTGCAGAGGCTGGGCGGCATGCCGGACGGCATACTGCGGCAGCCCGAACTGCTCCAGATGTTCCTGCCGGCGCTCCGCGCCGATCTACGGCTTGCGGAGCGCTATGCGCGTCCCGGGGTTCCCGCGCTGCCCGTGCCCGTGATGGCCTTCGCGGGTGAGGGCGATCCGATGACGGACGACCTGGGCATGCTGGCCTGGAAGCGTGAGACCACCAAGACGTGCGAGCTGGTCTTCCTGGACGGCGGCCACTTCTTCCTCGGCAGCCCGCAGTTCGCCGGCGCCCTCACCGAGCGGATCGCGCGGCTGGCCCACCCGATCGCCGTGTGAGGCCGCACGCCGCCTGCGGGCGAGTGCCGGCCTTCGCTCAGCCGGCCTCGGGGGCCGTGTCACCCAGAGCCTGGGCGTTGTCCGCGACCCGCGTCAGTATGTCCATGAGGTGGCGTACCTCGTCGAGGCTGATGCCCTTGGTCAGATGCTGCTCCAGCTCGAGCAGCTCCTGCTCGACCGGCTCGTGCAGGAGCCGCCCCTCGTCGGTCAGGTAGAGCCGCACCAGCCGGTTGTCACGATCGTCGCGGCGGCGGGTGAGCAGTCCTGCCGCGGTCATCCGGGTGGCCATCTTGACGATCGTCGGAGTCGTGACATTGACCGCGGCGGCGATCGCCCCGGGCGTCTGACCGTCGTTCTTGTGCAGCGCGGCGAGCACCAGATTCTGCCCCAGGTGCAGTCCGTGGCGTCGTAGAGCGGCGTCCGTGACGGCGCGGAACGTCTTGGAGGCGCGGGTGTACACATCCATGAACTCGCTCACGCTCTACCTCCGATGGCCGGGCGACAGGTGCGCCCGCGTCCGCAGTCTAACCGCCGGGCAGGTAAGTCACTAGCCAGCGAATGACTTGACGGCTATCGATCCCGGTCCCTACAGTCGGCGGCAGAACGTTAGTCGGCAAGTGATGTTCTCTCGTCCCCATCCAGGAGGCACCCAATGAGTTCACCCAGCGCGCCGACGGGGGCGCCTGCGGCCGAGCTGAATCCCCGGCGCTGGGCCATGCTGGCCGTGGCCCTGGTGGCCATGTTCATGGCCATCTTCGACTTCTACGTCATCAACATCGCGACCCCGTCGCTGCAGTCCCAGCTGAACATCGGTGAGGCAACGCTCGAGCTCATCATCGGTGGCTACACGTTCACCTACGCCAGCCTGCTGGTCGCCAGTGGCCGATGGGGTGACATCTTCAGCTACAAGCGGATGTTCATGATCGGCATGGGGCTGTTCACCGTCGCCTCGCTGTTCTGCGGGATCGCGCAGACGGGTTCGCAGCTCGTGGTCGTCCGTCTGATCCAGGGCGTCGGTGCCGCGCTCATGGTGCCGCAGGTGGTGGCCTTCATCACCGTGACCTTCCCGCCGCCGGAGCGACCCAAGGCGCTGTCCTGGTTCGGCGCCACGATCGGTCTCGCCGTGGTCGCCGCCCAGATCCTCGGCGGTGTGCTGCTGTCGGCCGACGTCGCCAGCCTCGGCTGGCGGGTGATCTTCCTGATCAACATTCCGATCGGTCTGGTCACCATGCTGCTCGCGGCCAAGCTGCTCCCCAACGCCAGGGCCGCCCGCAAGCCGAAGCAGGACGTGATCGGCAACATCGGCATCTCGATCACTCTCGGCCTCGCCATCCTGCCTGTCGTCCTCGGCCGCTCCGAGGGGTGGCCGGTCTGGGGCTGGATCATGCTGGGCCTCTCGGTGCCCTTCGCGATCGGCACCGTGATGTACGAGAAGGCGTTGCTCGCCAAGGGCGGCGAGCCGATGCTGAACCTGTCGCTGTTCCAGAACAAGTCCTACGGCGTGGGCATCCTGATCATCGTCGGCGTGATGACCTTCTATTCCGGGTTCATCTTCGGTATGACGATGTTCCTGCAGTTCGGCCTGGGGCTGTCTCCGCTGAGGGCCGGTCTCACCTTCGGGCCGATGGGCCTCGGCTTCGCGCTCAGCTCTCTGATGGCCCGTCCGATGCTGATGAAGTACGGCGTCAAGGTCATCACCATCGGTCAGGTGCTCCTGGTGCTGAGCACCGTGGTGCTGCTGTTCCAGCTGAACTTCTCGGGGACGGACACGTCCGCCTGGGAGATGGTCGTGCCGATGGTTCTCGGCGGCCTCGGTACGGGTGTCACACTGCCCGCGCTCACGGGCGTGGTCATGTCCAAGGTGGCGCCGCAGCAGGCGGGTGTCGCCTCGGGTCTGCTGAGCACCGCCCAGCAGTTCGCCAACACGATCGGTGTCGCCGTCTTCGGCGTGTTCTTCTTCAACGCGCTGGGCAGCGGCCCGACCAAGGGCGACTACGTGCAGGGCCTGGAGGTCGTGGGCTGGTACGGCATCGGGCTCAGCCTCCTCACGCTGGCGGCCACCTTCCTGCTGCCGCGTGGCCCGATGGGCCCGCCGCCGGGGGCCCGTCCGCCGGCCGGCGCCCCGGCCGTGGACGCTCAGGCCCAGGCCACCCCTTCCGTCGGCGCCAAGGCGGGCGGCCAGTAGTCCTGCGGTCCGCGCCCGGGACGGTTGCCCGGGATCGCTTCCCCGGCAACCGTCCGCATCCAGCCCGGCTCTGTCGCAGGTCACCCCCCCGCCCTGGAGCAGAGCCGAACCCCACACCGTCTCACCGGTGTTGGTGCACAACCCGGCGCCCCGTCTCCCTGCTTCGGCCGGAAGGCGGGGCGCTCGGCGTGTGCCGCACCCGCCCGTCGCGTGGAGCCCCTGGCCCCTCGTGGCCCCCGCCGGACGGGACGACATCCCCTCCTTGTACGGCATTCCGTTGACACGCCCGCCCAGACGCGTATCCTTCAACGGGCAGTGAAATCATCAAGTGGTGAGTGGCGGGCTCTGGGGCAGCCCGGTCGGCGTACCCCGATCCGGCGCCGCGGCAGTCCACGTCCCAATCCGTTCTGCCGGGCCTGTCGCACCGGCCACCCCGGGCGGCCTCTGGCTCCAGTGTTTGGAGGGCTGAATGTCAACTGAAGGCGTGTCGGTGGGCGCGGACGAAGCGCCGATATCCCTTGCCGAGGCGGCTGCCGCGGCGGGGTGTCCGGTTCATCTGGGCAACGAGTTCGGAAACGCCCCGTACCCCGTGTACAAGGAAGTGCAGGAGGCCGGGCCGGTACGCCCGGTGATCCTCCGTGATGGCTCCGAGGCGTACATCATCACCCGCTACGACGACGTACGGGCCTGCTACGCCGATCCGCGGCTGAGCAGCAGCCTGGACGACGCCCCCAAGCCGAAGGGGGCCGGCTCTCTCGCGGCCCCGCCGGTCGGCGGCCTGGTGCTGCGGCGCGACGAGGCCTCCGGGCACATGATGATCAATCAGGACCCGCCGGACCACACCAGGCTGCGCAAGCTGGTGGTGCCGTCGTTCGCGGCCAAGCGGGTCAACGCGATGGAGCCCCACATCCTGCGCATAGCCGACGAGTTGCTGGGCCCCCTCGCCGGCGAGGACCGGGTGGAGCTCATCGAGCGCTATGCCAAGCCGCTGCCGGTGATGGTGCAGTCGCAACTGCTGGGCGTGTCGCCGGACAAGCACGAGGCGTTCACCCGGGGCATGGACGAGCTGACCGGCGGCAAGGACGTCGAGGCGGCCCAGGGCGGGCTGGACCTGATCAAGGAGCTGCTGGCCGAGCAGATCGCCCACAAGCGTCTTCACCCTGCCGAGGACCTGCTGACCACTTTGGTCCAGGTGGCCGAGGAGGAGGGGCGGATGGAGGAGATCGAGCTCCTCGCCTCGGCGATCCAGGTCATGCTGGCCGGCTACTTCGGCATTCAGAGCATGATCGGAAACTGTGTGTACTGGCTGCTCAAGTACCCGGAGATGAAGGAGAAACTGCTCGCCGACCCGTCGCTGATGCCTGCCGCGATGGACGAGATCTTCCGCTTCGACGGGCCCCAGCAGCCCGGCTCGAACCGCTACGCGACGGAGGACATCGAGGTCGGCGGTGGGGTGATCCCCAAGGGCTCGCTCGTGATCTTGTCCGTCTCGGCGGCCAACCGCGACCCGAAGAGGTTCCCCAACCCCGATGTGCTGGACTTCGAGCGGGAGAACGCCGCGGACCACATCGCCTTCGGCTCCGGGATCCACTTCTGCGTCGGCTCGCGGCTGGCGCTGAAGGTGGTGGGCCTGGCAACCCTGTCCCTGCTGCAGGAGTTCCCCCACATGCGTCTCGCCATCCCCGAGGAAGAGCTCAACTGGGAGCTGCGCACCCCCTTCCGCGGCCTGGACTCGCTCCCCGTCTTCCTGCGCTGAACCCTGCGGGCGCGCCGCCAGGAGCCGTCCGGTCGTGTCGCCGTGCCGCCCTGCGTCCGGTTCCCGGGGTTGTTTGACTTGCCCTCGCGCTTGACGCGGCGACTCGGCCGGACGGTCAAGTCGCGTTCTGGAGAGGTGTGTTGACACACCACCGTAACATCGTCGAGCATTCATCAAGCGTTGAATTCATCAACTGTGGGTTCCCGTCATTCTGGAGGTCCAGAGTCCATGGCACTCGACAGTGCTCCCGCGAACAACCCGGGGAGCCCCACCTCGCTCGAGGCCGGGACCGGCGAGAACGCAGGCAAGGGACGGCGGTTGCTGGTTGAGGCGCTGCGGCGGATCGAGCAGCTCAACGCTGCCACGGCTGCGGGTGCCTTACGGCCGGCGGAGCCGATCGCCATCATCGGCCTGGGCTGCCGGATGCCCGGCGGCGTCAGCTCCCCCGAGGGCTTCTGGCAGCTGCTGCGGAACGGCGTGGACGCCACTCGCGAGTTCCCCGCCGACCGCGGGGACGCCTCCCAGCTGCACGACCCCGACCCGGAGGCGCCAGGGAAGGCCTATGTGATCCGCGGCGGATTCCTCGACGAGGTCGACCGGTTCGAACCCGGAGTCTTCGGCATCTCGCCCCGCGAAGCGGTCGGCATGGACCCCCAGCAGCGGATGATCCTCCATGTCGTCTGGGAAGTGCTGGAACGCGCCGGCTACGCACCTGACAGCCTCGAAGGCAGCCAGACCGGCGTATTCATCGGGGTGTCGACCACCGACTACGTGCGCGCCCGTCAGGAGGTCGGCGACATTCGCGACGTGGACGGCTACCAGCTGATCGGTGAGCCGTCGTTCGTCGCCGGCCGCGTCTCGTACACCTTCGGTCTGATGGGACCGAGCAAGGTCGTGGACACCACCTGCTCCTCCTCCCTCGTCGCCCTGCACGACGCGTGCCAGTCGCTGCGGCTCGGTGAGTGCGATCTGGCGTTGGCCGGCGGTGTCAACCTGATGCTGACGCCGTACAACTTCGTGCTGCTCAGCAAGTTCCGGGCGCTGTCTCCCGACGGCCGCTGCAAGACCTTCGACGCCTCCGCCGACGGCTACGCCCGCGGCGAAGGGGCCGGTGTCGTGGTCCTGAAGCGCCTCTCGGACGCGCTGGAGGCGAACGACAACATCCTCGCGGTGGTCCGTGGAACCGCCGTCAACCACGACGGCCGCTCCAGCGGGATCTCGGTACCCAACCCGGCCGCCCAGCAGGCCGTGATCCGTTCGGCCCTGGAGCAGGCGAAGCTCGACCCCGCCGAGATCGGCTACGTCGAGGCACACGGAACCGGTACCGCGCTCGGCGACCCCATCGAACTACGCGCCCTCCAGCAGGCGGTGGGCCAGTACCACAGCAAGGACAGTCCGCTGCTGATCGGTTCCGTGAAGACCAACATCGGCCACCTGGAACCGGCGGCCGGCGTCGCCGGACTGCTCAAGCTGGTGCTCTCGCTGCAGCACGACGAGATTCCGAAGCACCTGCACATGACCGAGCCCAACCCCAACGTGGACTGGAACGCCCTCGACATCGAGGTCGTCACCGAGCGCCGCCCCTGGCCCGGCGACAAGCCCGCCAAGATCGGGGCCGTCAGCAGCTTCGGCGCGTCCGGCACCAACGCGCACGCGATCATCTCCGAACCGCCCCGGCCGCCCGAGCCGTCCGAGCAGGCCGACTCCTCCAAGGCCCTGGCCCGCGACGTCGACGTGCTAACCCTCTCCGCCCGCAGCGAGAGCGCGCTGCGCGAGCTGGCGAGCAACTACGCGGCCGCCCTGCGGGAGAACCTCGGCCTGTCGCTCGCCGATGTCTGCTTCACCACACACCTCGGACGGTCCCGGCTGTCGACCGGCGTCGCGGTGGCCGCCACCAACACCACCGCGCTGGCCGACGCCCTCGACGCCTTCGTCGCCGGCCGGCGCGAGGACCGCACGGTGACGGAATCCCTCGCCCCGCACCGGCAGCGCAAGGTGGCCTGGCTGTTCACCGGCCAGGGCTCGCAGTACCCGCGGATGGGTGAACTCCTGCGCTCCGAACCGGTGTACGCGACCGCGATCGACGAGGTCGCCCGCCACCTCGACCCGCACCTCGACCGTCCCCTGGCCGACCTGCTCGCACAAGCGTCCACCGACCCCGACCCCGTCGATCCGTCCTCACCGCTGCACCGCACCGGGTACACGCAGCCCGCCCTGTTCGCCATCGAGTACGCGCTTGCCCAGCTGTGGAAGTCGTGGGGTGTCACTCCCGCCGCCGTGATGGGGCACAGCGTCGGCGAGATCGCCGCCGCCACCGCGGCAGGCGTCATGGACCTGGCCGACGCGTGCAGGCTGGTCGCCGCCCGCGGCCGCCTCATGGAAGCCCTTCCCGCCGGCGGTGTCATGGCCACCATCGTCTGCGACGAGACCAGGGCCCGCGAGGCGATCGCCGACTTCCCGGGCACCGTCGCCATCGCCGCCGTCAACGGCCCCGCCGACACGGTCATCTCGGGCGCGGCAGACGACGTTGCCACCATCACCACCGCGCTGGAGAAGGAGGGGATCAAGCACCGCCTGTTGACCGTGTCGCACGCCTTCCACTCCCCTCTGATGGCGCCGGCCCTCGCCGAGCTGCGTGAGGTGGCCGGGTCGATCACCTACCGGGCACCGAACATCCCGCTGGTCTCCAACGCCACCGGCAGGTTCGTGCGCCCCGGCGAGATCGATGCCGACTACTGGATACGACATGCAGCGGGCGCGGTCCGATTCGCCGACGGCATCCGGGCCCTGTACGACGACTCCTTCCGCACCTTCCTGGAGATCGGCCCCCAGCCCGTCCTGTCCGGTCTGGGCTCGCGCGGCCTGGACGACACGGCCTGCCGGTTCATTCCCACACTGCGCCGCCGTCTGGACGACCGGCAGTCGGCTTACAGCGCGCTCGGCGCGCTGCACCTGCGCGGGATCTCCGTCGACTGGGCTGCCTACCACGACGGCGACCGGGGCCGCCGCGTGCCCCTGCCCACCTACGCCTGGGAAGGCGAGTCCTACTGGTTCTCCCCCGTATCCGAGGCACGTGTCGCACCCGCCGGGGACCCGGTACCGGGTCTCGGACAGCGACTGAACTCGGCGCACCCGGCCTACCAGCTCGATCTGACCGAGCCCCGCTGGGAGCGCGAGGCCCAGACGCGAGCCGAGGGAGGTTCCCGGATCTCGGCGGGCTCGCTCCTGGACGCGGCGCTGGTCGCGGCGAGTGACGGGTTCGGTGGTAACTGGGCCGCGGCCGGCGACGTGGTGGCCGACGAGCCGCTCCCCCTGGACGGAGAGCGGACCCTGCACCTCACCCTCACCGACGAAGGCATCTCCGCCGCCTTCCAGATCCGCAGCACCTCGAAGGCGGAGGAGGCCTCGGCCGCACCCTGGCGACTGCACCTGAGCGGCAAGCTGCGCCGGCGCCCCAGCCCGAACGGACGGGAGTACGTACCCTTCGCCGCCAAGGGCCGCACCGGAAGTGAACTCGACTGGAAGCAGGCAGGGTTGTCGTTCGCCACGGCTGACGTGGTGCTGCATGCCGAGCGTGGCACCGGCGGCACCGAGCTCAGGCTTGCCGGGGGCGGACAGGGGCGGGCCGTCGTCATCGACGCGGCCGTCGCCGCCGTCGCCTGGGCAGCCGGGGGAACGGTCATCGGCGGCCCGGGAGCGATCGCCGAGGCGCTCTGCGCCGACCCCGGCGCCGTGCACTACGTACAGGCCACCGCCGAGACCGCGGCGGACGGTGCGGTCCGCGGCCGGGCCGACCTCTACGGCGCCGATCGCGACTGGCTCGGTACGGTGGACGGCATCGAGATCGCTCTCCCCGCGCCCGGCCCCGCCCCCGAACCATGGAGGGATCCGAACGAGCTGCTCTACCGCATGGTGTGGCAGCCCGCCGAGACCGAAGGGGGCGCTCCCCAGGCCGACCTGCGGGGCACCGAGGTGCTGTTGATCGCCAACGACGGTGGGGCGGCCGAGCGGCTCGCGGCGGCCCTGACTGAGGCCGGCGCAGCACCGACGGTCGTTCCCGCTCCCACAACGGAACCCAGTGACGTGGCAGGCCGGGCCCTGCACAACGAGGCGCTGTCGAACCTGCTGGGTGAGTGGCGACGCCGGCGTACCGCACGTGCCGATCGAGGCACGGCCACGGGCCGGGTTCCTGGCAGGGTGATCGTCCTGACCGGCCTCGACGCTCCCGCGCCAGACGCCACCGACGCCCGCTCCCTGGTCACCTTCCGCGACCGGGCGGAGCTGCTCGCGGTCGGTGTCGTGCAGGCCCTCAACGCCGAGCCCGCAGACGAGCAGATCACCCTCACTCTCGTCACACGCGGGGCGGTCGCCACGGGGGAGGACCAGGTCCGGCACACTCCGGCCGCGGCCCCGCTGTGGGGACTGAGCAGGGTCGTCGCCCTGGAGCACCCGCAGCACTGGGGCGGCGCGATCGACCTCGATCCCGATGCCGAGGACCCCGCCGAGGCGCTCGTCGAGGCGCTGTCCTGGAGCGGTGCCGAGGACCAGCAGGCGCTGCGAGGCGGCGTCCGCCTGGCGGCCAGGATCGTTGCCAGTCACCTCGACGGTGACATCCTGCGCCGAGAGATCGCGGTGCGTCCCCACGGCACCTATCTGCTGACCGGTGCCTTCGGCGGGATCGGCCAGGAGGTGGCACGCTGGCTGGCGCTGCGCGGCGCCGGAAAGCTGGTGCTGCTCGGCCGCACCGAGCTGCCGGACCGCAGGCGTTGGAACCACGCGAGGCTGAAGGAGAGCGCCAAGGAGCGGATTCGGGTGGTCCGCGAGCTGGAGGGCATCGGTGCCGAGGTCGAGGTCATCGCCGCGGACGTGGCCGACCAGGACGCGATCACCACGCTCATCGAGCGGCTTGCCCAAGACGCGGCCCTGCCCCTGGCCGGAGTCGTGCACGCCGCGGGCGTCTCCGGGCCCCAGTTCGTCCGTGAGGTCAGCCGCCTCGAGTACGACAAGGTGTGGCGGCCCAAGGTGGTCGGCGCCTGGGTGCTGCACCAGGCCACCGAGAACGTCCCGCTGGACTTCTTCCTCGGCCTGTCCTCGATCGCGGCGACCTGGGGTTCGCAGCACCTGACGAGTTACGCGGCCGGCAACGCCTTCCTCGACGGGCTGGCCTGGCACCGCCACTCCCGGGGCCTGGCCGCGCTGACGATCGACTGGTCCTCCTGGGAGCTGGAGTCGGCGCTGTTCGACGGGGAGATCGCGGCCTTCCTGGCGGCCACCGGTCTGCGTCCCCTGTCCGCGCCTCAGTCGCTGCGGCTGATGAGTGCACTGCTGGGCAGCACGGAGACGAACCACATCGTGTGCTCGGCCGACTGGCCGACGTACAAGTCGATCCTGGAGGCTCGGGCGGAGCGTCCCGTGCTGCGCCGGATCGAGATCGCCGCCCCGGACGGCGAAGAGGGCGAAGAGGCCGCCCCGATTCTGGGTGAGCTGCTCGACGCGGCGCCCGAGGAGCGGCTGGACATGCTGGGCGTCTACCTCCGTGAGCAGCTCGCGCAGTTGCTGCGGCTGCCGGTGGCCGACCTGGCGGGAGAGTTCCACCTGCTCGACATGGGCCTGGACTCGCTGATGGTGATGGAGCTGATCAGCCGTTGCCGCAAGGACCTCGCCGTGGAGATCAAGAGCCCCGAGTTCTTTGCGACCGACGCCAACTACTGGGCGGTATTCCTCCTGGAACGGATCGAGTTGCGGTACCCCGAATCCGAGATCGCCGACTCCGCGGACGGCACCGCGACTGAAGAAGGCTGGTGAGGTACATGAGCATGCCCATGAAAACGCCCATTCCACGGGAGCGGTACGACGTGGCGATCCTGGGCGCCGGCATCGCCGGGTCCATGCTCGCGGCGGTACTCGCCCGCAACGGGGTGAAGGCACTGCTGCTGGACGCCGGCACGCATCCGCGGTTCGCGGTCGGTGAGTCCACGATCCCGTACACCTCGGCGCTGGTACGGCTCATCTCCGCGCGGTACGACGTGCCGGAGATCGCGTCCCTCGCCACGTACAAGGACATCCGCGACAACATCTCCCGCAACTGCGGCTGGAAGAAGAACTTCGGCTTCGTCTACCACCGCCCCGGACACGCCCAGAACCCGTCCGAGGCCAACCAGCTGGTCCTGCCGGTGGCGCTGCAGACCGAGACGCACCTGTTCCGTCAGGACGTGGACGCGTCCATGTTCAACGTCGCGCTTCAGTACGGCGCGGACGCCCGGACCGGGGTGCGGATCAATGACATCGACATCGACGGTGGCACCGGTGTGGTCCTGAGCGCCGAGTCCGGCGAGGAGTTCCACGCCGAATACATCGTGGACGCTTCCGGATTCCGCTCGCCGTTGGCCAACCGGCTCAGTCTGCGCGAGGAGCCCACCCGCGCGCGGACGCACTCGAGGTCGGTCTTCACACACATGGTCGGGGTCAAGCCGTACGACGAGACGATGTCGGGAGGCCTGCACCGCCAGCCCAGTCGGTGGCACGACGGCACGCTGCACCACGTCTTCGACGGCGGGTGGCTGTGGGTGATCCCGTTCGACAACAACAAGGACTCCCTCAACCCCCTGTGCAGCGTCGGCCTAACGCTGGACCCGCGGGTCCACCCGGCCGGCGACGCCTCACCGCAGGAGGAGTTCGACGCCTTCCTCCAGCGTTTCCCGGATGTGGCCACGCAGTTCGAGGGGGCCCGGGCCGCCCGTCCGTGGGTGGCGACAGGGCGACTGCAGTACTCATCCAAGCAGGTCATCGGCGACCGGTTCTGCCTCACCTCGCACGCAGCCGGCTTCATCGACCCGCTCTACTCCCGTGGCCTGACCAACTCGTTCGAGGTGGTCAACGCCCTCGCCTGGCGGCTCATCGACGCCGCCCGGGACGGCGACTGGGCGATGGAACGGTTCCAGTACGTCGAAGAACTTCAGCAGGGCCTGTTCGACGTGCACGACGACCTCGTCTATACCTCGTTCGTCGCCTTCCGTGACTACGACTTGTGGAACGCGGTCTTCCGCACCTGGGCGCTGAGCACCGTTCTGGCGGCGCTCTCGCTCGAGAACGCGTACTTCGCGTTCGCCACGCACGGCCGGGACGAAATTTTCCGCGACCTGGAGCAGACCCGGTATCCGGGATCACCGTTCCCGATCAGCGAGACGTACAACCAGATGCGCTTCACGGCGCTGGAGCTGTGCCTCCAGGTGGACGAGGGGGCGCTGGCCCCGAAGGACGCGGCGGACCGATTGTTCGGCGTGCTCCAGGAGGCCGACTACGTACCCGCGGCGTTCCGGATCGGTGACCCGAAAGAGCGCTACGTCTTCATCACGCCGCCCAAGATGGCCCAGGCCGCCCGCTGGGCGGGCACCGAGGCTCCCAAGGAGGTCGGCGAGCTGATGCACGGCGCCATGAGCGGGCTCGTCAAGGAACGTCTTCGGAACATGGTGTCCCGGCCCGGCCGCCGGTGATCCCGCTGCCTACCACGACCGACCACGACGGAACGAAGAACGAGGAGAGCTGACGTGATCACAACAACAGGCGAGGGTGTGGACGGCGGCGCTGCGGAGACCGTCACCTATGACGTGGCGATTCTCGGCTCCGGCCTGGCCGGCTCGCTCCTCGCGGCGATCCTGGCGCGGCAGGGCGCCAAGGTCCTGCTGCTCGACGGTGGACAGCACCCCCGGTTCGCCATCGGCGAGTCGACCATCCCGTACACGCTGCTGACGCTGCGGACCCTGGCCGAGCGCTACGACGTTCCGGAGATATCCGCGCTGGCGTCGTTCACCGAGACGACCAAGACCCTGGGCGCACGGTTCGGCGTCAAGCGTCACTTCGGGTTCCTGCTGCACCGCGAGGGCGCCCCGCAGAATCCTCGTGAGGTCAACGAGTTCGGCACCCCGCCGCAGGTCCTGCACGAGGCCGCGCACTACTTCAGGCAGGACGTCGACGCGTATCTGTTCCATGTGGCCGCCAAGTACGGCGCGAAGGTGCGGCAGAACTTCCTCGTCGACGACATCGACTTCGACGGCTCGGGCGTGACGCTCAGCGGCCGACGCGGCGAGTACCGTGCGCGCCACATCGTGGACGCCTCCGGCTTCCGCTCGCCGGTGGCCGAGAAGTTCGGGCTGCGCGAGGACCCGGTGCGCTTCAAGCACCACTCACGGTCGCTGTGGAACCACGCGCTGAACGTCACGCCCACCGACCAACTGTTCGACCACATCCACCCCGAGCTGCGGCCGCCACTGCCCTGGTACGAGGGCACGGTCCACCACATGTTCGAGCGGGGTTGGGCCTGGGTGATCGGCTTCGACAACAACAAGTGGTCGACGAACCCGTTGTGCAGCATCGGCATGACGGTCGACCCGCGCGTCTACCCCAAAGTGCCCGGGATGAGCCCCGAGGAGGACTTCGCCCGGCTCTGCGCCCCCTTCCCGGACATCGCCCGGCAGTTCGAGAGTGCCATCCCGGTGCGCGAGTGGGTTTCCACCGACCGCCTGCAGTACTCCTCCAGCGCCACCGTGGGTGATCGCTGGACGCTGCTCTCGCACGCGGCGGGGTTCATCGACCCGCTGTTCTCGCGGGGCCTGTCCAACACCTGCGAGGCGATCAACATCCTCGCCTACCGGCTGTTGCGAGCGTTCAAGGACGACGACTTCTCCGCAGAGCAGTTCGCCCATGTCGACCGGCTCCAACAGTCGATGCTCGACGTGAACGACGAACTCGTCAACGCGGCGTTCATTTCCTGGGCCGACTACGGCCTATGGAGCGCGATCTTCCGGATCTGGGGCTGGGGGGCGAACGCCGGCACCTACCGGATGCAGGAGTCGCTCACCAGGTTCCGCGAGGACGGCCGTGACGAACACTTCGTCAACCTGGAGGACGTCCCGCACGTCGGCCTGTACTGGCCCGACAACGACGGCTTCGCCGAACTGCACAACCTGATGGTCAAGCAGACCGACGCATTCGAAGCGGGCACCACATCCGCGGCCGAAGCTGCCGACGTGCTGTACGAGGAGATCCAACAGGCCGACTACTTCCCCAAGGGCTTCGGACTGGCCGAGCGCGAGGTCCGCTTCATCGTTCCGACGCCGAAGAAGATGTTCAACCTCGTCCGTTGGGCCGTGAAGGAGGGGGATCCCCAGGTGGCCCGCATGCTCACCGCGAACGCGCGTGCGGTGGCGAAGGCGAGGCTTCGGGGGAAGAAGCTGTTCTGATCTCGCTCAGTCCGTCATCGGCGACCTAGTGGAGGAGAACACATGAATATCGGCCGGCAGGAGTTCGCCGACCCTGAAGAGAAGTACGACATCGCACTCGTCGGAGCCCATCTGGCGTCGAACCTGCTGGCGGCCGTCCTGGCCCGGCACGGACTGCGAGTCCTGCTGGTGGACGCCGAGGTAGACGCCGTGACCCCGGCCGGGGAAACCACCGTCCCGTACACCGCCGAGGTCTTCTTCACCCTGGCCAGGCGGTTCGACGTCCCAGAGATCGCGTCGTTCGGGCTCACCTGCGACCTGCCCGACTCGGTGAGGCGCACCAGTGGTGTCAAACGCAGCCTGAGCTTCCTGCACCACCAGCCCGGGCAGCTGCAGAACCCCGCTCACACGGTTCAGTTCAACGTGCCCGGTGAGCACTCCGAGTGGCACATGTTCCGCCCGGACGTGGACGCGTACGCACACGAGGTGGCGCGCAAATACGGCGCCCGCGTGCCGCGGCACCGCAGCAGGATGACCGACATCGCGCCGCTTCCCGGCAACACGGGTGTGAGCGTCACGACCGCGGACGGAGTCCGCTATCAGGCCCGCTATCTGGTGGACGCGATCGGTATGGAGTCGCCGATCATCGCCAGGCTCGGTGGACCGGATCCGGTGGCGGACATGCGTGCCCGTTCCCGTGTGATGACCGCGCACTTCAGCGGGCTGCGACAGTTCGAGGACGCGGTGCCGCTGGAGAACTACCCCAAGGCGTCGCCCTGGTCGGCGGGCACGATCAGCCACTTGTTCAACGGCGGCTGGATCCAGGTCGCCCACTTCGATAACCACCCCGAGGCCGGCACTCAGCGGGCCTCGGTCGCCGTGAGTGTCGACCCCGATGTCTTCGGCGACCTCCCGAAGGACCCCGAGGCCGGGTTCCGGTCACTGATCGATCGGTTCCCGCAGCTTCGGGAGACATTCTCCGGCGCGGTCGCCACGACACCGTGGAGCACCGACGACGTGTGGCAGCGCACCGTCTCCCCGACGGTGGGCGGTCGGCACTTCCTGTTCGAGCGCTCGGCCAGCCGCAACGACATGTTCCTCTCCCGGGACGTCACGATGGCGGCCGAGTTGGTCTATGCCCTTGCACCCGTACTGCTCCAGGCGGCCCGGACGGACGACTGGTCCCCGCAGCGGTTCGCTCCGGTGGCCGCCTTCCAGGCGGAACTGATCGCCTTCAACGACCGGATCATCGCTGCCGCCCAGATTGCCGCGCGAGACTTCCGACTGTGGAACGCGTTCAGCCGGGTGTGGCTGCTGTGGTCGATGCTGGCGGCCCTGTCGCTGAAGAGCACCCGCAACCACGCTCTCAGCAACGGCGACTGGCGACCGACGCATCGGCTGAGCGAGGGTGCATTCTGGTTCGCACTGCCCCGCGGCCTGCCAGAGCTGCTGGAGCAGACCTTCGCGTGGACCGAGGAAATCCGCGCGGGCCGACTCGCCACGAGCGCCGCCGCCAGCCGGATTTGGCAGGCTCTGGAAGATGCGCCGTTCACGCCGCCTCTTTACGGCTTCGCCGACCCCGACGACCGTTACTACCACTTCACCCTCACCAAGCGGCTCAAGGCGCTGGCCTGGACGAAGACGGTCGCCCCGGCGGAGTTCCGGACGATGCTGACGAAGGAGAACCTGACCAACGTTCCGCCGTCGGCTATGCACTGACGCCCGGGCGCATCATCCCCCAGCAGCATGTCCCAGAGGGTTGAAACCTCTGGGACATGTTGCGCCCGGCTCTGCCGATGGTGATCCGCAGGCGAATACAGGCCAGGCTCGGCGGAGACGGTGAACCAGCTGTTCGAGGCGATCCGCCGCGATCTCACCGGGTGGGCGACAGGCTGCCGAGGTTCCTGGCCGTCTCGGCACGGCGTGGCCCGCCAGACGGTCATGGAGACGATCTCGACGGTGCTGCCCCTGACACTTGACCTCCCGGCTGGCGAAGAGGAACGGGGCGAGGCCCGTCAGTTGTCATCAGTAAGGCGCGGGTGAACATGCATCGCAAGATGTTCAAGATGGCGGAGTTCACCGGCCTGTTCCCGCTCGCGGTGCTGTCCGACTGCGTCGTCTACCCGAGCCCCGGCCCCTCCCCGCTTAACTTCCTGCCCTACAGCGCCTCCGGCAAGCCGATCCCGGGCGCCTTCCGCCTCGGTCCCACGCCGGGCCTGGCCAAGGTCGAAGGCGTCCATCAAGGGCGACGGCCACGACGCCAAGTTCGACGAAGGCGAGTAGAGCCGTGGACGCCGGCAGCGCCGGCCAGGAGACGTTCACGAAGGAACCGTCCAAGACCCTCAAGGGCCAGATAGGCTACCTGATAAAGCAACTCAAGAGCACGCGGGCCGTCGCCCAGGAACTCGGGGTCAGCCAGCGGTCGGTGGAGCGCTACCTCAAAGGCGACCGCAAGCACCCGCCCAAGGCCATCGCCGACAAGATCAACGCCGCCGTACGCTCGCGTCGGCAGTCCCAGGTCCGCAAGCGCCGCCGAAAGCAGGCCGCCGAGACCGGCGGGATCACCGTGGAAACGGCTCCTCCCACCGCGGGCAGAAGGCCGCCGACCGGCTGACCAGCGCTTTCCCAAACGCGGTCATGGTGCACACCCCGATCGGCCGCATGTCCTACGAATCAGCTCGCGATCTTCCCTCATTCCTCGAACTGGACCGGCAGCTGAAGTTGCTGCGTCTGCTCGGGAAGGCCGGCCGGGAACAAGCAGCGTCGATCGAGACGCAGATGCGTGAGTTGGCGGACACCGTCGATGCCTTCTACCAGCTGCTCGGCGACAAGCACTGGATCTTCCACGACCGGCTTTCCCTCACGGCGGTGCGTGCCGTCCTGGAGACCGCGGGCGGCGACGTGGACCGGCCGAGCAGCTGCTGATCGAGCACTACCACGACCCCGAATGCCTGACGCTCATGCTTCTTCCCCTGCGGAAACTGCCTGATGATCTGCGATTTTTTGGCGGTGGTGGTTCGGCATTGTGATGTCAGTGCGGTAGCTGCGGTGTTTGTGCTGTTCAGATGGTCGCGGTGAGTAGTTCGGGTGGTGACACAGTTGCCGATTTCGTGCTGACGTTTTTGGTGATGATGCGGGTCGGTTTGTTGCCGGTCGGTACAGCATGGGTGTGTTGTTGCTGGTCAGGGCTGTGCTGGCAGGGGGTGGGTGCTGAGAGTTGGGGACGGGTGTCCTGTCTCTGTGAGGTGTAGGCAGTCCCGCTTTTCTGTAGGCGTGTACGGCTCTGTCTCGGTCATGTGTAGGCACAGCGACGACCTCCACGTCGTCACACAGGCCATCGCCGAATTCCACCGCTGCTTCCCGGTGCAGGCGCCCCTCCGAGGCACCAGCCGCACATGGCTCAGCACGACCACCGAGGCCACAGCAAGACAGATCGAGGCCCTCCTGAACCCTCCGAGAGACACAACCCGCGTCCACGGCCAGATGAGACATCGAGGCCCATCGACAGATCGGCGTCCTCGACTGATCACTCAGCCCCCGAGCGAGTGGGAGACCATATGACCGAGCCGAACAGGACCCCTGGTTGACCTTCACCTTGGGGGAGGCCACGATGTCTGCCCCGGTGACCGCGTGGATGGTCAGCGCTGTGGCGTGCAGGGGGTGTGCCACCGTGGTCAGCCGTGCGGCGAGAACGTCTGCTGGTGTGTGGTCACGCCCTCGCGCGGACGGTGCGCCGCTCGTTGTGGAGGCGAGCTCGGGTGCGCTTTGGCACCGGGCGCGTGCGGGACGGTCTATGACCATGCCGGCGGGCGGCGTCTGAGGGCTGATCCACTGCCCGTCGTCCTGGCGAGGGGTTGGTTCGATGTGCCGCTGCTGTCCGATGTTTCGCGTGCCGGTCAGTGAGGGGTCTGTCCGGTCAAGAGCGATACGGGCCTGGGGGAGGGTCTCGATGATGTGGTGCGGGGTTTCTTCGAGGAGCGTTCTCAGGGCCAGGCCGGCCGGTCGGTGCCAGAGGAGGGTGAGGCGGATACCGCACCGTTCCCGCAGGGTCAGCAGTTGTCTGAATCGGGTGGTGGTGAGGCGGTCGGTGCGGCAGACGATGAGGTGCCCGGTGCGGTGGGTGAGTATCCAGGTGGCGACGGCGTCCCAGGCGGGGCGCTGGGAGTCGGCCCATGTCCCGTACGTTTCTCCGTCTTGGGGGAGTCGTTTGCCCAGGGCGTAGAGGAGGTCGTGGGCGAGGGCGGCGGGTGCTCCGTTGGCGGGGCTGGGGTCGACGGTCAGACGACCCAGGACGGGTTCGTGTGCGGTATGCGCGGCGGCCGTCCATGCGGGGTGGTCGTCCTTGTCGTGGATGACGGTGACCGGTGGTGGGCCGCCGATGGTCACTACATGCCGCCGATTTTGCTGTAGACCCAGCGCACGAGGTCTTCGTCGACCTCTATGAGGTTCAGTTTCTTCATGCCGGCGAGGATGTGGGTGGTGATGTTGGCCCAGTTGCGGAAGCTGCCGTGGGCGGCCTGCTTGTCGATCGCGTCGATCAACACGGTGTCCACGTTCGCCCAGACGGGGTGGAAGGCGGGGATCGTCTCCCTCACTTCGTCCTTGGACATCCGGGTGAACTCCTGCCAGATGAAGATCCGGGAGGCCAGCATCGGCTCACGGCGCAGGACCTTGTAGCAGCCGTCGCCCCCGGCGAAGATCACCGCGATGTTGGTGCGTTTGTCGTCCCACAGATGGCGCCAGAACTCGAACCCGGTCTTCTTCATCCACTGCGCCTCGTCACAGACCAGGACCCGGAACTCCTCGGCGAGCGCCTCCTTGAGGAGGGTGTCGAACTCGATCGGGCGGGCCGGCGGCTCACCCGGCAGCCCCAGCGCCTGGAAGAGACCGTGGCGGATGTCCCGGGGAGTCGGTCCGGCCCGCAGCTCCAGGCGATGGGTGATGTCCGGGGCGAGATGCCGCAGTGCTGAGTTCACCGACATCGTCTTGCCGGATCCGGCCGGCCCGTAGACGCACATCATGGCTTTCGCCTCGATGACGGCCTCGATGTTGTCCCGCGTGGTCAGCAGCGTGTCGGTGCCGACCAACTGCCCCTGCTCCAGGCCCAGGAAGTGGTCTTCGCTCTCGTCGGGCAGCAGCCCGTAGTCCAGATCAGCGATCATCAGCCTTGGTCCTCATCAGGAGTAGGTGTGCGCGGGGGCTTCGGGCGGGCCCAGGTATCGGGCGCGGGGCCGTGCGGAACGAGACCGGGGCGGGCCAGCGCGCGGCGGTCCGTCTGCGCTGCTGCGCCCAGTTCCTCTTCGGCCTGCGCGGAGGTCGGGGAGGTGAGAGGCCTGGGCGGGGCGGCGGTGGTGGAGGCTTCGAAGCGCTGGCGGCGCAGTTTCTCCGCGGCCTTCAGATCGGCCTTGAGCCGCCGGGCGGCCGCGGTCCGTGCTGCCTGGACGGAGCGGATCTGCTCCCGGCTCGCCGCAGCGGCCAGGAACGCCGATCCGAGGTGGCGGCCGGTCGTGGCGTCGAAGACTTCGATGGTGTCGTCGTGATGGGGCAGGTGCCGTACCGAGACCTTGGTGCCGGTACGGCCGTTCATCCAGGGGCGAGGTAGTCCCGGCGGCGCCACCGCACCCCGCTGGTGCTGATCGTGTACGTACGGCCGTCGTCCTCCAGGGCGAACGTCGCCAGCTGCCCTGGGGACACATCCGTGAGCGGTGTCGCGTCGGCCTGCCACGCCTCGACTGGCGTCTTGCCGTTCAACGCGGACGGGTGGTGGCGGGTGTTCCACCAGGTCACCCAGTCCAGCAGCAGCCCCACGAACGCCTCATACGTCAGAGGCGGGGCGTCGGGGTCGGCGAGCCGGCCACCGGTGAGTTTCTGACGGCCGGTGTAGCGGGGGAGGGAGACGAGGAACATCTCCTCCACCGCGTCGTTCAACGCCTCGATCGAGCCCTTCAAGTGCGGGGTATAGGCAGGCAGATCGGTCACGGGAACGGCGAGCGCACCCATCGCCGCGGTGACCGTCGCACACAGGAACTCCTTGCCGCGATCGACCCGGATCTGACCCGGCAGCCCGCCCACCGGACCGAACGGCTCGCTGCGGGTGATCGCGATCCGCAGGGACGCCAGCACCGCGTCCCGGCTCGGAGCGTGCGCGGTGACCGCGGCCCCGGTGATCGCCTTGGTGACGCAGTCGATGAACCAGGTCACCCACGGTGTGGCCAGCTCGCCTTCTACATCGACTTCGACAGGCACGTGCTTGTGGTCGCCCTCCCACACCGCATTGCGGTGCGTCGGCGGGCGCTGCCCGAACACGTCGTGAGCACGGCGGGCGGCTTCCCCGCTCTTCAGCCCGGCCCGCTCGCCGCGGGTCAGGTCCCGGCGGATCGCCCGGTGCAACGTGGAGAGCGAGGGCACCGCGGGAGCGTTCGGATCGTCGGCCGCCCGCTGTACCAGCTCGGCGTGGACTCGGGAGGCGTTACCGCCCCACAGCGCCAGCAGCCGCCGGACTTCCGTGGTGACCGTGAAATGGGGCGCCTCCACCCGTGCGAGGCGGTGATCCTCGCGGGCAGCGGCCAGCCACCGCCACACTGTCCGCTCCGACTTCCCCAACGCCTTTGCCACCAGGCGCACATGCGCGGCGCTCAGCTCACCGCGGCTGTCGAGGTCCAGCAGTCGGGGCATTGCCGCCGCCCGGCCCGACGCTGGCGGGAACACGGCCACCGGACCGCTTTCGCGATCACCATCACGCCTTCCCTGCATCATGGCCCTTCCCACGAGAACCGGACGGCATGAACTGCCCTCCAGGCCCCAGGTATCGCAGCCCTTCGGCACCCTACTGACGTGAATCGGCATAAGACTGACAGCAGCCATGGTCATCCGGTACAGATGTGCCTCCACGTGGCGCCCAGCATGGTTGATCTGGTGCTCTGCACGGACGCCGACGCCCGCGTCTTGTGGCCGGGGTGCGTATCCGGTGTCACTGACCCAGGTACGGGGCGTGCTGCTCGGACGGTTCGGCCGGGTGCAGGCACGTCTATGGGCACGTGGTCATGTGTGGGTACGTGCGGGGGAGCGGCGGGTGCGGTGGCGTCGGGTGGTGAGGCTGTTGATGTCTGTGGTGGCCGCGGTCAGGGCGTCCAGCCTCTCACCCCGTCCAACTGACCGCCGTCCGAGGGATGAAAAGTCATACCGGACAAGGAGATGAGCTGTCCGCACACAAGGAGATCAACTCTCCGCTCACCCGGACGTCCCACTCTCCGTGGACAGCGACTTCGACGCCTACTGGCGCTACCACCAGCAACGCGATCACCTACGGTTCACACCATCCGCTACCGCGACATACTCGCCCTCGCCGCATGACCAACAGCCCGGGAACAAGGACTGCCCGCGGCGTTAGGGTTTCCGGGACAGGCCATACGGCACGCTGCACCCCTGGGGACGAAACAGTATGGGACACGGAGCGCGGAAGCAGCTGGCGGAGCTGCTCGGCGACGCACAGCGGCGCGGGGACTTCAGCACCCGTATCGAGATGTCGGCCCGCGCGCTGAGCATCGAGGTCGACGGGGTGGGGGAACTGCCGCTGCCGCTGCGTGCCCCGGTCACCAAGAAACTGATCGCGCAGGCCCGGCAGGCATCCTTCGGCCGCGGCGAGCAGACCCTGTCCGACACCAGCGTCCGCGACACCTGGGAGATCACCCCGGACCGCATCACGCTCGGCGGCACCGACTGGGACCGCACCCTGGACGGCGTCCTCGACGGTGTCCGCACCGCGCTCGGTCTGCCGCCCACCGTCGTCCTACGTGCCGAGCCGCACGCACTGCTCGTCTACGGCAAGGGCCAGTTCTTCCTGCCGCACCAGGACTCCGAGAAGGACGACTCCATGGTGGGCACCCTGGTCGTCTCGCTGCCCTCGCACCACACCGGCGGCGAACTCGTCGTCTCGCACGCCGGCCGCAGCGTCGTCCATCAGGCGTCCCGGGAGAAGCTGACCTTCGCCGCCTTCTACGCGGACTGCCTGCACGAGGTCAAGCCCGTCAAGTCCGGCTACCGCGTCACCCTCACCATGAACCTCCTCGCCGAACGCATCCGCCCGGCTGGCGAGGACGACGGGGACTCGGTCGCCGATCTGGCCCACTGCCTGACCGAACACTTCACCGAGCCGGCCGAAGAGCGCTACGCCTACGGCCGCCAGAAGGCCGCGCCCCCGAACCGCCTCGTGTACCTCCTCGACCATGAGTACACCCAGCGCGGCCTGGACTGGGACCGCCTCAAGGGAGCCGACGCCACCCGCACCGCCCTGCTCCGCCAGGCCGCCGCAGAGACGGACTGCGAAGCGGTCCTCGCGTTGGCCGAGGTGAAGGAGACCTGGGACGCGCATGCGCCGTACGACCGCTACGACTACTACGGCGAGGTCGAGCACTACGGCGACTGCGAGGACGAGGAGTGCGAGGGTGAATGTCTCCTGGACCCCGACGGGGAACCCGGTGCCGAGCGCAGCCGCAGCGGCGACTTCTCCAGCTACGAACTGAACGAGCTGATCGACGACGAGATCACGCTAAGCTGGTGGACCCGCCCGGACGGCACCGGCGGCGAGCAGATCAACCTGCCCGTCGCGTACGCCGAGGTGTGCGCCACCACCGAGAACAAGGACCTGACGCCCTACCAGTCCGAGTACGAGGGCTACATGGGCAACTACGGCAACACCCTCGACCGCTGGTACCGGCGGGCCGCCGTGGTCCTGTGGCCCCGGCAGCGCTCGTTCACGGCCCGCGCCGAGGCCGGCTCCGAGGGCGCACTGCGGGAACTTCAGGGCCACCTGGATGCCGGGGACCTCGACCGGGCGCGCACGCTCGCCCAGTCGCTCGCCCCGTTCTGGAAGCACCACGGTTCGGGCGAGGCGGCCGCGGCGCTCTTCGCCGCCGCCCTGCCCGTCGCGGTGGGACTGCGGGAAGCGGACACTGCCACGATGCTCCTCGCGCCTTTTGGAGTGGAGGCCTTGGGTTAGCGGCACGCCCCGGGTCTCGCGGCAGCGGCCGCGCGGTACGGACGGACGTGGGCCCGCGGGGCCGTCAGCAGCTGGTTCGGCACGGTTGGCGCGTACACCGGGGCCGGCCGCGCGGCGTGGCTCGAATCGCTGCCCGGCCTGTGCACCGCGCTGCGGGCCGTCGACGGCGATGGGGACGCGATGGCCTCGCCGCTGGCCGAGGGTGCCTGGCAAGCAGTCGAGCAGCAGCTCACCAGCTGGCTCGGCGTAGGCCGCGAGACGGAGCGCCGCACAGGCATGGAGGGGCTCGGCGCATCACTGGCCCGCGTCCTGCAGGCGGCAGGGCCCGAGACCGCCGACACCATCGCCGCCACGCTGCGCGGCCTGCCGGACACCGCCCTGGAATGCCTGCTCCCCGCCCTGCGCACCGCGGCCCGCCAGCCGACGACCATACGCGACGGCGCACCCGCCGCCCGCGCCTTCCAGACCCTCGCCGACCACTGCGAGGACCGGCTCGCCGCGGCCCTCACCCGCCCCGTACGCGCGGCCGACGACTGGTCCCTCACCCCGGCCGGGACATGCCGGACTGGCTGCGGACTCTGCCCCGACTTGGACGCCTTCCTCACCTCCCGTACCCGCCACGTCATGGAGTGGCCGCTCGCGAAGGACGGACGCCGCCACCTCCACAGCCGCATCGACCAGGCCGGCCTGCCCGTCTCCCACACCACCCGGCGCCAGGGACGCCCCTACGTTCTGGTCCTGACCAAGACGGACGCCGTCTTCACCCGTGAACAGGCGACCCGTACCCGCGCCGAGACCGACCTGGCGTGGCTGCGGGACAAATGGCCCCGGGCGTGCGGCTGAGAGGTGACACATCCGTACCTCTCCCCGACAGCGATGACGAGAAGAGCGAAGGGCGCGGGCAATGCCGTTGCTTGAATGGCTAAACCAGTTTGGGTACGAGGGTGATGGCCTTCGGCTGGACGCGGCGGGTCGGTTTGAGCCTCCCTGGCCCTGCCCTGCCCCGCTGCCCGTCCGGCGCCGCTTACGGCCAGCGCATTTCGATCTCGGACAGTTGCTGCACCCGCTCCGGCGGCAGCGTGGCGGCCCTGCTGCGCTGGTTGCTGATCCACGATCCCAGCTTGAGGTCTCGTTCCTCCTGGTTCTCGCGGCCGTCGCCGGTGACGATCCGTTCGACGTGTCCCCTGGGCACCCGAAGGTGCCCCTCTCGTTCGTAGTACTGGCGGGCGCGACGGTTCTGAAACTCATCGACGAGCACCAGGACCGCTTCGGGGCCGAGCCCGTACTCCGGGAACTGCACATCCCCGCCTCCACCTACTACCGGTGGCGCCGCACCGGGCACGAGCCGTGCGAACGGCACCGCCGGGACGCGGAACTCACCGAGCGGATCCGGGAGATCCACACCGACTCCGGGGGCATCTACGGCTCCCCGCGCGTGCACGCCGTACTCAAACGCGAGGGCACCGCGACCGGCCGCAAACGGATCGAGCGCCTGATGCGCGAGGCCGGCCTCCACGGAATCAGCCCCCGCCCACGCGGCAAAGGCTTCACCCGTCGCGACCCGGCCGCCACTCTCGCCCCCGACCTCGTGGACAGGAACTTCACCGCACCCGCACCGAACCGGCTGTGGGTCACCGACCTCACCATGATCACCACCGATGAGGGGCCCCTGTGGCTCTCCGCGATCCGGGACGCCTTCTCCCGCCGCGTGGTGGCCTGGGAGACCTCCGCCCGAGCGGACGCCGACCTGGTCCTCTCCTCGCTGGAGTACGCCCTCGCCAGCCGGGAAGTCGAGCCCGGCAAGCTCATTCATCACGCCGACCACGGCTGTTAATACACATCCATCAAGCTCACAACACGCCTGCTGCGGGCGGGAATCGAGGCATCAATGGGCTCGGTGGGCGACAGCTACGACAACGACCTCGCCGAGAATCTGTGGATGCTCATCAAGACCGAGTGCGTCCGCGGCCGCGTCTTCGAAACGAGGGCCGAGGCGAACCTCGCACTCTTCGAGTACATCGACGGCTTCTACAACAGCCGGCGCATCCAGAAACGCCTCGGCTACCTCAGCCCCATCGAGTTCGAAGAGAAGCATTACGCCAACCAGGCGACGACCGAACAAGCGAACGTCAAACCCCGCCAACCCGCCCTGAACAGCTAATCAGCACCTCCCGCACAGCGGGGGAACCTCAGACCGGGAGCCCTTCTGCCTGGCGCTGTTCGAGGTCCTGGGCGCGCCGGGCGGCGGCGCGGGCGTTCTTCAGCCAGATGCCGACTTTGTACCCCTGGTGGGCGGCGTCGAGCGGGGCCAGGAGGTGGCCGTGTTCGGCCGCCCATCCACGGGCGGCGGACAGGCCCTCCTCCCACGCGACGTCGAAGTGGGACCAGATCATGCCGAGCTTCTCCAGCTGCGCGATGCGGTCCTCGTCCATGTCCCCGCGGGCGTAGAAACGCCGGCAGTCGGCGGTCCACTGCCCCAGCGGGAAGTTCGCGAGCGAGGCCGGCCAGCCGACCCCCTCGGCTTCCTCGCCCTTCGATACGCGGTAGGTGAACGGGACGCGCAGGTCGCCGTGTTCGCGGGCGTAGATGACGGCGGCCTCCACGCCGCGTCGCCAGTGCTCGTGTTCGGGGTTGAGGACCCGCAGGTTGATGAACGCCGTGAGGGCGGCCGGGTCGCGGGGCGTGGAGAACTTCAGCAGCGCCTTGGCGGGGGCACTGACGCCACCGGAGCCCTCGCCGATCCCACCCGTGCTTTTTCCGCTCTCGTCCCTTTCCACGGGCTTGTAGCGGCTCGGGGCCTGCTGCTCCGCGAGGGTCTCCACGATCCTCGCGTCGTGTGCCCGCAGCGCCTCCAGGAGCTTGGCGAGCCCGCCGAACGCGCGGGATGTGAGCATGTTGTCCGGCGTCTCGCCGGGTCCGAGCAGCACCGGAACCACGAGCGAGGCCATCTTGCCCTCGCCCGGCTGCATCCGCAGCGCCCGGCCCACTGCCTGGACGAGGTCCGGCATGACGGTGAGGCAGCGTGAGTTCATGACCTGGGGTGCCTCAGTTTGAGCGAGACGGGGATGGGTTGGCTGTCTCGCTCAATCCGAGGTGTCGCGCTTTCGGGAGGACAGGCTGAGCTGAAGGCTGAAGGATCTTTCGTTCAGTCTGGATGGGCGGCGATCAACCCCACTGTCAACGGGCGGTGTTCTCTGCGTGAGTGTCCGAGGCCATCTGCATAGGGGCAGCGGCGACCAGCAGTGCGGCGAACACGATGGGAGCGGCTGTCTGGTACCCCATCCAGACTTCACCCCCGGCGCTGCTGCCCCGCCATGCCATCAGGAGGCCAGCCAGGGCCGCCAACACCCAGCCGCTGTCGTAGGCAATCATGAGCTGCGTGTAAGTGCGCATCGACCGGCTGCGCGTGTATTTGATCTCGATGCCGCCGCCGATCAGCAGGGCCACGCCTGAGACAGCCATCAGCCAAGCTGGCGTGCCGAGTAACCGGCCGAACGGGGCAGCGCCGGCGATGCAGACAGTGCCGAGCAGCACCTTGAAGGCGCCATCGGCGATGGCCCCCACCGTCTGGCGGGTCACCCGCGATGCCATGACCTGGGCCATGAGCGTCCTCCTTGAAGCTCGTCCCGATTGGTTTCGTAACGAGATTACGGCAATAATCAAACTATGAGAATGACGAGAGCGGAGGCCAAGGAACGCAACCGCCGGGCCTTGCTGGACGCTGCGTTCCAGGTCGTTTCCCGGGACGGGTACCGGGCCAAGCTTGAGGAGATCGCCGAACGCGCCGACCTGACCACCGGCGCCATCTACTCACTGTTCGGGAGCAAGAACGGCCTGGTGGTCGCCCTGGTCGCCGACTACCTGCGGCCGTACTACGAAGAGATCGAGCAGGCCGTTCCCGCTGGACTTGATCTGCTGGAAGCGGTCGACGCCTTCGCCCGGTACTATCGGCGCAGTTGTGACGCTCCGGACGCGTTGTCTCGCCTGTCGCTCCAGATCACCTTGCTGGACATGGCCCTGCATGACCCAGACCTGGGGTCCCAGCTCGCCACGTCCATCCGGTCGCAGGAGAACCATCTGATTGCGCAGTTCACCGGAAGGCCGCACAACGGAAGCACCGTGACGTCGCAACAGGCACAACGCCTGACCACCGCGCTCAGGGCACTGTTCGTCGGCCTCAGCCAGGGCGTCCCCCTCGGTCTCGCCCCTGGTGCCGACGAGCAATACTTCGCCGACACTGCCCGCGCTCTGGCATCCGAGATGTCCCTCATCGATCACGACGCGGACGCTTCGGGGTCTGTACAGCGAACGGTGGGACTCGGTTGATTGTTTCTACCGGCGTCCGGCAGTGAGCCGGCCGTCGAAGGTGATGTCGAAGGCTTGGAGTGCGGCTTTCCAGCGCATGGTCCAGCGCTTGCTTCCGGTGCCCTTGGGGTCCAGGCTCATCACCGCGAGGTAGACGCACTTGAGCGCGGCCTGTTCAGTGGGGAAGTGCCCGCGGGCCCTCACGGCCTTGCGGATACGGGCGTTGACGGACTCGATTGCGTTGGTGGTGCACACGATTTTCCGGATCTCAATATCGGACTGGAGGAAGGGGACGAACTCCGCCCAGGCGCTTTCCCACAGCCGCACGATCGCCGGGTATTTCCTTCCCCAGGCCTCATTGAACTCCATGAAGCGTTCCAGGGCGGCGTCCTCGGTCGGCGCGGTGTAGATGGGCTTGAGCGCCTTCGCGATCTTCTCCCAGTCCTGCCTGGCCGCGTAACGGAAGCTGTTCCGCAGGAGGTGAACCACGCACGTTTGCACGATCGTCGCAGGCCAGACCGTGTTGACCGCGTCCGGAAGACCGGTCAGGCCGTCGCAGACCAGCATCAGCACATCACGGGCGCCCCGGTTCTTGATCTCGGTAAGGACCTGCAGCCAGTACTTGGCGCCCTCGCCGCCGTCGCCGACCCACAGGCCCAGGATGTCCCGATGCCCCTCCGCCGTCACGGCCAAGGCCATGTAGACGGGCCGGTTGGCGACCTGCCCATCCCTGACCTTCACGTTCACGCAGTCGATGAAGACGACCGGATACACGCCTTGAATTCGATCGGTGGTTGCGAACATCCAAGGGGAGATGGTTCGCATGCCTCGTGGAGGAGCCAATCGCATGCCGTCGTCGGCCAGACGGCGGTACTTCGAGCTGCGGCGCAAGGGCCTGAAGGGGGCAGCGGCCGCCCGCCAAGTGGGCGTATCGGTGAGCTGCGGGTCCAACTGGTTCATCGATGCTGGAAGCATGATCATTCCTGACCCTCCCATCTCGCCACGCTTCCTGACCCAGGACGACCGGATCGCCATCGCCGACGGTCTGCGCGCCGGGCGGAGCCCGGTCGTCATCGCCGCCGAGATCGGCAAGAGCGTTTCGACGGTCTACCGGGAGATTGGACGCGGCCGGAAGGAGAACGGGGAGTACGAACCCTGGTGGGCACACAACCAGGCGCTCCTGCGTCGCCAACGCCCCAAAGAAGAGAAACTCCGCGACCACGGACCCCTGCGCGCGGCAGTGCGCGAGAAGCTCGACGAGAAGTGGTCCCCGCAGCAGATTGCTCGACACCTCGCACGCGAGCACCCGAACAACCCTCGCATGCGGGCCTGTCCGGAGACGATCTACCGTGGCCTGTTCGCTGGCCTTCTGGGCAAGCGTGAGGGCCGACTGCGCACCGGACGCACCCGCCGCAAGCGGCAACGCCGTGGCGTCGTCTCACCCAACAAGATCAAGAACATGACGCTCGTCCATGACCGACCCGCCACGGTCAACGATCGTGAAACGCCCGGCGATTGGGAGGGAGACCTCATCATCGGACGCGCTCAGCGGTCCGCTATAGGCACCCTCGTCGACCGCACGACCCGCTTCGTTCGCCTGATCCACCTGCCGCACGGCTGGAAGGCCCAGCCGATGCGCGACGCCCTGGTCTCGCAGACCGCCGATCTGCCACGAGCGTTGCGGCGGACCCTGACCTGGGACCAGGGGCGCGAGCTCGTGCTCCATGAAGAGATAGAGGCCCTCTCCGGCTTCCGGATCTATTTCTGCGATCCTCATTCTCCCTGGCAGCGCGGCACCAACGAGAACATCAACGGGCTGCTGCGGCAGTACTTCCCCAAGGGCACCGACCTTACGGTCCACTCCCTGCGCAACCTGACGGCCGTGGCCCGTCAGCTCAACGAGCGCCCCCGAATGGTCCTGGGAGACCGTACTCCGTCCGAGGTCATGCAAGACTGGGGCATAGCATCACAGTTTCCGTGATTCGCAATCACCGCTAGAAACCGCCCGCTGTCCAGGGGACGGTTCTGCCATTCGGCCATGCCGGCCATCACGCTGTCGGTGATCGTGGAGACAGTGGTCTTGGAGACCTCCGTGCCGTAGACCTCGGCCAGGTGGGCGGAGATCTCGCCGTGGGTAAGGCCCTTCGCGGACAGGGACAGGACCATCTCGTCCACGCCGCCCAGGCGCCGCTGGCGCTTCTTGACCAGCTGCGGTTCGAACGTGCCCGCCCGGTCCCGCGGCACCGCGATCTCCACCGGGCCGACCTCGGTGGTCACGGTCTTGGACCGGTGGCCGTTGCGGTAATTCTCCCGGCCGCCCTCGACCCGTTCACCGGGCTCGTGTCCGAGGTGGTCGGTCAGCTCACCCTCCAGCGCGGACTCCAGCACCTTGCGCGTCAGCTCCGCCAGAAGGCCGCCCTCGCCGGTCAGCTTCACTCCGCCGGCCTGGGCCCGGGCCACCAGTTCGGCAACCAGACTGTCATCCACAGCATCCAGCGCACCCACGGCGGCCTCCCCGGCCTTGATGTCACTCATCACGTCAGTCATCAACTGTCGCTTCCAGCTCGGGAGTTACACCGGTTACCGTACAGACCCCCATGAGGCGACGCGCGACGCTCAGGGCGAGTGCGGGGTCGGGTGTCCGAAAGACGGGATAGGCGATGTCGTTGGACATGCGGCGAGCATGCCACGTTCCGTCACCGCAGGTCATCGCATTTTCGGCGCGGTCGTACGCACGAGTCCGCTCGTGAGGTGAACGCTCGGAAGGCGAAGACAGGGCCACCTCTGCTCAGCCGGCCAACTCAGCTACTCACTGGCCAATTGAAGCGCTCAGTCACAAGCAGGTGTTGGCCTGCGAGCCGGCGCGAGGTCAGTAGTCGAGGTCGAGGTAGTCGATGTCGTTGAGGGTGACGTCGGAGAGCCCCATAGCGCGGGCTCCGCCGTCCTGGAAGTAGATCTCTTTGAGTCCTTCGGCGATGATCTGGCGCATCTGCTGGTCGCCGGCGCCAGTGTTGCGGGCGTCGAAGAGGCGCTGCGCGTACGCCGGGGGGAGGTGCACGGTGAGGCGGCGGAAGCGCCCGTCGTCGGTCGTGCCGATGGATGCGGTGTACCCGAAGCGGGCCCTGGTCTCCACGGTGATCCCGGTGGTGGTGGCGGCTTGTTGCTGTCGGCGTTTGCGGACCTGGGGCTGCCAGCGCTGCCGTGCGGCGTCGTTGATCTTGGCGGCGACGTCGGGGCGGGCGTGTTTGCGGGCGCCGCGCCGGTAGCGGTTGACGGAGTCGGCGGTGACCCCGATTTCCTGCGCAACGGCCTTGGCGCTGCCCAACTGCCGGATCAGGTAGCCGATCTGGCCCTTGAGGGTCTTGGGCGGCTGGCGGGTGAAGCTCTCCCGGTCGGCCCGCTCGATCGCCTCGTCGATCTCTCCGGCCACGGCCTACTCTCCTTCGTCGAGGACGGCGTCGCCGCCCTTGATGTGGCGGGCGGGGTTGTAGCCCTGTTCCATGAGGTCGACGGCCCAGAGCATGGACTGGACGCCCTCGAGCTTGGCCAGGCCCGGGGTGGGTCCGAGTCGGAAGCCGCCGGGCTGCGGCTTGCCGGACGCGGCGTAGGGCAGGAAGTCCAGCGGCGAGTCGCCCGGGCTGGGGTAGACGACGCAGTCGGAGAGTACGGCGAGTGGGTACAGGCCCGTCATGGTGGCCATGTTGCGCAGTTTGCGGTGCATGTTGATGCGGGCCTTGGAGATGACGGCGGCGCGGATGTCGGGACGCCAGGTCGGCCGCTGGAGGGCCGGCCACCGCTCGCCCTCCTGGTACTTCTTGCCCTGCGGGCGTTCGCGCAGCTTGCCGATACCGCCCTTGACGGTCGCCTTGATGGCCGCGAGGACGGCCGCCATCGCCGGGTCCACGTCCTTGTGCTGCTCCATCGCAGCGAGGAACTCAGCGTCGTCCAGATCTTTGGTGACGCCGAGGTCGGCGAGGGTGTCGACGTAGGCGGTCTTCAACCGGTCGTGCCACGGATCGAGGTAGGCGCCGGTCTCGCGGCGCAGGTACCCCTCCAGCGGAGCGACGTTGTAGCCGAGTTCCTGGGCGTAGGCGACGGTGTGCGTCTGGTACCAGGCCGGCCCGGCCGGGCGGCTGCCGTCCGGCGTGAACGGCGAGGGCAGACGCGGGTCCACCTCGACGTGGGACAGATCGACCAGCCAGCTCCCGGGGATCTTCGGGTTGAACGTCGGGGCACGGAAGTGGTCCGGCGCGGACAGGCCGACGACCAGGCGGGCCGCTGCGGCGAGAAAGGCGGTGTTCAGGTCGAGGCCGACCGCGTAGGGCAGCGTGCACTCCTCATCCGTCAGCAGGCTGACGTCGCGCACCCACTGGTACGCCTCCTCGTTGAGGAACCCGCCGCTCCAGCCGCTGTCGACGACGACGGGGTGTTCGGCGGTGGCCTCCGGCGGCGCCGGGTCCATCGGCTCCGCCCCCAGCGAGCCGGGATTGTGGCCGGGCACCCAGTTCCCCGTCGCCGGGTCCTGCACCGCGCGGGTGGGCGGGCGCAGCGCCGTCATCAGCTCCAGCCCGGACACGGCAGTCGACCCGCGCGGCGTGATGACCCGCTGGGCATAGATGCCCAGGACGCGGGCGATGTCGGCCGGCTCCATCTGCGCAACGCCGGGCCAGGACCGCTCATCGAGGGCGTCCCACGACAGGATCGCCAGCTGCACGCACTGCCGCTCGCGCCCCTGGACCTTGCGGTAGATCCTTGCCCACGGCCCGAACCCGCGCTGGGTGAGCCGCCATTTCGCCTCCACCACCTGCTTGACCACCGGGTGATCCTCTGCAAGGCGCAGGGAGCGGCGCTGCTCATGGCCCTCCAAGCGCTCGGGCAGTCCGAGCTTCACGGCGGCCGCGGCGGTGAGCACGATCAGCGGGTCGCTGTCCTTGCCGTTGCGGTGCAGACGCGCCGCACCGAGCCCGGACTCGCGCAGCGTCCACTCCACCAGCTCCACCACGCTTGTCGCCGGGCAGTCGAGCACGATGCCATCGACACCGTACGCGGAGCCGCCACCGCCCAGCACCGCGAGCGGGCCATGCGGGAACCGCGGATCGGCTACCGGCCTTGCAGCCTTTTGAGGGGCCGGACGCCGCGATGTCACGCCGGCCCGGGTGGCGAGACGCGCCGGCTCCGCACCTGGAACGTCGACAGACTGCGGGGCGTCTGCCGACTCCACCTCGGACGCGGTCGGTGCGGCCAACGCTGCCGGCACCGTCGCGGCAGCCGGGACGGCACCGGGGGCCGGATACTTCGCCGCCCACCCGTTCAGCAGCCGCTGGTAGGCATCAAGGCGCGGCGACTTCGGCTCGCTTCGGCCGTTCTCCCAGTTCTTCACAGACTGGGTCGTCGTCTTCAACGCGGTAGCGAGGCGGGCCTGGGTGATACCGGCGGCCTCACGCAGCCGGGCCCGCTCCGCCGGAGGCGGCAGGTGCGGCTCCTCGTTCAACAGCGCGTCGATGTTCGCGAACAGCTCTTCCTCGGATGCCATGTGTCTCTACCTCCAGTCTGGACAGTAGCAGAATTTACCCTTGCGTTTAACTCAAACATTTAACCCGTCCACAAGTCTGCCAATCTGACGTCAGAGGAGCGCGTCAGAAGCGAACACCCGTACGTAAAGGGTGAGTTGACGGATTTTTCTGTCCTGTTTCTGCGATGTGCAGGCAGTCCCGCTCTTCTATAGGCATGTGAGGCTCTGTCCCGGTCATGTGCAGGCAGGTTCTGGAGAGTTACGGTCTTGTGCAGGTGCGGCGGTCACGGCGCTGGATTCCTACGACTGGACGGGCCGTACGGTCGAGTACCACCGTGCGTAGGTCCGGGAGCACCTCGGCTTCCGCGAGTGCAGCGTCGCGGACGCGGAGAAGCTGACGGCGTATCCGGCCGAGCACGTTGCGCACAAGGAACGCAGGCCCGAGCAGGTCCGGGTGGAGCTGCCGGCACATTGCCGCATGGAGAGCATGTGAACCGCCCACGCCGGGCCGGTGCGACCGGATCGTGGCGGCTGCCCTGCGGGCGCCCGAGGAGTCGCTGACTGCGCAGATCTCCTCACGGCTGACGGCGGAGGACCATCGAGCGGCTGGCCGGCTCCGGCGGCCGCCGGCAACCGACCAGGACGACGACGCCGGACCCGACCATGTGGCGGTACGGAGGGCGACGACGCCTCCGGCGCCGGGGCCACCTCAAGGAAGCGGTCTACGTCAACACCCTCATGCTCCAAGACATCCTCGGTGAACCGGAGTGCGGCAGAGCTCCACGCCCGCCGGACCGGCGCTTTCGACCGACCCCGCTCTTCTGGTCCCATGTCCGCCCGTACGGAGAGGCCAATTTCGACATGGACGCCCGTCTCAACCTCGCTGCGGCCACCATGCCCGGCCCTCGGGCCCCGCTGGATGACCAGCCGACCCCACCCCGGGACCGGGAGAAGGCGGAGCTTCCGCCGATGCAGGCAAAGCGGTAGCGGGGCCGTTCTGAACCCTGCCACCTGTGCCGGGCGGCGCTGGGACGGTGAGTTCCAACGCGAGCGGGGACCTGGTGGTTGTGCAGAGGCGTCCTGTGCTAACAGTTGAAGTTCATCCATGCTGCTGAGGGCGCGCGTTCGTCGGCTGCGGGGAGGGGGCGAGTGGGTGTGTCGCGACGTAGGAAGATCACGGTCATGGTGGCGGCGGTCGTGTTGACCGTGTCGACGCCGTTCTTCTGGCTGCTGGACAGCCCAGATACCGGCCAGTTGGTTGCCGCCTCGGTCCAGGGCGCCACCGGTATTGCCGCCCTGGTTTGGGCGCTGATGCAGTCCCCAGCCACCCCACAGCCCCGGGTTGCGGTGGTCGATACCGGGAAGGCCAAGGCCACCGGTGGAGGCCGGGCGTCCACCGGCGTGCGACGCCCGCAAGATGCCGGGAGCGGGGCGATTCGGGCGGAGCGTCGCCGCCCGCGCCCGCGGCGCCCGGCTCGGCCGCCCGCCGGCCATGACCGAGGAACAGGTGCGCCACGCCCGCGACCTGCTCACTCACCCAGAGAACTCCGTCTCCTCGATCGCCAAGTTCCTCGGCGTCTCCCGCGACACGATCTGCAAGTACGTGCCCGAGCTGAAGGGCGGACGACTCGCGCTCGCCGAGCCGACAGGGGCAGCCGCACTGCCCCGCCCAGCGCAGTCGGCAAAGTAACCACGGCATCGCCCCAGGTCAGCGATATCCGTTGTTCTTGCGGCGGCTGACCCGGCCCCCTCAGGTGGGCGGAAATCCGCTTGGTGAACCCTCTCGCCCGTGCTGAAATGCGCGGATGGATACTTCTGAGGTACTCGCCCTCTTCGACCGTCAGATGCGGCGGGATACCCTCGCCGACGCGCCCGGCGCCCGGGTCGAGCGGGTCGGCAAGGTGGTGCGGCAGGTCGGCGTCGAGGGCGGCTGGAGCGCGGTCGTCTGGTCCGGCCTCGACCGAGCCTACGGCGCGCGACCGGCGATCGCCGAGCAGGTGCAGTACTTCACCGAGCTGGGCCGTGAGTTCGAGTGGAAGCTCTACTCGCACGACCAGCCGGAGGATCTCGGCGAGCTGCTGCTGGCGGCCGGGTTCGAGGCTGAGCCCGACGAGGCCCTGATGATCGCCCGGATCGCCGACCTGCCCGATGGCAGCGGACTGCCCGAGGGTGTCCGGCTGCACCCGGTGACTACCCCAGCCGACGTGGAGCTCATGCTGTCCGCGCACGAGGGGGCGTTCGAGACGACTGCGGACTGGTTGCGGCCGAGCCTGCTCGACATGCTGGCCGAGAGCCCGGGGGCGGTCAGCATGGTCGTCGCGATGGCCGGCGACATGCCGGTCTGCGGGGCGCGGATGGAACTACACCCGGGCACCGAGTTCGCCAGCCTCTGGGGCGGCGGCACCGTACCCGCCTGGCGCGGCCGGGGGATCTACCGGGCGCTGGTTGCGCACCGCGCCGAGATCGCCGCCGAGCACGGCTACCACTACCTGCAGGTGGACGCCTCCGACCAGAGCCGCCCGATCCTGCAGCGGCTCGGCTTCGCCGCTCTGAGCACCACGACCCCGTACGTGTACAAGCCGTAGCCGGTACCCCCTGCTCAACGCTTCTCGCTCGCGGGCTGGAGCACTTCGGCCGGGCAGGGGTGAGGAACCTCCCGGGCCTGGAGGACTCTGGTGCGCAATTCTCTGCGGCTGCTTGACCGGTAGGTGATGATCGTTCCTGCGGTCGTTACGTGTCGTCCGGCCGTGGAGGGTGGGTTGTGATGTCGTTGCGGCCGATGGGGCTGCCGCCGGTGCCGGAGCAGACGGTGCGGGTCGCGCGGGCGGCGTTCCCGCAGGGGAGTTTGGCGATCCGGGTGCGGGACCGGCTCGGGGAGGTCTTCACCGATGAGCCGTTCGCCGAGGCGTTCGGGGTGCGTGGGGCGCCGGGTCTGTCGCCGGGGATGCTGTCGCTGGTCACGGTGTTGCAGTTCGCGGAGAATTTGACTGATCGGCAGGCCGCGGCGATGGCGATACGGGCCATCGACTGGGAGTACGCCCTCGGCCTGGAGCTGACGGACACCGGCTTCGACCACAGTGTGCTGCCCCGGTTCCGGGCCCGCCTGGTCGGCAACGGCATGGAGCGTGTCGTCTTCGACCGGCTCCTTGAGTACTGCGTGGACGCCGGGCTGGTGGCCGCGGGAGGAAAGCAGCGCACCGATTCCACCCATGTGGTCAGCGCGGTACGGGACTTGAACCGGTTGGAGCTGGCCGGGGAGAGCGTGCGGGCTGCGCTGGAGGCGCTGTCGGTCGCGGCACCGGACTGGCTGGCCCGGGCCGTGGACGTGCCGGAGTTCGCCCACCGCTACGGACCTCGGGTCGACAGCTGGAAACTGCCCGGCTCCAAGGTCAAGCGCGACCAGTTGTCCCAGGTCTACGGACAGGACGCGTTGCGGCTGTGCCGGGCCGTCTGGTCGCCCGACGCGCCGGCCTGGCTGCGGGAGATCGGGGCCGTGGACATCATGCGCCAAGTCCTCGTGCAGACCTACACCGTCCGCACCAGCAGCCGGGGCAAGGAGGTGGTCAGCAAGCGGGAAGCCGACGAGGACGGTGTCCCGCCCGGCCATCTCCGCCTCGCCTCGCCCTACGACACCGACGCCCGCTGGTCCGCCAAGGGCGACGACCTGTTCTGGCTCGGCTACAAGGTCCATCTCACCGAGAGCTGCGACAACACTCCCCGAAGCCGAAGCCGAAGCCGAAGCCGAAGCCGAAGCCGAAGCCGAAGTCCGGGGACGGCCGAACCTGATCACGGATGTGACCACCACCCTGTCGACGGTGCCGGACGTGAAGGCCACCGCGCCGATCCAGCAACAACTCGCCGACCGCGGCCTGCCGCCCGCCGAGCACTACCTGGACTCCGGTTACCCCTCCGCCGAACTGATCGAGACCGCCCGCAGCCGCGGAACCGTCATGGTCACTCCCGTCCTCCTCGACCGATCCGCCCAGGCCAAGAGCCACGCCGGCTACGACAAGAGCGCCTTCCGGATCGACTGGAAAGCCCGACGGGTCCGCTGCCCCCAGGGCAACACCAGCACCGGATGGCACCCGGTGCGACAACGCGAACGAGACGCCATCGTCGTCGAGTTCGCTAAGACGGACTGCCAAGCATGCCCCGTCCGACCCGAGTGCACCTCGGCCCGGCGCGGCAACCGCATGCTCACCCTCTACCCCGAGCACCTGCACACCGTCCTCGCCGCCGCCCGCGCCGAACAGAAGACCAAGACCTGGAAGGACAAGTACGCCCTGCGGGCCGGAGTGGAAGGAACCATCAACCGTGCGACACGAGGGCGCACGATACGAGTGAACACACCGAGTGGAGGTTCGATGTTGAAGGTGTAGTTCCGGGCCAGTGTCCAGGGTCTGTCCCCACCCTGACGTGCGTTGCGGGTAACCGCGGGGTGCGGAGCTCAGGGGGTCAAGCCCAAGGGTGCCCGTGCCATCCGGGGACCACAGGCGAAGGGGAAGACTGGACGGGCGAACGACGAGTGAACCCCTGGTTGATGTCTCGTCAGGTATCAGCCCGGATGATGGATCGCTCTGCCGGAGTCCAGGAACCGGCCGTTGAGAGGCGGCAAGCGGCGACTGTAAGAGGTGAGTTGCAGTCGTAGGACACCGCTGTTCCCGGGGCATAGGGGGCGCCCACCCCAGTCGGATCTCGTACGTGTGCAACGCGGAAACCCCGTCGGGGTCCGGGGCCGGTTATCCGGTGCCCGGTTGGCCGACCGCGAGGAGAGCTCAACTCCCCGGCGGGAACAGGAGGACCCAAGAAGCGAACGCCGGCGGCCGAAAGGCAGCGGGAAAGCGGGACACGATGACCGGCCCCTCCGCCGGTCGTCTCGTATAACCGGCCGGATACGGGCAGCTGCCCGGACCCGAAAGGGTGCTGACGTGGGTCTGGTGGGCCTGTGAAGTGACGATGACCGAAGGCGATGGAACCGAGGGACAAGTTGGACACCAAGGCGGTGAAGGAGGCCGGGATGGCAGATGCCGCTCCGGCTGTGATCGCGGTGGTGAACGGACCCGAGGACGATGTCACCGACTGGCTGTCGATCGACTGGCAGCGGGTGGATGACGACGTACGGCGGCTGCGGCAGAGGATCTTCACGGCGTCACAGGCAGGGGACCTGAAGAGGGTCCGCAATTTGCAGAAGCTGATGCTCCGTTCCCGCGCCAACGCACTGCATGCGGTGCGGCGGGTGACGGAGGTCAACGCTGGCCGCGAGACGGCGGGCGTCGACGGCAAGGTGGTGCTGACCGCGCCCGGCAAGGCCGAGGTGGCCGACTGGGTGCAGCACCGCTCCGAGTCGTGGACGGCCCGGCCCGTCAGACGGGTGTATGTGCCGAAGCCCGACGGGCGTCGGCGTCCGCTCGGCATTCCCGTGATCTTGGACCGCTGTCTTCAGGCTGTGGTCCTTGGTGCTCTGGAGCCCGAGTGGGAGGCACGGTTCGAGCCGAGGTCCTACGGATTCAGGCCCGGCCGTGGCTGTCATGACGCGATCGAGTCCATCTTTCTGACCTGCCGGGGCCCCAACCCTGGTCGGCCATGGGTACTTGACGCGGACCTGGCGGCGGCATTCGACCGGATCGACCATGATCACTTGCTCCGGCGGCTCGGCACGTTTCCCGCGCGGGAACTGGTCGCGCAGTGGCTGCGGGCCGGTGTGGTCGAGGACGGTCGGCTCACCGAGACCGGGGAGGAACTCCCCAGGGCGGTGTGATCACGCCCCCAACGCAATGGGTAACTCGGGCATGAGTCACCCTCCGTAGCGTCTTGATCTTGATGCTGGTCGTCGGCGGTGCGCTCACGCACGGGTATGCGGTGCCGGATGGTGATCTTCTCGGGGCCGACGAGGACGTCCTTGACGAGGAGCCTCAGGACGCGCTGGCGCTCGGGGACCTCGGCTGTCCCAGCGTTCTCGCGGAGCTGGGCGAGGAAGCCTTCGAGGTCGTCAGCGAGCTTGAGGTAGGCGTCGCGGTCGGCGAGCTGGGCTTCCAGCGCGTCGAGTTGGCCACGCAGGTTACTCTCCCGGGCCCGCAGGCCGGGCATCCGGGCCCGCAGTTCATCGATGGTGACGAGCTGTTCCTGGAACGCCTCGATCATGCGCGTGATCGCTGCGGTGGCCTTGGCCAGGGCCAGTTCGAGACGGCTGCGCTGGCGGGTGGCGGGGTCGGAGGTGCGGGCACGGTCCAGCCGCTTGTCGATCTCGGACCGGATCAGGTGCGGGTCGGCGATCATGCCGATGATGTGGTCCCAGACGACGGTGTCGAGGTAGTCGGCGCGGACGGGCTTGTTGGTGCAGACCCGGCCGCCCGCGTAGCGGTAGTCGTCGGAGCCCAGGCACCGGTAGTAGTAGATCTTCTTGCCGGAGGAAGTAGTGGTCGAGGTGCGGTAGTAGCCGTATCCGCAGCTCACACACGCCGACAGCCCCTGAAGCAGGGAGGGGACCTTGCTGTTGCGCGAAGCGAAGCGCTTGTTGTCGGCGAGCCGCTGGGCGGCGCGTTCGAAGGTGGCCGGGGTGACGAGCGCGGGAACGGGGATGGTGATCCACTCCTCGCGGGGGCGGTCGGCGGTCTTGACGGCGCGCGGAGTACTGCGGCCCTCCAGGCGGGCCCGGCGGTTCAGGCCCGGGGACTCGTGGAGGATCTGGGTCTTGCCGAAGGCTGCCTGCCCTTGGTAGGCCGGGGTTTTGAGCATGCCCCAGACCACGCTGCGGTCCCAGCGGGTCTTGCCGGTGCGGGTGGGAGTGCCGCTGTCGGTGAGCCAGCGGGTCAGGTCCGCGATGGAGACCCCGTCGTCGGTATAGCGGCGGAACAGCTCGACCACCAGCGCCGCCTCGGACTCGACGATCTCGTAGGTGGCCCCGCACTCGCGGGGTCTTGCGCAGGTAGCGGTAGCCGAACGGGGCTCCGCCCAGCACGTTCACCGCCCCCGAGCGGGCCCGGTAGGTCTTCCCGCGCCGGTAGCGTTCCATCAGCTGGGCCTTCTCGTACTCGGCGAACATGCCCTGGAACTGGACCATCAGCTGGTCCTCGGGGCTGTCGCCGCGTGGGCCGCGGACGAACTCCACCCGGGTGCCTGCCCGGGCGAACTCCTCGACCAGCAGGGCCTGGTAAGCGAACTTGCGGGCGAGGCGGTCGGGCGCATAGCACAGCACCACATCCACGCCGACCTGGGCGACCAGGTCGCGCAACCGCTCCAGCGCGGGCCGCACCAGGGTCGCCCCGGAGTGCCCCTCGTCCTCGAACACCCACTCCTCGGGCAGCTCAAGACGCTGTTCTGCGACGTGCGCGCGCAGGGCCGCGGTCTGCGAGCTGATCGTCTGGTCCTTCTTCTGCCGGGCCGAGGACACCCGGGCGTAGATCGCCACGCTGGTCATCGCTCACTCCTGCCTGCTCCAGGCGATCCCGTATCCGGGCCCGCCGCTGCGGAACCAACGCCGCATAGGCCGCGGACAAGTCCGCCGCCGCATGACGGTCGAAGACCGCCTCCACCTCCACCGGCCGGCCGCTCACCTGCCCGGCCGCCCCTCGGGGCACCCCGCTCAAGGAATTCGGCCAGGGCCTGGGCCACCACCGCGGAGATCGCCCGGTCGCTCTCGTGGGCACGGGCGCGGATCTGTCCTGCCAGCGATTCCGGCAGCTTGACAGTGAACACCACGCTCGACTCGGGGACTTCGAGATGTCCAGCGGCCATGGCCTGCTCCAGATACCGGCGTGCCTGACGCACCGACACCCCGTACCTACTCGCCAACGTGCGGGCGGCTGCGGCCACGGGCGCACCCGCCCCGACCAGATCCGCGGCGGCGTTGACCCGCCGGGCGTACTCGACGCTATCGACACGATCACCACGCACCATGTCACAAACCTACCACCCGTAGCGGCGCTCGCCACCCTCCGCGCGAGGAAGGAGTTCCAAGCGCCGGTAGCCGAGCGTCACCTCGAAGCAGAAGTTGCCCATTGCGTTGGGGGCGTGATCAGCCCCGCGCTGATGAACGTGGCTCTGCACGGAATGGAGGAGGCCGCCGGGGTGCGGTATCACGCGAGCGGCATCCACGCCGGGAGCGTGATGCGCAAGAGCCCCGTGCTGGTGAGGTACGCAGACGATCTGGTGGCGATGTGCCACAGCCGTGAGCAGGCCGAGGAGGTCAAGCAGCGGCTCGCCGCCTGGCTGGAACCCAGAGGGCTCGCCTTCAACGAGGACAAGACGCGCATCGTGCGCCTCACCGAGGGCTTCTGCTTCCTGGGCTTCCACGTCCGGCTGTATCGCAACCGGAAACTGCTGATCAAACCCAGCAAGGCGTCCGTGAAACGGATCCGGAAACGGCTCGCCGCCGAGATGTGGGACCTGCGCGGGTCCAATGCCGAGGCGGTGATCAGGACCCTCAACCCGATCATCCGGGGCTGGTCCGCCTACTTCCGGATCGGGGTGTCCAGCAGGGTCTTCAGCTCGCTGGACTTCTACGTGTGGCAGCTCGCCTACAAGTGGGCCAAGCACGAACACGCGAACAAGCCAAAGGACTGGATCGTGCACCGCTACTTCGGAGAGTTCAACCCCCGCCGGGGTGACCGGTGGGTCTTCGGAGACCGGCGGCAGCGGACGGTTCCTCACCAAGTTCGCGTGGACGAAGATCGTCCGGCACCAGCTCGTCAAGTTCGGGGCGTCTCCGGATGACCCGGCACTGACCGAGTACTGGGCCCGGCGGCGGCGCAAGGACGTGATCCCGCTGATCGACAAGGCCGACTGGCACCTGCTCAACCGCCAGAACGGCCGCTGTCCGCTCTGCGGGAGCTCTTCTGCTGCACGCTGACCATCCGCCGTCCAGCCCCATCGCGTGGGAAGCACGCCCAGGCCGCGGGCGACCCGCAAAGCGATCAGCCCGCCAAGGCGATCGTCATCACCGGGCCGGGCGCACCGGACGCCCCACCCGCCCAACTCCTGCACGCCCACCTGCCGACAACGGCTTGTCACCGCCACCGGCAAGGCCCAGCCTTCTTCGCCCGCCCGTGAGCCATAGGGGCCTGCTTGAGCCGTGTGCGGGGCCAGCCTGCCCGCACGGTTCTCCAGGGGGCGGCGGCGCGGCAACGCGCCGCCGCTGCCCGACAGGCACTCGACATCGCCGGCATCCGCCGGGCCCGCTACCGCGGGCTGCCGAAGAGTCCGCCTCCAGCACGCCTTCTCCCGCCACCGCGATCAACCTCATCCGCCTAGACGCCCACTGGACCGAGCATCCACTGGACCCGCGGCCGCGCCAGCAACCTCACCCGCCTCAGCTGCTCTGACTCACAGCCCTGACCACCCACCCGGAATTGCGCACC